>JAZKEN010000050.1:0-37711 GCA_040387035.1 Pseudomonadota bacterium | reverse complement strand
GCAATTTGATTGCCATCAATGATATCAATCTGTTCCGGGGTTAGCTTGTTCCAATTACTTAATATTTTTTTCCTGTAATCTTCCCAATGCTGCTGTATTTCGTCCCAGTCGGTCATATATTTTCCCTGAATCGTATTTGCATTAGGCTAAGAGTGATTCAATTTGTAAATTTATAATCGCGTAGCGAATTCATTTACATGATTAACACTAATATCACCTAGACGACCAAATCTTACTTATCACGAAAATCGGCGTCTGTACGGTTTCTAACTGAAGCATATGATTAACTGCACATTGCCCAAGTACCGGATAGAGTGTTTCAAATGGCAAATAAAACAAAACGGATATAGAGTCACCAACGACTGCTTTGGGCTGAAAGCTTCGACATTTGAGAGCCTAAAACCCACATTCGATCCAGCAAAATCGTGCCAGCTAATAAATCTTATTGACTATAAAATAAGCAAATTAAATACTTGAATTGGTGCTTTAAGATTTGGTTGTTTTAGTCGAATTTCTTTTAAACCAAATTTCTAACAAAGCCACTGTTACAGCAAGTGTGACTGGCCCTATTATCAAACCAGCCGCACCAAACTGAAGCAGTCCACCGATAACGGATATAAAAATCAAAATAGTATGTAGTCTTAGTCGATTCCCTACAAAGATTGGCCTTAATAAGTTATCGATAGTGCCCACAACCAGCATGCCCCAAAAAGTTAAGATTAAGGCGTTTATCCAATTACCTTCTAACGCCAAAAAAAGTGCAGCTGGCACCCAAATTAGTGAGGCACCCAGCATAGGCACTATGGCTAAAAAGCTCATCACCACACCCCATAGAAAAGGTGCTGGCAGATCAAGCCACCAAAACATAAACCCGCCCAAAGTACCTTGTACCGCAGCCATTGCAAACGTGCCATAAACCGTTGCATGAATTGTATCGGCCACCCGTTTAAATAATATATTCATTTCAGACTGTGGTAACGGTGAAACAGAAGATATAGACTGCATTGCCCATTGGCGGTCTCGCAAAAAAAAGAAAAGCATGTAAAAAACCAGGACAAACCCGATGATCTGAAAGATGGAGCTTTTAAGAAACCCGCCCGCCGCGTTGCCCAGCTTACTATTAAACGTTTTAATCGCATCCGGCACGTTAATATACTGTTCGATCTTATTAACAATTGGCGCTAGTCTAGGCTGTGCCTCAAAAGTACGCCGCCACTCGCCCGAATTTAATTTGGTATCAATTAATTGAGAGCCCTTTACTACTTGCGTTAGTAACTGCTCGCCAATCAGCAAGGTAGGAATGATGACAATTGATCCAATTAATACAATAGAAATAAATGCAGCAAAATTAGGGCGTTTAAGCTTTGACTCAAGCCAGCGCTGCAAAGGGGTAAACATTACCGCTAAGGTTAGCGCCCAAGCTAGTACAGGTAAAAACGGCAAGGCGATTTTGTAGCATAAATAAATACCAACCAATATGGCCAGAATAAGCACTAAGCTATGCATATGATTGGGTGAGATCCAATCACTGTCATTTGCTGTATCACTTTTTGAACGCTCTGATTTAGTCATTTTTTACACCATGATTGGATTGAAGGGTTAGGCTGCATTGATGGTAACTGGTGTGCATTAGCAAAGCTTTGCATCGGCTCAGCGTCGTGGTGCATCGCGCCAGAATTTTTCCATGGAGATATAGGTAAATGATGCTGACCAACCTATAAGAAGAAGTCCATTCAACGCCTCCAGTGCCGCTAGCAACCTGATGGGGCCAACAGGCGTTAGGTCGCCGAAGCCCAAAGAGGTGTAGGTTTCCGCAGAGAAGTACATGCAGGCCATCAGCGAAAACTTTGGGCTGCCTTGAAGCGCGCCTATTCCGACCCAGGCAACCAAAGCATAAAGTGTTGCGCCATATAACGCCATCTCTATAACGTGTGCGACAAAAGCAGTCAAGATGACGACTACGAGCTTTGCACGCTCGGGTATTTGAAGCACAGGTAGCCAGATGTTTAAGAGTCGCAGAACTTCATAGTGCAAGACGGTCGTTGTGATGACGAGCACACAGCAAAGAATTATAACGATAGGCATATCTGCTCAGAAATCCTTTGCGACCTAAAGGTTAATTTAGAGACCATGGATTTGTATATCTATACATTCATGGCACATGGCTGGAATCTCTTGTCTTTTAAAAGACTTAATGTAGAGACGCTGTAATCCTGCTTCAGCGATTGTAATCCATTAACTTTTTTATCACCACAAAAGCAGTAAAGCTCACAGGTTTAAATTTTCCTAGCAGGCCAGCCACGCGCTTGCTTGATATTTTTTATATAAAACAAGACTCTTTTAGTCTGCAAACAAGATCGGCGAGCAGAATCTCTTCGGGCGCATCAATAAGCATATTATGCCGCTTTAAAAATTGAATCAGATTGTAATGCACATCTAATACGCCTATAAATATCGGGTTTATTAAGGCTTGATAAGTGTCCCATCACACATACACAGCAAATCTTTTCAACTAAGCTGATTCCTTAAGTCAATTAAAAAGGAGTTAGTGATGGAAAAGTTTAATGCTTGGAAAGCAATGGCGCTAATGGCTGTGGTTCTATGCGTGGGCTGTGCAACGCCAAAACCTAGCAACACAGGCGCTACTACAAATGACAGCAATGTTACTGGAACTGGTGATGCCCGCAGTGGCGCCGGCACGGGTTCTGGCGGTACGGAAACCGATAGCGCGGGTACAGGCAATGCCACTAGCGGTGCTGGCACAGGTACCGGTGGTACCAACAAATAATGGAGTTTTTTTCTTAAGCTAAATGAGTAAGCATTGCGAATAAGATTTACTTAAACTCTCTTAGCTCTAAAATGAAGTGCTTCGGTGTATTCATGTTGACTGCACCAATTAACGAAGGCCTACGGTTTAATAACTGTAGGCCTTTGGTTTATTTTTGTCAGGTATTGTTTTAAATTGGCTAAATTAAAATCGGCTGATTACTTGTATGAAAAGTTAAGACAGTCCGCCTTAATCCTTTGCCGTGCTAGCCTCAGCAGCGATTAAGCCTAAACTAAGGCCACCCGCTCCTGCGGCTGCCCCGCCGCCCATACCGCCGCCGCCAGCTCTAGATTCACCATTCCCTTTACCTTCTTTTTCGCCCAAGCCACTATGAGCTAATCTGGCAGGACCTGACGCCGGCATCACTAGCGTGCTTGGAATTTGTTCCAACCCCAGCTGGGTGCGTAGGTCCGCGCGCAGCGATTTAATTAGCGGCTGAAAATCAACGTATTCTTCACTCTTCAAGGCGTTTGCACAAGCAACAGATAATTCCACTTGGGCAATGGTGCCGAACAAGATAATATCGGCAAGCGTCTCTTCTAACTGGGGAGTATGGTCTTGCCTGGCTGGGGTAAACGACCCGGCTAGGGAGCGATAGGCGGCCACCAGTGATTTTAATCGTTCAGATTCCTGCCTGTTTTCGCGCTGGCGTTTTTGCTGCACGCGCTGCATTACAAATACGCGTATCGCCAGCAGAATCACGGCTATCACTAAAGATGCGATGAGGGTTAAAGGAAGTGGGCCAAGATCAGTCACTTGCATTGTCTGCCTTCAGTCTTGATGATAAAAGATTAGTCATGTGATTTTTCATTCGGTTGCATCGGTAATCTGTTCCGCCAGCAGCCGGGTACGTACAAAATTAATATGCCCACGCAAGCCGTAAAACATATCGGCAAACGCGGCAGGGATTTTTATTTTACTCAGTTTCGCCTCCAGCTGATCCAGTTTATTCATGATTTCTTCACGCTTGTCACCGTCAAGGGTTGAGCCGAATGCATCTTTCTCTAACTCAAGCAGCGCTTTATAAAAAGGATAAATCGATAATTGGATTTTCCAGCGATAGACACTAGGCGCTAATTTAATGGCCGGTATCAATATCAATAACAAGGGCACCAAAACCACCAGTATCCTATTGATAAAACTGGCCATCCAGAATGGGAAATCGCGATACAGAAAGCTTTTTCCGGATTTGTAATAGCGTGTTGCTTCCGGGCTGATGCGGTATTCCTGAGTATTGAGATTAGGGAATTCACCCCTTTTCACAAACAAGCTGGCCGAGCCGTGCACTTCATTTGCTACATCCAGCAGCAAATCTGACAAGGCTGGATGCAAAGTATCGCGCGCGATGAGTTCAACACTGGGCGCAATTAAATTCAAATCGTTGACCGGTATATTTTTGCCTAAATCGATTGATCCTTCCGGCAAAACCAGTTTATGCAGATACTTAATGCGCCTGGTGTAACCATCGGCCTGACTAAAATTAAAGATATTGATGCCTGGTGTCTTCACCAAGTCTTTAATCAATTGTAGTGACACCGAGTCGCCCATTACGAATATGGCATCAATCTTATCCTGCAGTAAATCCTCTACCGGATTAAGGCTTGGCTTTTCAATAAGTTGCGTAGGGCCGCCGGGTAAAATCCCGTTTTCTTTCAATATACTTAATGCCAAGGAACGTGTACCGCTGCCAGGCTCGCCAATATTCAATCTTTGCCCGGTAAAGTCTGAAATCAAGCTTTTACTTTCGCCTCGGTAAAAAATCATCATGGGTTGATAGGCAATACTGCCCAGCGACATCAATTTGTCGACTTTAACATCGCCTGTAACGCCACTTTGCACAAAACCAATATCGACATTAACTCGCCTGTCTGCCAACTTATGCAGATTATCAATAGAACCATTCGATGGCAGTATGGTGAGCGTTACGCCCTCCCTTGCCAGAATGGTTTTGTATTTGAGCGCGTTCTTTTGAAAAACGCTACCCTCTTCACCTGCCGTAATCGTTAAGCGTGTCGGTGCAGCCGAATTAAAGAAAACGAAAACGGCCAAGCAAATCAGGACGACAAAACCCAGCATCCACAGCATAAACACAATGATGCTGCTGCCATAGATTTCGGCTAATTTTGCCCATATTTTTTTAAAGTAGGTTTTTAATTCAATCATGTTATTTAAAATCCCCTATGCGGCAATCAATTACGGTTTGCTTTGCGCGCCATTATTGCTGTTAGCTTTAGGTGTAAACTCATTCCAGCCGCCTCCCAACACTTTATACAAGGTGACCTGGTTGCTAAAGGCGATCAAGCGTATGGCAATCAGGTTCTGCTGCGCGGTATACAAAGTGCGCTGCGAATCTAACACCGTCAGATAATTGTCTATGCCGCTTTTGTATCGCGCTTCGGATAAACGATAACTTTCACTGGATGCGCCCACAAGTGAGCTCTGAGCGCTGAATTGTTGGGTTAGCGTTTGCCTCACCGCCAATGAATCAGCCACTTCCCTGAACGCGACCTGTATCGCTTTCTCATATTGGTTAAGGGTGATTTCGCGGTCAATTTTCGCACTTTCCAGGTTGGCTTTATTGCGGCCGGCATTAAAGATAGGCACCACAATCTGCGGTACGAAATTCCAGAAGCCGGTGCCAGCTGAAAACAGGTTATTCAGCTCACTGCTGGCAGACCCGATGGATGCTGTTAACGCAATCGTAGGGAAAAACGCGGCGCGCGCGGCACCGATATTGGCATTGGCGGCCTGCAAATTATATTCCGCCTGTAACACGTCTGGCCTTTGTTGCAACACTTCAGAAGGTATTCCCGCCGGCAAATCCGCCAGTATGGTTGCCGCCTGCAAGGGCGAATCAGGGCGTAGTTCGGCAGGCAGGTTGGAACCAATCAGCAGTACCAATGCGTTTTCATCCTGCTGAATCTGGCTAGTGAATCGTGCCACATCCACTTTGGCCGTATCGACACTGATTTGCGATTGTTGCAGATCTAGCCCATTGGCTATGCCGATATCAAATCGCGCTTTATTGAGATCATAAGAGCTTTGCTGGCTTTGCAAAGTGTCCTGTGCCAGTTTTAGCCGCTCTTTATCGGCCTGCAAGGTAAGCCAGGCATTGGCGACTTCCGCAATCAATGCGATATGCGCGCTGCGCCTTGCCTCTTCAGTTGCCAGGTACAAACGCAGCGATTGTTCTTTTAAACTACGGATGCGGCCAAAGAAATCGATCTCATAATTACTGAAACTGACACCTGCACGGTAGTTGCGTGTGACTTCGCCGCTGGAATCGTTAGATTGTTGAATGACACCATTATTGGTGATATTCGCTAAATTATTGTTGCCTGAACTACCCGCCCCGCTCTTTTGAATACTGGCGTTACCTGAAGCATTGACGGTAGGAAACAGGTTTGAAGACGATATTTGATATTGCGCGCGTGCACGTTCTATATTCAAGGCCGCTACGCGTAGATCCCTGTTATTCTGGAGTGCCAGCTCAATCACCTTGCGCAATTTTTCATCAACAAAAAATTCACGCCAGCCGATATCGGCCGCTTTGCCAATATCGGTAGTTTGAGAGCCCGGGCTTTGTTCCGCAGTTGGCCAATTATCGGCTACAGGCGCTTTGGGCCGCATAAACTCAGGCATAAAGCTGCAGCCAGACAGCAAACTTGAAAGTATCACCAGACTCATCAATGGTTTTTTTATCATTACTTATACCTCAACCTTTGCTGCCTCAACCTTTGGCACACTTTTCAGGCTATTACTTTCATAATCATGCGGAAATAAGGTGCGTATCAATACATAGAATAAAGGCACAAAAAAGATGCCGAATAAAGTGGCCGTTAGCATGCCGCCAAACACGCCAGTACCGATTGCACGGCGGCTGGCAGCACCGGCGCCGCTACTGAGTGCCAATGGCAGCACACCAAATATAAAGGCGAGTGATGTCATCAATATGGGTCGTAGCCGCAGATGCACGGCTTCCAATGTTGCATCAATCAAGGATTTTCCCTGTTCCTGCAAATGTTTGGCGAATTCCACGATCAAGATGGCATTTTTGGCGGCAAGCCCAACTGTCGTCAGTAAGCCGACCTGAAAATACACATCCGCCGTCATGCCGCGCAGTGTAGTGGCCAGAATGGCGCCTACTATACCCAGCGGAATAATCAACAATACTGAAAATGGAATCGCCCAGCTTTCATACAAAGCCGCCAGGCACAGGAATACGAACAGGATTGAAATCGCATAAAGTAATGGCGCTTGTGAGCCGGACAAGCGTTCTTGATAGGATTGCGCACTCCATTCATAACCAATACCTTCCGGCAATTTAGCGGCGATTTCCTCCGCCGCCTTCATCGCATCACCTGAACTGATGCCGCTGGCGGTCTCGCCCACTATTTCTACCGACGATACGCCATTAAAGCGCTCTAAAAGCGGTGAGCCATAAGTCCAATTACTGTTGGCAAAAGATGAAAACTGCACCATCTCATTATTGGCATTTCTCACATACCAGTCGTTAATGTTTTCTGGCTGCATGCGATAGGGCGCATCGGCCTGCAGGTAGACTTTCTTGACGCGGCCTCTATCAATAAAATCGTTGACGTAATTACCACCGACTGCAATAGACAGGGTGCTGTTAATCGTTGCAGGCGTCAGGCCGAAAGCGCCGGCTTTTTTGTCATCGATATTGATGCGGAATTGCGGCGTATCATCCAGACCGCTGCTGCGCACTTTGTTGAGTCGGCTATCTTGGGCAGCTAATGATAAAAACTGGTCGCGCGCCTTAATCAAGGCTTCATGCCCTAAACCACCCAAATCCTTTAGCTGCATGGTAAATCCGGAAGCGGCACCCAAACCACGCACCGCTGAAGGCTGGACGATAAAAATCTTGGCATCGCGAATATAAGCCAGATCTTTTGTTGCTTGCTGCGACAGCGCCTGCGCTGTTTGTGCGATATCTTTGCGCTCACCCCAATCCTTAAGCTTGATAAAGGCACGCCCTGCATTCTGGCTGGCAGCGCCATTCTGGCCTTGGCCCCTGATGGTGATAATAGAATCGATCTCCGGTTTTGCCAGCAGGTATTTTTCCACTTCTTTCATCACCGCGCTCATGCGGGTATCTGTTGCACCAACCGGTAGCTGCACTTGGGCTGACAATATGCCCTGGTCTTCATCGGGTAAAAATGAAGTAGGCAATTGAAAATACAGTATCGCCATCACCAGGGCAATCAGGCCATAGATCGCTGCGGCGAATAATTTGCGTTGCAATAAGCCGGCCACGGTGGATTGATAACGCGTGGAAGCACGGTCAAAATTGCGGTTAAACCAGCCGAAGAATCCGCGTTTTTGTTTGTGTTCAGGGTCTGCGGGTTTAAGCAAGGTCGCGCACAAAGCCGGTGTTAAGGTTAGCGCAACCACTACAGACAGCAGCATGGCAGACACAATGGTGATGGAGAACTGCCGGTAAATCACACCGGTTGAGCCGCCAAAAAACGCCATCGGCACAAATACGGCGGATAGCACCAACGCAATGCCGACCAAGGCACCCGTGATTTCATCCATGGATTTGCGCGTGGCTTCTTTGGGCGACAGGCCTTCTTCACTCATCACGCGTTCCACATTTTCAACCACCACGATGGCGTCATCTACCAGCAAACCAATGGCTAACACCAGGCCGAACATGGTTAAGGTATTAATGGAATAGCCGAATACTGCCAGCACCCCGAAAGTACCCAGCAATACCACCGGCACCGCGATGGCGGGGATCAAGGTCGCACGGAAGTTCTGCAAAAACAGGTACATGATGAGTACCACCAGGATAATCGCTTCAACCAGTGACTTGACCACCTCTTCAATCGAAATGCGTACAAACGGCGTGGTGTCGTAGCCGATCGCTGTCTTAAGCTTTAAGTCATTAGGGAAAAATGTCTTTAATTGGTCCAGCTTGGTTAACACCGCCTCGGCTGTTCCCAATGCATTGGCCCCTTCTGCCAGCCTGACGCCAATGGCTGCTGACGCCTGGCCTTTAAACGATGTGACAGGCGTGTAACTATCCGCTCCTAATTCAACACGCGCCACATCTTTCAAATAGACAACTGCGCCATCTGTGCCGGTTTTTAGCACCACATTTTCAAACTCTTCAACGGTTTGCAGCTTGGTGCGCGCGGTAATGGTGGCATTCAACTGTTGGCCACCCACCGCTGGCAAGGCGCCAAGCTGGCCTGCAGACACTTCAGCATTCTGCGCAACGATGGCGGCGCTGACATCGGACGGTATCAGATTATATTTCTGCAGCTGATTCGGGTTAAGCCAGATGCGCATGGCATAGCCCGAACCGATTGCCTGCACCTCACCCACCCCATCCACGCGGCTGATCTGGTCAAGCAGCGTGCTGGAAATATAGTCGCCGATATCGGTCGATTTCACATCCGGGTTATCAGAGATAAGGGAGATGATCATCAGGTAATCGATACCGGTTTTGGTCACCGTGACACCCAGGCTTTGCACGATTTGCGGCAGGCGCGGCAAGGCTTGTTGCAATTTATTCTGCACCTGGATCTGTGCCACATCAGGATCGGTACCTGCATCAAAAGTCAGCGAAATATTCGCACCACCAGAAGCATTGCTGGTGGATGACATATAACTCAGGTTATCGATACCCTGTATGTACTGCTCGATGACCTGGGTGACTGAATCTTGAATGGTTTGTGCGGAAGCGCCGGTATAGTTTGCCCTGATGCTGACGCGGGTAGGCGCGATATCCGGGTATTGCTCAAGGGATAATTGGTAAATAGAGCCAATCCCCGCCAACATAATGACAATGGATATTACCCAGGCAAAAATGGGCCTATCTATAAAAAAGCGAACCATGTATTCTCTTTATCGATTGTTTGGCGGATTGATTGCTTGAACAGCGCTAGCTAACGCCTCGACTTTAACCGGCTTCACTTTGTCACCGATCTTGATTTTCTGGGCGCCATCGACGATGACTTGATCGCCTTCCGCCAAGCCTTCATTGACTAGCCACTGGTTACCCACCGATTTATCTGCCGACAGCGTGCGTAACTCGACCTCACCCTGTTTATTCACAATCAGCACCGTCGCCTCACCTTGCGCATTACGGCTCACGCTCTGCTGTGGCACAAGTATCGCCTGCTCTTTTACCGCCTCTTGAATGCGCGCTCGCACATACATACCCGGCAATAGAAGCTGTTCTTTATTAGGCACGACCGCCCTTAACGTAACGGCGCCAGAAGTGGGGTTAACGGTCACTCCGCTAAATTTTAGTATGCCTTCTTGACTATAGATACTGCCATCTTCCAATACCACCTTGATGCGCGCCTCATTGTTACTTGCCTTGGTTAAATTGCCGTCGGCAAATTCACGTTTAAGCCTTAAAAGCTCATTGCTGGATTGGGTGATGTCCACATAAATGGGATCTAGCTGCTGAATAGTGGTCAATACCAACTCCTGATTCGCTGTCACCAATGCACCGGGCGTCACTGCCGATACGTCGATGCGGCCTGAAATGGGGGCAACGATTCGCGTAAAACCAAGATTGATACGTGCCGTTTCCAATGCCGCTTTTGTCAGCGACAAATCCGCCTCGCCCTGTTTGAACAAGGCATTGATATCGTCATTATCCTGCTTGCTGACGGCATTGATTTTGACCAGTTCAGCGTAACGCTCCGCCTTGGATTTTAACGAAAGCAGGTTAGCTTCCGATTTTTTGACGTTGGCCTGTGCACTTTCATAAACGGCACGAAACGGTGCCGGATCAATCTGGTAGAGCAAGTCACCTGCTTTTACATTGGCACCTTCGGTAAATACACGTTTCTGGATAATGCCACCGACTTGCGGCCTTACCTGGGCAATCATGCGCGCTACCGTGCGCCCTGGCAGCTCGGTCATGATAGATTGGGTTTGCAATTGAACCGTTATAACGCCGACTTGCGGCAACTCTTTGAGTTCTGGCTTACCCTCGCTGGCGGATTGGCTACAACTTGCCAACAACAAGGCACTTGAAACCAGTGTGGAACCTGCAATTAAAGACAATATCGCTCGAAATTTATTCATAGTGTTATTCAGCAATCTAGTCTATGTAAATATAAAGATGTTTTAGTAAAGGTTTGCAGATGAAATGAAAGCAAAATATAAATCAGGAAAATTCTAATGAATATTCAATCTAAAATAAATCGGCCAATCAGAAACCCAATGTAGGAATACGCTTACATTGTATAAAATTATTTCCGGCGCTTGCGAAAATTTAATCGTTTTATTGGCCAACAGCAAAAATAGACTGTCTAAATCGGTAGTTGTTCAAAGCCTTGATTGTAAATTTTGATGTACTGGGCAACCCAGGCCTAAGCTTACGTCGGCCCACTCTTACAAAATAATCGTTGCCAGTCTTACAGCCAGCCCTATCCTGTTTATTTATAGTTAAGCATAGCCCATATATAAATTAGGTTACTTCTAATCACCGCTTGGGATATCAATTATCCGACAAGGAGGTTTAAGATGCACATGTCCTATATTAAATCGACACTTTTTATAGTGAGTTTACCGCTAGTATTATTACCCAATTTTGCTTTCGCCGAGCAGGGGTTTGTGGACACCAAGACTGGCCAGGCAATGAAAATTGACTCAAGCCTTTTCAATACGGAACAATCCAAAAAGTTTTTAAATACCGGCGTGAATCCTTATAACGGTGATGCGGCCGCGATTGCAAGTGGTAAAAAGCACTATCAAACTTATTCCTGTGCGCAATGCCATGGTGCTCAAGCTCAGGGACAGACTGCAGCTGGCCTTACTGGCCCTAAATATAACCATTCAAAAAGTGCTACCGATAAGGGAATGTTCGAAATTATCTGGGCAGGTACAAATGGCGGCATGAGTGGTAAAGGTCAAGGTGTAATGGATCCTGGCAACCACAGTAATGGCTTATCTCCTGATGAAACCTTAAAAGTGATTGCATGGATTAGAAGCCAAGGTGAAACTGCAAAATAGCCGGGTGCGTTTTATTAAAGAAATCACCATCCGCTAATGCGGTCTTGTGTGCCAGCCTGCTAATACGACTTTATAGCCATAAGAACTTGATTTAAAACGTATCATTTGGCTTGGAATGGATGGACTGTCTCTTTATACTCTTTAAGGACAGTGTCTACCTTTGGCTCTCGTGCAACCGCATTCTTGATTGCCTGCCTGGTCGCCTGATAATTCCATTCCTGCACGCGTTTATCATTATCAGCTTTGCGATCGATAAATACACCCACGCAGATAAACACATTTTCCGCTTCTTCTTTGGGAATCGTGCCATCTGCCACACTGTCCATTACCGCCATGGATACACCACGCTGTGCTGGACCAAACATCTGTAACGCCTGTTTGCCATTTTTAATGGTGACTTTATTAAACATCACAGTTGCGGGTTTAGTCATCATATTGGGCGCGGTAATGGCCAGCAAGCCATTCGCGCCATCTTTCTGGTCGGTAAGCGCGCGGCAGAAAGCTTGTTCCGCATAGCTTCCGCGCGGCCCCATGATCAGGTCGATATGCGCCACATTGAGTAAATCCAGACCGTGGCCATCTGCACGATCTTCGATAACGAGTGCTTCTCCTACCAATACACGGTCAATAACTGCCATTTTTGTTCTCCTTTTTTTGAAAGTTAAGTCCAAAATTGAATAGTGTTTTGCAGCATTAGTGTGACATCTTGTGTACGCAAAAGTGCCAATTTTTTTAATCTGGTTATTGAAGAAATGCTAGTTTTGCAGCCCATTAAGGATAAGTATTTACCCAACGTGTAAATGCTGAACATGGCATGAAAAAGGCAAACTTTTTTTGTGGAAAATTGTCCTATTTTGTGACGTAAATAGTGTTTTTTGTGATGCGCCTTCATTCTTTGCCAATGAGATGTTCACAGCCTTGATGCATGGAGTTACAGGTGCAAGGAGGCTTGTAATGAATACCATATCAGTTGAAACCACCCCTGCCAGGCTAGAATTGAACGCGGCCGTGCCTGACTTTGAAGCGCAAACCACCATGGGTATGATCCGATTATCGGAATGGGCTAAAAATAAATGGGTTATCCGATTTTCCCACCCGGCCGATTTCACCCCGGTATGCACGACTGAATTTGTCGCGTTTGCAAAACTGCAAGACGAGTTTGAACAAAAACACGTGGCTTTGCTGGGCTGCTCAGTCGATAGCATTTACAGCCACATCGCCTGGATGCGCAATATCCAGGAAAAATTCAATGTCCACATCAACTTCCCTGTCATTGCCGACCTGGATCAAAAGATTTCGCGACTTTACGGCATGATTCATGAACCAAGCAGCAATACCGCTACGGTACGCTGTGTGTTCTTTATCGATCCTAAACGTATCCTACGTGCCATGATTTATTACCCGATGAACGTTGGGCGCAATTTTGACGAAATCATGCGTGTGGTCGATGCCTTGCAAACCGCCGATGCCAATAAAGTGGCATGCCCGGCTAATTGGCAGCACGGTAAAGAAGTGATTGTACCCGCGCCAGTGACGATGGAGGATGCAGAGCTGCGGGCAGGAAACCAGGAGTATCTGGTTAAAGACTGGTACTTCTCTATGAAAAAGCTGCCTGAAACCCAATTAAGCAAAGGAGACTGAAAATGACTAAAGTACTTTGTGTACTCTACGATGACCCGGTCACTGGCTATCCGCAATCCTACGCGCGTGACAATGTACCGATAATTAAAGCTTACCCCGGTGGCCAGACACTCCCCACCCCGAGGTCCGTAGACTTCAAACCAGGGCAGTTGCTAGGCAGTGTATCTGGCGAACTGGGGTTGCGTAAATTCATTGAATCACTTGGTCACCAGTTGGTGGTGACCTCTGACAAGGATGGGCCTGACTCCCGCTTTGAAAAAGAGCTGCCGGATGCCGACATCATCATATCGCAGCCTTTTTGGCCAGCCTACCTGACAGCAGAGCGTCTAGCCAAGGCAGCAAAACTTAAACTGGCGATTACGGCTGGTATCGGCTCAGACCATATTGATTTGCAAGCCGCCATCAAGCGCGGTATTACGGTTGCCGAAGTGAGCTATAGCAATAGCATCAGCGTTTCTGAACATGTGGTGATGATGATTCTCAGTTTGGTGCGCAACTATATTCCTTCGTACCAATGGGTGGTCAAAGGCGGTTGGAACATTGCCGATTGCGTCACACGCTCTTACGACCTTGAAGGAATGAATGTCGGTACTGTGGCCGCAGGGCGCATTGGTTTAGCCGTGCTGAGAAGGCTAAAAGCATTCGATGTGAAATTACATTACACCGATCGTTACCGCTTGGCACCCGAAACTGAAAAAGAACTTAACCTGACTTTTCACAAGGATGTCGAGTCTATGGTCGGGGTGTGTGATGTTGTGACCATCAACTGCCCGCTACACCCGGAAACCGAGCATATGTTTAATGAGCAGTTGATTGCTAAAATGAAGCGTGGCGCTTATATCATTAATACCGCGCGCGGCAAGATCTGTGACCGCGACGCAATCGCAAGTGCGTTGGAAAGCGGTCAATTGGCGGGTTATGCTGGTGATGTGTGGTTTCCGCAGCCTGCACCACGCGATCATGTCTGGCGCACCATGCCTAACCATGGCATGACCCCGCACGTTTCTGGTACCAGCCTGAGTGCGCAAGCACGCTATGCAGCAGGCACGCGTGAAATTCTGGAATGCTGGTTTGAAGGCCGCCCTATCCGCGAAGAATACCTGATTGTGAATAAAGGACGCCTGGCCGGCGCTGGTGCGCATTCTTATAGCACAGGAAACGCGACCAGCGGCTGGGAAGAGGCAGCAAAATTTAGGACCGGGACAAGATAATAAACAAGGTGGTCTATTGTTGCATCTATAAGCCCAGTATTTCAGGCAAATCTGCTATCGAATCGATGATGACATCCGGCTTGATAGCAGATGCCTCTGTGTAGCCCTGCCTGTATTTGCCGGTTTTAACCAGAATGCCTTTTAAACCCACTTGCTGACCTCCGCCCACATCCGCATCAATATCGTCACCTATGATTGCAGCCTCAGAAGCTTGCAAGCCCATATCATCCAAAGCGATTTGAAAAAAATCAGCTGAAGGCTTGCCAATGATCATCGCTTTAACACCACTGGCATATTCCAGGGCATCAATAAAGCCGCCTATATCCATTTGCAGGCCATGTTTTGTTTGCCAGAATCGGTTTTTGTGGATAGCAATCAGCTTTGCCCCTTGCATCAAATCGTTAAATACCTGATTCATTAAGGGGTATGACCACTTATCGCCAATATCGCCTATCACAATATAATTGACCGGCCCATCAATACGGCTGAACTCTGCAAAGTCCTTTTTGACATCGTCTCCCATTAACAGGCGACAGGATGGATTTGCTTGATGCTTTAAATAAAGATAGGTGGCTTGCGGTGCACTGATAATTTGATTAACGGGAATTGAGAATCCCAAGGCATTGATTTTGTGTGCCAGCGATTGCGATGAAAGCGTGCTGGTATTGGTCACGAAGCGGCATTTTATATGGCTTGCCTGAATTTTTCTGACGGCATTAATAGCGCCTGCAATGGCCTGCGGCCCTACGTAAAGCACTCCATCTAAATCGAATAAAATACCTTTGATAGAAGATAATGTTTGCATCTGCAGTTACCTCCAATGCGAGATGGCGTGCAAAAAACAGTTTTTTGGCCAATCCAACAAATAGTGATTTTAGCTGGCCTGGATAAAACTATTATATGCCTGAATCAAGCTGAATGCATTGCAGAGCTAACTTTACAAAGTGAAATACCGCTTAGTACAAAGATAGGCAATATCTAAAAAATCATTCCTAACGTAAATCCTAACGAACCCGCCAAAAAACCAGTTGCAATCATTATGCCTGCTACAAAGACGCTTTCACTCATGCTGTTTCCCCAATTATCAACGTTTAAGATGGATGTCAAAACTAATTACAATTGATTTGACTTGTGCGAATTTTATATGGGCAAAGCCCTTACAGTTATTGGGTGGACGCTGAAAAAAGAGTAGGTGGATTCTGACTTTAAATAAAAAACTTAAACGAGATATGGCTAGAAAATAATGATTGTTCAGCATACAAATTTTCAAACCGATGAAATTATGTTGCGCACTAATTAATTGATTTATATATATATTTATTAAAATTTAGAACACCTATATAACAAAAAAATCTTAAATAAACTGACCAAAAAAATCACTTTTTGCTATTTAGGTGCCCATTTATGTCATATAAAAACACATGCGAAAATGTAGGCGCAAACAAATTGTTTACATTCGCCTTAAATAAAAACCACTTCGAATGCTTGGTAAAATATTGTTAAATGTGTGCATATGCTCTTGCATTTTTAGAAAAAATTCCATCAAAAATCATCTTTCTGTTAACTTGGCATGCTATATGCCTTGTCTATACTTGTAACAATAAAAAGTCTTAAGTGTTTGTTTTAAATGTTTAGCGCCAACCTGGCGCCATTTGAAAGGCATGAAATGAAAACAATAAAAAAAAGCAGGATTAGCGTAGCGCCTATTGAAAAGTCATTGCGGGTTTTTCAGGGCATACTAATGTCAAAAAACAATGCTGGCATCGTGGCAAAACCCAGCATGATTCACCAGCCGCGAACGATTTTTGCTGCTGTCATGGTTACAGCAGCGATGATTAACAGCATGGGCGCTGCACACGCAGCGATTGTCAGCCCGTGTGCTGGCGTCAGCCTGGCGCCGTCTGTCATCACCGATATTGTTGGCGCCGCTGTACTACCAATCACAAATTCATTAGATAGCGGCTTACTTTTTTTGCTTGGTCCTTTAGGACTAAATTCCAACCTAACCACTACGCTGGGCGGCATTGCCGGTGGTGCGCCTATCAATTTAAATGTGTTGGATACTAGCGGCAATCTGGTTTCACCAGCAGACGAATGCCAGGCAAGCTCAGATTCTGTCACCTTAAATACACCCAAAGGTATCTCTATTGGCGGCAACCAGATTACAGGTCTTGGTAATGGCGCAGTGGCCAACGCCGGGGAAATGAACTCCATCGCCTTTGGTAACGGTAGTGTTACCCATGCAGCGGCGTCTAATGCCATTGCACTTGGCCCAAACGCTTTTATTGGCAACTTAGGCGATAATTCTATTGCCTTAGGCAGCGGCGCAAATAGCAATGCTTTAAATGCCATTGCGCTTGGCCCAAATGTTTTTATTGGCAGTTTAGGCGACAATTCGGTTGCATTAGGTAGTGGCTCTAGTACTAATGTAGCCAATAGCGTGGCATTAGGTGCCAGCTCAATAGCCTCAACTGGCGCACAAACTAATTACGCGGCCTTTGGCTTGCCAACTTTGCAAACCAGCGTGGGTGAAGTTTCAATTGGCTCAGCGGGTAATGCCAGGAAATTAACCAATCTAGCTGCCGGTAGCGCAGCTACTGATGCGGTGAATGTCTCTCAACTACAGGCAATTGACGATGCAGTGGTTAAATATGATCCTCTCAGCCTGAAAATGACGGTGACCTTGGGTGGGCCATTGTCACTGAACGGCGGCACAACTGGCGGCACCCGGATCACTAACCTGTCCAAAGGTGCAGTGAGCCTAAACAGCACGGATGCAATCAATGGCTCTCAATTATTTGCGATGAGTAACGGCGCCGCCGCCAACATGGATGCTTTGGGTTTAAGCATGGCCACTAACCTGGGTGGTGGTGCAACATACAACTCAAGCACATATGTAGTTTCTGCACCCAGTTACAATGTGTACGGCAGCTCTCAAAATAACGTTGGTGCCGCGATTGATGCACTACAGGCCAATGCGCCCCTGCAATACTCTAATGTGAACGGGGTAGCAACACCCAATACACCTTCAAACCACATCACCCTGGTCGGTAGCACACCAGGCAGCCCTGTAACCATACACAATGTCGCTGATGGTGTAGCCCCCCATGATGCAGTGAATATGGGGCAACTGGCTAGCGTGCAAAACAATATGAACAACCTGGATGCACTAGCGGTTAAATATGATGACCCTTCAAAAAATACACTTACGCTGTTAGGCACCGTTTCATTTGATGGCGGAATCACTGGTGGCACCAGCATTAGCAACCTGAGCCAGGGTGATATCAGTGCATCTAGCACCGATGCCATCAATGGTTCTCAACTATATGCGACCCACCAAATGATCGCCACCATGGCGCAAGGATCACAGTTTTTTAATGCCAAATCCGTTCATGGTGGTTCCAGTGCGATTGGCGATGACAGTGTAGCGGCGGGCTCACGCGCAGTCGCCAGCGGCGAAGGCAGTGTTGCCATGGGCGATAATAGTCAGGCCACCAATACCGGTGCCATCGCAATCGGCCAAAATGCGGCCGCCACTGGTGTCAACTCGATTGCCATTGGTGCTGGTGCTCTAGCCACGGGCTCTGTAGCCGTTGGTGATAATTCACAGGCAGGCAATGGCGGCGCGGCCTTTGGTGATGACGCTGTGGCCTTGACACCGCAACAAGGCACTGCGCTGGGCAATGCGGCAAACGTAACAGCCAACAGAGGCGTTGCGCTTGGTGCCGGCGCACAGGCTACACGCGCAGGTATGGATGGCGCCACAGAGAAATACAGCAATGTAGCGGTCACCTCCACTGAAGGCGCGGTATCGGTTGGCTCAGCAGGCAATGAGCGCCAAATTACCAATGTGGCAGGCGGCACGGCCGATACTGACGCAGTAAATGTCAGGCAACTGGATGCCGCGATTGCGCAATCCGGCATGGAAATAAACAATCGCTTAAATGCGCTGCAATCGGACATCAGCAGCGTGAAGTATGACGCACATGCAGGCACCGCATCCGCCATGGCGATGGCAAGCATGCCGCAATCGGTGGTGCCGGGCAAAGTGATGATCGCGGCAGGCGTAGCCAATTACCAAGGTCAATCGGCCGTGTCGGTTGGTGTTTCTAATTTTTCTGAAAACGGACGCTGGGCAGTCAATTTCAACGGCTCCGCTAATACGCGCGGCAATGCTGGTGCAGCTGTTGGCGTGGGTTTCCACTGGTAGTGTATTTGTTTTGCCAAAAATTCAGACTGGAAATAATAACAATGAATCAACCAACTAAATATATCGCATTAGCTGCCTGGATCACTTCTTTTACTTTGCTGCAGGCTTGTGCGACGTCTGTCAGTAAATTATCAGGGGATGGCAAAAGTGATGAAATCATCTTCCCGGACATTGCAAAAAGTGCATGGGTAAAAGAAGGCACATTTCCCAATATCGATAATTTGCGCAACGTGGCGCCTGACATGACAAAGAACCAACTTTACACACTGCTTGGTCATCCGCATTTTACAGAAGGCATCGGCAAGGTGCGCGAATGGGACTATATCTTTAACTTCCGTGCAAGCAATACGGCCAGTGCAGAAACATGCCAATACAAAATCATTTACACGGCTGACATGCGTGTACAAAACACCTACTGGAAGCCTGAATCCTGCGCACATTGGCTGGATTCAGCCGCCGCTCTGCCGCAAACGGTAGTGGAAAAAACCGTAGAGAAACTGGTGCCCGGACCCGAATTAACCAAAACGCAAATGAGTGCGGATGGCATGTTTGATTTTGATCACTCCGAGATTGCCCACTTAAGGCCAGGTGGCATTGAAAAACTGGATCGATTGTCTGCAAACCTTTTATCAGGCGGGCAAATATCAGCATTAAAAATCACTGCTCACACCGATAGGCTGGGCGATGATGATTACAATATGAAATTGTCGCAGGCGCGTGCTGACACCCTCCGCCAATACTTGATCAACAAAAACATCCCTGCCGAGCGCATCTCTGCAGTAGGTGTTGGGGAGTCCACACCGCTGGTTGAGTGCAAACAAACCCAACGCGATGAAGTATTGATTCGCTGCCTTGAACCTAACCGCAGATTTGAGATTGAAGCCTGGACTAGCAGCAAGCTATAAATCAGTACGACAGGCCCAGTGTGCGCAGGTTAGCGATTCGCCCATGATACAAAGCAGACACCAAGTCGGACTGGGTGACGATGCCGACCAGTTTGCGATTGGCATCAATCACCGGGATATGATGATGCAATTGATTGTTTTGTGACATCAGCGGGATAAGCTCAATGATATGCATATCCACATTCGCCGTCACCACAGGAGACGTCATAATCTGCCCGATCACTTCCGGTTTGTCCGAATAAACACCTGCGGTTCGCTTAATAAAGTCTTTAAGCTTATGTTCAAAACCTTCATGCAGGTCTAAATTGGCATGCTTGATAAAATCCACTTGCGTGACGATGCCAATTACTCTTTGCGCCCTGTCGACTACAGGCAGCGCCTTGATCTTATGCTTTCTTAATAGCGCCCAGGCCTCTTCCAGCTCTGTGCCAAATTCAACGCTGACCACATGTTTGGACATGATCTCTTTACAAGTGATTTCACCAAACCTGCGGCGATAAGCATGCATTTCGGTCTGTTGCAGCAAAACCTGTAAATCATCACGGCTAACATCAATAATCTGGTTATATTCTTTTAATACTTCGTTTAGGTCTTCGCTTGTAAATCCAAATCGCATCTCTGCAGGAATGTTTTTGCTTGATTCTGAGCCTTGCAAAACTGGATGCGGATACACGCGCCGCGTTGCATTGTTATAAATTAGCGCAACCATTAGCAACAAGATTGAATTAATGAGCACAGGATAAATAACAAAACCATATCCCAGCGCCTGGATGGATGAGCCACCCAGCACGGCTGATAGCGCGACTGCGCCACTGGGCGGGTGTATGCAACGTAATGCAAACATAAATGCAATAGATACGCTTAAAGCCAGGGCGGCCGCAATTGCAACATCTTTAATGAACAGTGCGAAGGTGACGCCTATCACGGCAGCAATTGTGTTGCCACCGACAATAGACCAAGGCTGCGCCAATGGGCTTGCAGGCACGGCAAATAACAAGACTGCGGATGCACCGATGGGCGCCATTAAAAACGGGAATGCGCCGGATGAGCCTGTAAAGTGATGAGTGACAACGCTGGTGATGATGATGCCTAAGAGTGCACCAGTGCAAGCTCGTGACCGCTCTTGAAAATTGACACTGATGGGCTGAGGATAAAACCCCTTTATCCAGGCAACAAATTTAGTCACATGATTACCTTATTAAATAAGGTAATTTTATAACATGCACCATTGTAGTGCAAAACTTAATTGATTCAGTTTAGGAGTGGTTGAAAGTCCTATGTTATGTTTGATACATTACAAATGTCTTCCAGGATTTTGAATTACACTATTAACTTATTACTAATGGAGTGAAGCGATCATGATGCACCACGTTTTTTTGAGAAGCTTAAGTTTATTAATATGCGCTTGCTTGATGACACCCGTTTATGCAGACCCACCATCGCACGCGCCAGCACATGGCTGGCGTAAAAAACATGATCCTTATTATGTAGGATATAACGGCCGAAACTGGCCTAGCGATTATGGCGTTGTAAGCGGCAGGTGCGATCGCGAAGCCATATCAACCGTTATCGGCGGTGTTGTGGGTGGCGCAATTGGTTCTACTGTTGGCAAGGGCGATAAGCGCGTAGTAGCGATTATTTTGGGTAGCGTGGTCGGCGCCGTAATTGGTAACCAAATTGGTAAGCGATTAGACGAGTCAGACCGCGGCTGTATAGGCCATGCGCTGGAGCTCAGTCGTAACAATAGGCCAGTATATTGGGAGAATCCCAATAGTGGCTTAAATTATACCGTTACCCCAATCAGCAGCTTTACTGCAAATGGCCTTAAATGCAGGAACTACGACCTTTTAATACAAGGTAACGGGTTTAATCAAACGCAAAGGGAAAGAGCTTGTTTAGAAAACAGCGGTAATTGGCAGACATACAAAAAATAGCACTAAATCAAAGAGGCTATTTTTTGATTTAGCCAGCTAACAATTGCCTTTTTTAGCTTGCCCGGGAGGACAATGGTGCCCGAAGTGGTGGCAACCGGCTAAGGTAAGCATGCTTATTAGTAATAAAGTATATGATAATTTTTTCATGGTACTAATATAACCTATATTGGAAAAATTAAACGTCAATTTTTATTAAGCAGTACCCGATTTTAGTTTGCATACTTAAACTCATCCCTGAGTTTTATATAGTAAAAGGTCACTGGCAACTTCTTGCTTTTGATTGATTTGTGTAAGTGAACAATGGAAATTAACCATGCAAAACAATGAAGTTAACGCGTTGATCGAACCCGCTGTCGACGAGCCCGACAATAACTCCGTATTACTCACTAACGAGTCTATTCAGGTTAAAAATATAGCCCTGGTGATTATGACCACCATTGCTGTTATCTTTGCCTTGGATTGGGCGCAAAGTTTTATCATCACCGTTTTGTTGGGCGCCCTGCTGGCTTATGCACTTAATCCTGTGGTGGTGGGTTTGGAAAGCATTAAAATCAACCGCGGCATTGGTTCAACCATCGTCATTTTGGGTTTGATCGCTAGCATTATCTTTTCAGGCTATGCCTTGCGTAACCAGGTGCAGTCCATTATTTCGATCTTACCTGAGGCGGCCATCAAACTGACCTCCGGCTTTGCCGTAAAACGGGGCGATCCACTGACCAATATTCAAAAGGTACAAATTGCCGCGACCCAAGTTGAGGCCGCTGCCAGCTCTGCCGAAAACACCGTGACCAATAAGAAAAAAGCCCCTATGCATGTTGTTATCGATGAACGAAAATTTAAAATTGGCGATTTCCTGTGGCGCGGCTCCTTAGGTGTTTTTGGTTTTATTGCAGAAGCCACCACCATGATTTTTCTTGCTTATTTTTTGCTACTTTCGGGCGACACTTTTAAACGAAAACTGGTCAAAATCACCGGCCCTTCACTCACGCGTAAAAAAATTACCGTCAATATCCTGGTTGATATCAGCAGCTCTATCCAGCGCTATATGTTTATGCTGGCAATCACCAATGTCATTGTCGGCATTATGTCTTGGGTGGCTTTTCGTGCGCTTGGCTTGGAAAATGCAGGTGCTTGGGCGGTAGCGGCTGGCTTTATGCATATCGTGCCTTACTTTGGCCCTGTGGTAACTGCAGCGGTGACTGGCATGGCCGCCTATATGCAATTTGATTCCCTGATAATGGCCTTGATAGTCGCTGGTGCATCCATCGTTATCGCCACGATTGTTGGCGTATTTGTGACAACCTGGATGACAGGCCGCATCGCCAAAATGAATTCGGCCGCCGTTTTCACCTCACTGATCTTTTTCTCCTGGCTTTGGGGCCTGTGGGGTATGTTGCTTGGCATACCGGTGATTTTTATTCTCAAAGTCATCTGCGAACATATTGAACACCTGCAACCGGTTGCAGAGTTATTAAGCGATTAGGCAAAGTATTTTTTGGATTTATAGATGGCAACGCTTACAGGACTAAACACGGATGGCAATGGCTTTTATTTCGATAATAGCTATCTACAATTGCCGGCTATTTTTTATCAGAAACAGCTACCTACGGCGGTCAGCAGCCCTAGCATGCTCATTTTCAATGACGCACTAGCATCGACGCTTGGCCTGAATATGGGCGCCGATCAACAGCAGATTGCCCAATATTTAGCGGGCAATCTGCTGTTAAAAGGCAGCGAGCCTATCGCACAGGCCTATGCAGGACACCAGTTCGGTCATTTCAATATACTGGGTGACGGGCGCGCTATTTTGTTGGGTGAACATATCAGCCCCAATAAGCAACGCGTCGATATTCAACTGAAAGGCCCTGGCAGAACACCTTATTCGCGTTCGGGCGATGGCCGCGCTTCTGTTGGGCCTATGTTGCGCGAATATATCATCAGCGAGGTGATGTATGCGCTCGGCATCCCCACCACTAGAAGCCTGGCTGTGGTGGCCACTGGTGAACCGGTTTACCGCGACAAAACTTACCCAGGCGCTGTGCTTACCCGCATAGCGGCAAGCCATATTCGAGTCGGCACGTTTCAATTCGCGGCAGCGACTCAAAACCAGCAACAGCTGCAAGCGCTGGCTGACTACACCATTCATAGACACTTTCCGGAAATTGCCGACGCTGACAACCCATCACTTGAGTTGCTGAAACGAGTGATTGAGCTACAAGCCTCACTGATTGCCAAATGGATGCAGGTGGGCTTTATCCATGGCGTGATGAACACGGATAATATGAGTATCTGTGGCGAAACCATAGACTATGGTCCCTGCGCGTTTATGAACAGCTACCACCCTGAAACCGTGTTTAGTTCTATAGATACTAACGGCCGCTATGCTTTTGGCAACCAGCCTAATATTGCGCACTGGAACCTAATCAGGCTGGCCGAAAGCTTATTGCCGTTAATTCATGAATCTGAAGAACAAGCGATAGCACTGGTCACGGAGTGCTTGCAGGCATTCCCGAACCAGTTTTTTGGCTACTGGCTGGCTGGCATGCGAAAAAAACTGGGGATTTTCAATCAGGAAGAAGACGACATCAAGCTGGCTGAAGATTTATTAATGCATATGCAAAAAAATAAAGCCGATTACACCAATACCTTCAGGTCATTGGCGGATGAACATATAGCCACAGGCCCGCTAAGTGAAGATGCAGGATTTAAAAACTGGTTATCACTCTGGAAAGCCCGGTTATCAAGGCAAACTGAAACAGTTGCAGAAAGTATCCGGCTTAGGCAGTCGGTGAATCCCAAAGTGATTCCCAGAAACCATTTACTGGAAGCAGCACTAAGCGCTGCGGTTGATCGCAACGACCTGACTTTGTTTAATGAGCTGTTAACAGTGGTATCAAATCCGTACGCCGATCTAGCTCACCCTGCCCAATATACCCAAGCACCGGAACATTTATCCGATGCGCAATATAAAACTTTTTGCGGTACTTAACTCTGCAAGCATCCCGGCAATTAAGTTTTCAGGTTATTTTGAAACTCAGCCTGTTCTAAAGCCAATAAGTCTTTCAGGTCCTGGCGGCCTTTTTCGGCCATGCTGCGCACCGCATTCATATCATGCCGTATGGTTCGGGTGGCTTCCAGCTGTTCTAGGTCATGACGCTCAAAATGGTTGATGATTTTTGTAGCGGCGCTGGGTGATTCGCCAATCGCGAGCAATGCCTGCTTGGCGGCCACCAATGAAGAGTAGAAAGTTTCCCGGATAGGATCCAGGCCAATATCACGCAAATCAAATGCATCGGTTCTGCTGCGTGCCCGGGTGACAACCGCAAGACCAGGCCAGCGCGCTTTGACTAATTTGCCGATATTGAGTGCGGCAACCGGATCATTGACCGAAATCACCAATAGTTTTGCTTTGGCGATGCCCGCCTCTTCCAATAGATCCAGCCTGGAAGCATCACCATAATAACAACGCCAGCCAAAACTACGCATCAAGTCCACTTGGTTAGGGTCGCTGTCGATCAAGGTAGCCGTAATACCTTTAGCCAGCAGCACCCTGCCCACAATCTGCCCAAAACGACCAAAGCCAGCAATGATCACGCTATTGTTTTCTTCAATAACCGTATCTTTAGGGCGAACACCGCATTCCAGCGTCAGGAATCTATCGTATAGCAGCAGCAAGATCGGTGTTATCAGCATGGATACGGCAACAATCGCGTTGAGGATATTGTAGGTTTCACGGGCAATCGTGTTTTGGGTGAGTGCCACACCAAAGATAACAAAGGCAAATTCCCCAATCTGGGAAAGCGCAATGCCGTATAGCAGATTATCCCTGAATGAATATTTGAATAACCTTCCTAAGCCCATCAGAATGCCCATCTTGCTGATAACGATTAGCAATGCAAAACCAAAAATCAGCAAGGGCGAATTCGCCAATAAGGATAAATCGACAGACATGCCTACTGCTATAAAAAACAGGCCTAATAACAAGCCTTTTACCGGCTCTATATCCAGCCTCAGCTCATAGCGGTATTCCGAATCCGCCAACAGCACGCCTGCCAGGAATGTGCCTAAGGCCATAGATAATCCTACCGACTGCATGGCCAGCGAAACGCCAATCACCAATAGCAATGAAAATGCGACAAAGATTTCACGGATTTCCGTTTGCGCGACGATGCGCATAATCGGGCGCAGTAAAATCCGGCTGGCAAAGATAATGACGGCGATCACGCCAATTGCCTTGGCCACCGCCCATAGATCAAAGCCAGAGCCTGTGGTATCTGGCGCGATAAGCGCCAGCAGCATAAATAGTGGGATTACCGAAAGGTCTTGAAACAGCAAAGTGGCAAACGAAGCTTGTCCGCCAGGCGTAGTGAGCTGCTTTTTTTCAGTGAGCGCGGTCAAGCCAATCGCAGTAGACGACATCGCCACGCCCATGCCGATCACGATGGCGACTGGCCAGCTAAAATGCAGCAAATGTGCGGCAAAACTAACCACTGCTAGTGTAATCAGCACCTGTAGGCCGCCCAACCCAAATAAGGTCTTGCGTAACTCCCAGACTTTTTGCGATTCCAATTCCAAGCCGACTAAAAACAGCATCAACACCACGCCAAACTCGGCAAAATGCAATACCTGCTCAGGGTCAGGGATCAGCTTAAGCGCATAAGGCCCTATCAAAATGCCTGCGATCAGGTAGCCCAGCACAGAGCCTAAACCCAGTCTTTTAAATATAGGGACTAAAAATAGGGCTGATGATAAATATATCGTGGCCTGAATCAAGAAATTGGATGAACCCATAATGACCTAGTTTTTATATTAATTTTAGAAATCAGCTACATGCCGGAATATACTGGCCCGCTTCCCGCCTCTGGCGGCACCCACACAATATTTTGCAGCGGGTCTTTGATATCGCAGGTTTTGCAATGGATGCAATTCTGCGCATTGATCTGCAAATAAGGCGATTGCTGCGTATTGACGATTTCGTACACGCCAGCCGGGCAATAGCGCTGCTCTGGCGAATCATACCGGGCAAGGTTAACCGTGATCGGAATATTTTTATCCAGCAGCTGCAAATGGCATGGCTGGTTAGCATCATGCGCGATATTGCTGAGTGCGATGGAGTTGAGCTTGTCAAAGCTGTACACCCCGTCTGGTTTTGGGTAGTGCATAACAGGCATATCCGCCGCAGGTTTGGTGCAGGCATGATCGGCTAATTTATGCGGCAATGTCCAGGGCAAATATAGCTTGAATGCGGCCAACCACATTTCCATGCCGCCTAGTACAGTACCGCCCCAGCTGCCAAACTTGGATAATAATGGCTTTACGTTTCTGACTGCATACAAATCCTGCCATATCCATGAATCGCGTAGCGCTTGCGGGTAAGCGTTTAAAAAGGTGTCTTGGGCCACAAACTGATTATCGGTATTGAATGCTTTAAATACTGCTTCTGCCGCCAGCATGCCGGATTTCATCGCATTATGGCTGCCTTTGATACGCGGCACATTGACCATGCCGGCACTACACCCAATCAAGGCGCCACCAGGAAATGTCAGTTCCGGCAATGATTGCAAACCACCCTCACTAATCGCCCTGGCGCCATAACTTAAGCGCTGGCCACCTTTTAGCAATGCCTGCATTTTGGGATGCGTTTTGAATCGCTGAAACTCATCGAACGGCGATAGATGTGGATTGGCGTAATCCAGGTGCACAACGAACCCGATAGAAACCAGTTGCTCGCCATAGTGGTAAACAAAAGAGCCACCGCCGGTATCCGCATCCAGTGGCCAACCCAGGCTATGTTGAACCAGGCCTGGTGAATGCTGCTGCGCAGGCACGCGCCATACTTCTTTAAAACCTAAGCCGTATTTTTGTGGCGAGGCATCTTTGCGTAAAGCGTAATGGCCTTCTAATTCACGGGTTAATGAGCCGCGGGTACCTTCTGCAATCAGCGTATAAGGTGCCCTGATCTCAATACCTGGCGTAAATTGCGCGCTTGGCTGACCGGATGCATCCCGACCCATATCGCCTGTGACGATACCCACCACCTGGTTATTTTCGTCATACAGCATGTGCTGCGCGGCAAATCCAGCATAGGTTTCCACACCCAATGCCTCTGCCTGCTCGCCTAACCAGCGACAAACATTGCCAAGGCTGGCGATATAATTACCTTGATTGCTCATTAATGGCGGCAATAGCCAGTGCGGTATTGACCAAGATTTGGTTTTTCCCAGCACCAAAAACTCATCTTTTTGCACCGCAGTATTCAGCGGCGCGCCTTTTTCCTGCCAATCCGGGATCAATTCGTTTAATGCAATGGGGTCAAGCACCGCACCTGAAAGTATTTGCGCACCAACCTCTGCACCCTTTTCCAGTAAACATACACTTATTTCTTTGCCCGCTTCATGGGCTAGCTGTTTTAATCGGATAGCGGCTGAAAGGCCCGCCGGGCCAGCGCCAACTATCAATACATCGTAATGCATCACGTCACGTTCCATTATTACCTTCCTACTTTCGTTCTATTCACTTTAAGCAATCTCTGGCAAATCAACTAGATCACTACGCTCAAAGCCATGCGTAAACTGCCGGCACAAATCTAAAAACTCACGCACTCCCGTTGTCTGGTACTTTTGCTTATGCCACAAAAAATAAAAGAAGCGGCCCAAATCCAGCTGTGGCGTGGCAATAGGCACCAGACTACCGCGGCGGAAAGCATCCTTAAGCGCCAGGCGCGAAATGCAGCCTATACCCAGCCCGGATTCCACAGCACGCTTTATCGCCTCCGTATGCTCAAGCTCCAGGCGGATATCCAGGTCGGCATGATGGTTGTGGAATGCACGGTCGAACGTTTCGCGGGTGCCAGAGCCCTTTTCGCGCAAAATCCATTTTTCCTGTAAAAGTTGCGTTAAAGACACTTTTTGCGAGCTCGCCAGTGGGTGATTCGGTGCGCTAAATACGACCAGCTCATCGGCTATCCACGCCTGCACTTCTATATCCGGATGATTGCAGTCGCCTTCAATCAAGCCTAAGTCTAATTCGTAATTCGCGATTTTTTGCACAATGGTGCTGGTATTGTGTACCTGCAACGCGATACGGCTGTCCGGGTGCTCCTGCAAAAACCTGGCGGCCAGTATGGTAGCCAGGTAGTTACCCACCGTCAGCGTCGCGCCGATTTTCATATGGCCAAAACCGGCATGGCCCTGCAACAGGTTTTCGATTTCTTTCGCCCTATCCAGCAACTCGACTGCACGTGGCAATAATTGCTGACCCGTTTCATTGATGCGCAATGATTTACCGACACGGTCAAATAGCTGCAAATCAAACTGCCGCTCCAGCTCACTTAAGGCGGTGCTAGTGGCGGATTGTGACAGCGACAGTACCTCTGAGGCGCGCGACACGCTAGCCGTGCGGCTAATCGCAACAAAAATTTCCAGCTGTCTTAAGCTATATCTCATTGGCTGTGCTGCATCACTTATGTTTCATGATCATTTATATTTCATGGCCTTATACCTACTTAATATATCTATATAATAGATATATATTATCTTTATAATTCATTTAACATATATTATACGCTACTGTAAAATGCGCAGCAATTACCAAGTAAAGTGATATTAGGAAAGTGTTATGAAAATAATAGTCGCCATTAAACGTGTAGTCGATTACAACATTAAAGTGCGCATTAAAGCAGATGGTTCAAATGTGGACATCGATGGTGTAAAAATGGGCATTAACCCATTTGATGAGAACGCCATTGAAGAAGCGCTACGCCTGAAAGAGAAAGGCGTGGCTACTGAAGTGGTCGCCATTTCCTTAGGCACATCAGCCAACCAGGATGTATTGCGCCATGCCTTGGCAATGGGTGTGGACCGCGCTGTTCTATTGGAAACCGATGCTGAATTGCAGCCATTAGCGGTCGCTAAACTGTTGAAAGCGCTTGTATCGCGTGAACAGCCTGATCTTATTTTGCTCGGCAAACAAGCAATTGATGATGATGCCGGGCAAACCGGGCAAATGCTGGCTGCGTTATTGAATTACCCGCAAGCTACATTCGTTTCTAAATTAGAACTTAGTGCAAATGAGCTTATCAGCATCCGTGAAGTGGATGGCGGCACAGAGACCATCGCTTTAACATTGCCCGCGGTGGTAACGGCCGACCTGCGCTTGAATAATCCACGCTTTGTGAAGTTGCCTAACTTGATGATGGCGCGTAAAAAACCGATTGAGACGATACAGGCTTCTGAATTGAATGTGGATTTAAACCCACGACTGCAATTAATCCGGGTATCTGAGCCTGCCGCTAGAAAAGCGGGCATAAAAGTGGGTAGCATTGAAGAGTTGCTGACTAAATTGCGCGCGCATGAAGGAGTATTAGCATGAGAATCTTGATTTTAGCTGAACACGATGGCCAACAACTCAATCCATCTGTACTGCAAGCGGTAACTGCAGCAAAGACTTGGAACCTGCCTATCCATATATTAGTTGCAGGAAATGATGCCAATAAAGTGGCAGAAAGTGCAGCATCGATTGAAGGCGTTGAGCGCGTCATACAGGCTAACGCAGCACATTTTGCCCATCCATTAGCAGAAGATATTGCCAACCTGATCACTTCCATCAGTGCCGATTATGCCGTGATCTTGGCGGCGCATGCCTCTTTTAGCCGCAATATATTGCCACGCGTGGCAGCTACATTGGATGTTGCGATGATTTCGGATGTGTTGGAGATTCACGCTAACAATACTTATGTACGTGCGATTTATGCAGGCAATATCCTGACAACGGTGCAAAGTACGGATTCGGTTCAGGTACTGAGCATTCATGGCAGCAAATTCAGCGCGGCAAGCTTTACGACTACCAGTGCTGAAATCGTAAACGTGGCCGTGCCAGCTGCATTTAGCCAAACACGTTGGATATCTGAAGTGCGCAGTGAATCTGATCGCCCGGCGCTGGGCTCTGCCAAAATCGTGGTGTCTGGTGGCCGATCACTAGGTAGTGCGGAACGATTTGAGCAGGTATTATCGCCGCTTGCGACCAAATTAGGCGCAGCCTTGGGCGCCACTCGCGCAGCGGTAGATGCAGGATTTGCCCCCAATGACATCCAAGTAGGGCAAACCGGCGTCGTTGTCGCTCCTGAGTTGTATATCGCAGTGGGCGTATCTGGCGCGGTGCAGCATACCTATGGCATGAAAGACAGCAGGATCGTCGTTGCCATCAATGAAGACCCTGACGCGCCTATCTTCCAGGTGGCGGATTATGGCCTGGTGGCTGACTTATTTGAGGCAGTTCCGGCATTAACAGCCGCCATTTAACTTTTAATTAATAGAAAAATTGAACAATTTAAATCATGAGTAAATATTCATCAGAACGTGTATTAAGTGTGCATCATTGGAATGACACCCTATTTAGCTTTAAAACAACGCGTGACGCTGGCTTGCGTTTTGAAAATGGCCAGTTTGTGATGATTGGCTTAGAAGTGGATGGCCGCCCGCTAACCCGTGCCTACAGTATTGCCAGCCCGAACTATGAAGAGCATTTAGAGTTTTTCAGCATCAAAGTGCCGAATGGGCCACTTACCTCGCGTTTGCAGCATCTAAAAGTTGGAGACGAGTTATTGGTGAGCAAAAAGCCGACTGGTACGCTGGTGATTCATGATTTAAAACCAGCCAAGAATCTTTACTTCTTATCAACCGGCACCGGTTTAGCGCCTTTTATGAGCTTGATACAGGATATCGAAGTGTATGACCGCTTTGAAAAAGTGGTGCTGATTCATGGCGTGCGCCATGTCAATGAGCTGGCTTACACGGACTTTATTGAAAATGAATTACCTAACCATGAGTTTTTTGGTGAAGAAGTGCGCAATAAGCTGATTTATTACCCAACAGTCACCAGAGAGCCATTCCGCAACCAGGGCCGCTTAACCGACCTGATTCAATCCGGAAAGCTTTTTGATGATATCGGCCTGCCTCCTCTTAACCCGCTGAATGACAGAGCCATGATCTGCGGCAGCCCGCAAATGCTGGCCGATACCGAATCATTACTGGATAACCTAGGCTTTAAGGTATCGCCGCGCATTGGCGATCCGGGTGACTACGTGATTGAGCGTGCTTTCGTAGAAAAATAATTAAACGGCAATACCTCAACTTCAAAACAAGGCGCACTGTATGTGCGCCTTTTTGCTGGTGTCACTAAATAACGAATACAGCCGTAACCCTAGCCTTACACCCGCAAGATATTGATTTCTTCCATAGCCATATTCCCCATATAAAGCATTGATAGCGCTACAAGCCTTGACCAAGGCGTCCATTTTTTCCCATCTCCTATATTCTTTTTAGTTATAACAATATAAAAACAAATTCTTTTTAATTCTTTAAAGACCTCATTATAGTGAGCACATTCGTTTATTACTCATGCCATATAAAGACTAAATATGACTTCTTTACACACAACCCAAACAGCTTCGCAAAACACACAGCATGTTTTAGATGAGATTTTGCGCGCGGTGCAAGATTTGAAAAATGGTTCTGGTTTTGGCTCGATTGAAATCGTGATACATGAGGGCCGTGTAACGCAAATTGAAAAACGCGAAAAATTACGCTTACAACAAACGGTCACCAATTTACGAAAATAATCATTTTCATATTTGTGCTACTGCACTGAGAAAAGCAGATTTGACCCGCTTTTTGACAGTTCGGCGCCATTAAAATAAGCATTAAAACTGTTTTGGACAACCAAGATGCAGTTTCAAATTGAAGGAAAAATAATGCAAAAACCAACGCATTTCGTTAGAAAAAAAATTATACAAGCCCTGTTTACAAGTGGCGCTTTACTGAGCAGTGCAAGCGTGTTCGCTTTAGAAGAAACGCCTGCTGCCGCAGCAAACCCGGAAACGCAATTGACTCAACCAGCCGCTACTGCTGAAGAGATTGAACAAGCAGAAAAAATCAAGGCACGCCTAGCGGAAATTGATGCCGAAGCAAAAGCCGCGGCAAAAGCGGCAGCCGTTGCACAAAACGGTTATTACGTAGAACGTAAAAGCTACGGTACACAAAAAGAAACCGAGCCACCACGTTATGTGAAACAAGCCAACAAGACATGGCTAAAAAACTACGAAGCATTTGAAGATTTAAGTTGGCTGGATTTGGGCTTGGAATATCGTGCCCGCTATGAACATCGCGATAATGACTACCGCCGCAATGCTGAGAATATTGATGATCCAATCCTGTTGCGTACACGTGCTTACGTCGGCATTAAAGACATCCTGGATCCATTGCGCCTGGCGATTGAGGTGCAAGATTCACGCCGCAACCATAGCGATTACACACGTGAGTTTGATACACGCGACGTTGACCAATCTGATGTGATTCAAGGTTATGCCGAGCTGTACTTTAAAGAAACACCTTTCGGTAAAGATGATTTGGGTAATAACCGTCCGTTCTGGGTAAAAGCAGGCCGCCTGGCATGGGAATCGTTAGATCGCCGCTTGATTGCACGTAACGAATGGCGCAATACCACCAACTCATTCCAGGGCGTGAGGGCTAACATCGGTGAGAAAAAAAATGACTGGCAGTTGGAAGCTTTTGCGGTAAAACCGGTACAGCGTTTTACTACACGCCTGGATGAAGTCGATCACTCGCAAGATTTCTATGGTGTGATCGGTGACTGGCGTCGTTGGTCCGAGTATGTCACGTTGCAGCCGTACTACTTCTTGCTGAAACAAGATGGCGACAGGGTTAAATACAATTCCAACGGTCAGGAATTATCTGGCACCGCACTTAGCCAGGTCCAGATCGACCGTAAAATCCATACGGCAGGTTTACGCGCTTATGGTGCCTTTAATTCCGGCTGGGATTATGACACAAGCTACGCCAAGCAATGGGGTAACCAAGACCGCTTCCTCAGTGCACCATTAGGCTACATCAATGTGGACCACGATGCCTATTCCTATGGCGCAGAGTTAGGCTACAGCTTTAAGACTTCCTGGAAACCGAGGGTTAGTGCTTACTACGGTGTGGCTACTGGTGATAGCACACCGGCAACTGGAACAGACCGTACGGATAGCCAGCGTTTTGAGCGTTTATTCGGCTTCGCACGCCCTTGGTCAAACAATGACTATATCCAGATGGAAAACATCAGGACCCCGAAATTGCATCTGGAATTTGAGCCGAAAGTGGCTTTCCTGGAAAACGTGAAAGTTGATACAAGTTTTAGCTGGTACCGTTTAGACGATGCGTCAGACCGCTGGCAGGCAGGCGCTAACTTACGCGATAGAACAGGTAAGAGTGGCAGCGACTTGGGTAAAGAGATCGATGTGCGCGTGCGCTTCCCAATCAACCAATATGCATCGCTAAATATCGGCTATGCACACTTTTGGGCTGGTGACTTTATAAAAGATGCCGTTAAGCTTCCGGCGAATAACAACGACCCTAGCCGTGCAGATTCATCTAACTTCTTTTACACAGAGTTAACTTTATTAGGCTTTTAATCATTAGGAATAAGAGAGAACCAACAAATGAACACATTTAATTTATTAAAGAAAACCTTGCTGATCAGCGCGCTATTCGTGCCGCTATCAAGCTGGGCAGCCGATATCAAGCTGCTAAACGTATCTTACGATCCAACGCGTGAGCTTTACCAGGATTTTAACGCCGCATTCAGCAAATATTGGCTGCAAAAAACCGGTGACAAAGTCACGGTTAAAGCGTCACATGGCGGCTCTGGCAAACAGGCACGTGCCATTATCGACGGCCTGGATGCGGACGTTGCAACACTGGCGCTTGGCTACGATGTGGACCAGCTTTCTGAGAAAGCTAAGTTAATCCCTGCCGATTGGCAGAAACGTTTACCGCACAATAGCTCACCTTACACCTCAACCATTGTGTTGCTGGTACGCAAAGGCAACCCAAAAGGCATTAAAGATTGGGATGACTTGGTGAAACCAGGCGTTTCCGTGATCACACCAAACCCAAAAACGTCTGGCGGCGCACGCTGGAACTACCTGGCAGCCTGGGCCTTTGCACAGAAAAAATACGGCAATGATGAGGCAAAAACCAAAGAATTCGTTGGCAAGTTATTGAAAAACGTACCGGTTTTAGATACTGGTGCACGCGGATCAACCACTACTTTCGTTGAGCGTGGTATTGGCGATGTATTGCTGGCTTGGGAAAACGAAGCGTTCTTGGCCCAAAAAGAATTAGGCGTAGGCAAGTTTGAAATCATTGTACCTTCATTGTCTATTCTGGCTGAACCGCCAGTCACAGTCGTGGATAAATTTGCTAAAAAACATGGTACTGAAAAAGTCGCCAAAGCGTATTTGGATTATCTATACACGGAAGAAGGCCAAGAGATTGCGGCTAAAAATTACTACCGCCCTACGTTGGAATCGGTAGCCAAGAAATACGAAAGCCAATTCCCAAAAGTGAATTTAGTCAAGATCGACGAAGCATTCGGTGGTTGGGCAAAAGCGCAAAAAACGCACTTTTCTGATGGCGGCACATTTGACCAGGTCTATCAAAACAGATAGTTAGCATTTGTAGTTTTAATAATGATTCATTTGCAGGACCAGACAAAATCTGGTTCTGCGCTACTCAAAGGAGGCTCTTATCATGAGTTCAGTAGATAGTTCAAAATTAAAGAATTCCGCTTTGATCGTTGGCGGTGACCAAATCGATGGCATCAAGCAAGTATTATTCAATCACGGCATCACAGAAATCAATCATTGGTCTGGCCGCAAAGTAGGCGATAGCAATAAAGTTATTCCCCATGACACCAAGTTTATCGTGCTGATCACCAATTGGATCAGTCACTCCATTACCCACAAGGTAAAAAAGAATGCGATGAAACGTGGCATTCAAGTGATTTATACACCCAATGGATCTGCCGCTTTGCATAACAGGCTACTCAATATTGAATCCAGCACGCTGGCTACAGCCAATTATCACTAATACAGTTTAAATTTCAGCAAGGTAATCTTATGAGCAACACGCCGTTTAACAGCATTACAGAGTCACTACCGCGCATTCCAAGAATCAACGAATTGGCACCGGACTTTGAGGCAAACTCAACCCATGGTGCTATCAAGCTTTCCAGTTACATTGGCAAGCAGTGGGTGGTTCTATTTGCACATCCTGCCGATTTTACGCCTGTGTGCACCACAGAATTTATCGGCTTTGCCAAACATGCAGAGGATTTTGCGCAATTAAATACGCAATTGCTGGGCATCTCTGAAGACAGCAATTTCAGCCATTTGGCCTGGATTGCCAATATCAAGCAAAACTTCGGTGTCAGCATCCCGTTCCCTGTGATTGATGACAGGGCCGGCCATGTAGCCGCCAAATTTGGCCTGATCCACCCGGGTGAATCGCAAACAGCCACCGTGCGCGCGGTATTTATTATTGATGATAAAGGCTTGATACGCGCCTTTGTTTACTATCCTCTCACCACTGGCCGCTCTGTAGAAGAGATCCTGCGCGTTGTGGAAGCCCTGCAAGTTGCTGATAAATATAAAGTCGCTACGCCGGAAGGCTGGCAAAAAGGCGATAAGGTGATTGTGCCTGCCCCTGCAACACAAAAAGAAGCAGAATCACGCGCAAGTGAAGGTTATGAAACCACCGACTGGTATTTCAGTAAAAAACAGTTACTCACCGAAGCTGCAGCCAAGTAGATCAAGCAATAAAACATTGGCTTAAGAGCGCTTCTCCCTCATTCCGGCAAACCTTTACCAAGGTAGCCGGATTTTTTTGACTATATACAGACAAAATAAAAAGACTTGCAAGCTATTCACTTGCAAGTCTTTTATTTACCTACTACCTACTGATTTATAAAGTCAAATTACAAACCATTAGGCGTTTTGTGGGAGCTTAAACGCAGCAAGGCATTCACCAGCACATCAATTTCAGCATAGGTATTGTAGAAAGCAAGAGAAGGCCGCACGGTTGTTTCAACACCAAAACGACGCAAAATTGGCTGCGCACAATGATGTCCAGAACGTACCGCGATACCTTCCTGATTCAATGCCGCACCGACTTCTTCGCTTTTGTAGCCATCTAAATTAAAAGACAACACGCTGGCTTTATCTTGCGCCGTGCCAATCAAATGCAAGCCTGGTACTTTGCTCAATGCGGCAGTCGCATACACCAATAACTCATGCTCATAACGCGCAATATTATCAATGCCGATACGCTCAACGTACTCCAGTGCAGCGCCCAAACCGACAGCATCCGCAATATTGCCCGTGCCCGCCTCAAACTTGGCTGGTGCTTCGTGATACACGGTTTTATCAAAGGTAACGTCCTGAATCATATTGCCGCCGCCTTGCCAGGCCGGCATATCATTCAGCACTTCTGGCTTGCCATACAAGGCACCAATGCCAGTCGGGCCGAATACTTTATGGCCTGAGAACACAAAAAAATCCGCGTCCAGTGCTTGTACATCGGTACGCATATGCGACACGGATTGCGCGCCATCCAACAATACCTTGGCACCAGCCCTATGCGCCATCTGTATCATTTCCGCCGCCGGTGTTACCGTACCTAATGCATTGGATACTTGCGTAAATGACACCAATTTGACTTTAGGCGTCAGCAATTTCTGGTATTCATCCAGTAATATCTGGCCGCTATTATCCACAGGAGCCACTTTTAACTTGGCACCCGTTTCCTGGCAAAGCTGCTGCCACGGTACGATATTGGCGTGATGCTCAAGATGCGAAATCACAATCTCATCGCCGGCACTTAAGTGCTTTTTGCCCCAAGTTTTAGCAACCAGGTTGATCGCTTCTGTCGTGCCACGTACAAATACGATATTGTCTACCGAAGGTGCATTGATAAAACGGCGTACTGATTCGCGTGCATCTTCATAGGCATCGGTAGCACGCGCTGCAAGCTCATGTGCGGCACGGTGGATATTCGAATTCTCATGCTCATAAAAGTATGAAATACGATCAATCACCGCTTGTGGCTTTTGCGTTGTGGCTGCGTTATCAAACCAGATCA
>JAZKEN010000049.1:0-2756 GCA_040387035.1 Pseudomonadota bacterium | reverse complement strand
TAGGCAAAATGGGCGGCAATATGGCTGCGCGTTTATTACGTCACAAAATTGAAGTTGTTGGCTTCGATTTCAATACAGAATTCGTCAATACTCTAGTTAAAACTGAAGGCATGATTGCAGCTAGCTCAGTCGCAGATGCCGTCAGCAAATTAGAAGGACAAAAAATCGTTTGGTTAATGTTGCCAGCAGGCGAGATTACCGAAAATCAAATCAAAGACTTGATTCCGCTATTAAGCAAGGGCGATATCATCGTCGATGGCGGCAATTCAAACTACAAACACAGTCAACGTCGCGGTGCGATGTTAGCCGAACAAGGCATTGGCTTTATTGACTGCGGTACTTCAGGCGGCGTTTGGGGCCTGGATAACGGCTACTGCCTAATGTACGGCGGCGACAAGCAATATGCAGATGTATTAGCGCCTTATGCGCAAGCACTGACACACGCAGACCGCGGCTGGGCACACGTAGGCCCAGTTGGTTCTGGCCACTTTACCAAAATGCTACACAACGGTATTGAATACGGCATGATGCAAGCATTTGCTGAAGGTTTAGATTTGTTAAAAGGCAAAGAAGAGTTCGATTTAGATTTAGCGCAAATTACTGAATTATGGCGTCATGGTTCCGTTGTGCGTAGCTGGTTACTTGACCTGACAGCTGAAGCACTTAAAAATGATCAGGATTTAGACTCAATCGCTCCATATGTTGCAGATTCTGGTGAAGGTCGCTGGACTGTGGTTGAAGCGGTAGAGCAAGGTGTTGCTGCACCAGTATTAACAGTAGCACTACAAGCCCGTTTCAGAAGCCAAGACAAACATGGTTACAGCTACAAACTGTTATCTTTGATGCGTAATGCTTTTGGCGGTCACGCAGTAAAGAAAAACTAAACAGTAAATTAAACTGAGTTAAACGTCATTTCCACATGGGTGGGAATGACGCAATCGTGCAATTACCTAATTAATAGATTGAAGTTTTAGATAAGGCTTATAGAAATGTCGCAAACCAATGCAGCAAGCAACCAAATTGACCCCTGTACACTAGTGCTGTTTGGCGCAAGTGGCAATTTAGCACGCGTAAAGCTTTATCCTGGACTGTTTAGATTAGATTCAATTGGCCGTTTACCGGCAGAATTAAAAATATTGGCGGTTGGCCGCCAAGAAGTAACTCTGGAAGCCTGGCGTGCAGACATTAAAAGCATGCTGGATGCCAAATTTAAAAAAGGCTACGATGCAGCGGCGTTTGAGCGTTTTATTGCGCGTAATTTCTATCATGCCAATCCACCGACTGACCCGGACGCGTTTAGCAAGCTTAAAGACACATTAAGCGACACAAAAACATTCCCGCAAAACCTGGCTTACTTTTTATCCGTACGTCCTGTGGATTTTGCACCAGTGGTGGAATCATTGGCAAAAGTCGGCCTGACGCAAGAAAACAAATTCTGGCGCCGTGTGGTGGTTGAAAAACCATTTGGTACCGATTTAGCCTCTGCAAAAGAATTGCAGTCTGCGCTGACGAAAAACCTGAAAGAAAGCCAGATCTACCGTATCGACCATTACCTAGGTAAATCAGCGCTGCAAAATATCCTTCTGCAACGCTTTACCAATACGATATTAGAACCGATCTGGAACAATCAATATATTGACCATGTACAGATCACCAATACCGAAATGCTGGGCGTGGGCGACCGCACACAGTTCTACGACAGCACAGGCGCTTTGCGTGACATGATTCAAAGCCATATCCTGCAAACTTTAGCTCTAACCGCCATGGAATTGCCCAAAGATTTAACACCGGACGGCGTACGTGATGCGAAAATTAAAGTGTTAGAGCAAATTCGCCCGATACCAGTCAATGAATTAAGCAAGCATGCTTTCCGCGCGCAATATGCTGCGGGTGAAGTGAATGGCGAAAAAGTACCTGGCTACCTGGATGAGTTAGGCAACAAAGACAGCGTGGTAGAAACGTATGCCGCACTTAAATTGTTTATTGATAATCCGCGCTGGCAAGGTGTGCCATTTTATATCCGCACTGCAAAACGCCTGCATGAAGCCGACACCCGTATCGCTATCCGCTTTAAGAAAGCACCGTTACAAGTCAATGACCAGGATCAGAACTGGTTGATTATCGGTATCCAGCCGCGCGAGTGTATCAAAATGGAAATTCAAGCCAAGGTACCTGGTTTGGATATCAATACCCGCACTATTCAACTGGATGCAGCGAACCGTTTGGCTGAAGATGATACGGTTGATGCGTATGAGGCTTTATTGCTTAACTTAATGCAGGGCGATAACTCGAATTACCTGCATATCAGTGAAGCTGAAGCACAATGGCGCTTGGTTGACCCGGTAGTCAAGGCTTGGGCGGCAGATAAATCGCCTGTGCATCAATACCCTGCCGGTTCGCGTGACCCAGAAGCTTCAAAAGTGATATTTGAAGCAGAAGATCAGTTTTGGCGTTATTCAATTGAAATGGGTGGCGATCAACATTAAGGCAAGCCACAATCATTATCGTCATTCCCGCGAAAGTGGGAATCCAATTTGAAATTTTAAGCCATTAAACGGATTCCCGCTTTCGCGAAAATGACGGCTAAGAATTTCTACACAATTTTTAAATGCACTTTATAATGCGCAATCGAAACAAAGATACGCACGATAAAGTGCATTATTTTTTAGCATAAAGAATACAAAATATGAGTATAAAATCGGATAAATGGATACGCCAAATGGCTGAACAACACGGCATGATTGAGCCGTTTGAGC
>JAZKEN010000048.1:0-16717 GCA_040387035.1 Pseudomonadota bacterium | reverse complement strand
ACGGCTAAAAAAGAGGATATTGCAAAAGCCACCAATTATGTAAAAGAAACTTGGGTGGCTTTGGCTGAAGGTAAAAAAGTACCGCACTCAAGCACCAAGCCATATGGTTGCTCAATCAAGTATTCAAGCTAATTCAAATGGATCACAACCAATCGCTAACTATCCAGCAGGTAGAACACCGGTTTTACTTGCTGGGTGTGCGATTATATTAGGTATTGAAATGTCACATATCACCGAAAGTAAAAAGAAAATATCCGCACGCATTAGCCGTATAAAAGGGCAGGTGGATGCCATTGAAAAATCATTAAACGTAGGTGTGGAGTGCACGCATTTTTTACACCAGATCGCCTCTGTGCGTGGCGCCATTGATGGTTTAATGTCAGAAGCTTTAGAAGGTCATATTCGTGAACATCTAGGTCACCGCCATCTATCGCATCATGGGCATGAGCATACTGAATCCAGTCATCACAACGACTTGGAAGAAGTGATTAATGTATTAAAAACCTACCTCAAGTAAGCATGGTCAGCTCTATGAGCTTGTTGCCAGTGCAACAGTTGTTGCTGTATTAGGTGTTTGCGCAACATCTTACCAATCGGTTTATCTTTGTAAAAATATTAAGCAACTGATTAATATCACTATTTTAGTTGGTACGGTTTCTGCTATTTGTTAGCCATATAGGGTACCCACCTATTCTGTATTCAAAAAATCATATGGCGAAAACTAATGGGTAGCCAATGACTAACATTAGAGGAAACCACATGTTGTTTAAACAGTACCGGTGGCCAGTTCTGGCCACCGCTTTTGGCCTATTTGTCCATCACTCCGCACAAGCTGAAGAACAAAACGAACTGCCTGCGATTGAAGTACGCGCTGAAGTGCATGCATTGATTGGCGTGGCTGATTCTGCCTCTGATGGCAAAGTCACCGCAAAGCAAATCGAGCATAGGCCATTTTTGCGCCCCAGTGAAGTCATGGAAACGGTGCCTGGTTTGATCGTGACGCAACACTCAGGCGACGGTAAAGCCAACCAATATTTTCTACGCGGATTTAACCTGGATCATGGCAGCGATTTCGCCACCTACGTCAATGGCATGCCCGTCAATATGGTGAGCCATGCACATGGCCAGGGCTATATGGATTTGAATTTCCTGATACCGGAGCTGATTGGTGGCTTGCGCTATCAAAAGGGGACTTATGCGGCCGAAGATGGCGATTTCAGTACAACGGGTTCAGCACGCATTGACTACAAAAAATCACTCAACGCGCCGTTTGTCGATGTATCTGTTGGTGAATACCAATTCAAGCGCGCATTGGTGGCAGGTAGTGAAGAATGGAATGGCTTGCAATGGCTGGGTGCGTTGGAGTTGGCTGGTTATGACGGCCCCTGGGATCAGGCGGAAAACCTGAATAAAGTTAACGGGTTGGTGAATGTCTCTTCAGGCACGCCAAGCAATGGGTTTTCTATTTCTGCGATGGCTTATCGTAGCCGCTGGGTAGCTAGCGAACATGTGCCTAAACGTGCCATTGATTCTGGTGAGATTGGCCGTTACGGTACCTTGTTAGCAAACGATGGCGGCGAAACGCATCGCCTTAGCTTGTCAGGCGAATGGAACCAGACCAATGATGAATCCGCATGGCGTGCTAATGCATGGGTGATTGATTATGGCCTCAATTTATTCAGCAGCCCGTCAGGTTTTATTAATGGGCCGCAAGGTGACCAGCACGAGCAGGCAGACCATAGGACGATTATTGGCGGTCAATTAGAAAAGCGCTGGTTCCTGGGTGAAAATTGGCGCAATAGCCAGGTGAGCCTTGGTACGCAACTTAGGCACGATCGCATCAGCACCTTGGGTTTGTACGATACGGTGGATAGGGAAAGAACCAATATCGTCAGGCAAGACCACGTTGAGCAAACGGCCAGCGCGTTGTATACCGAAGTTAAAACGCCTTGGTTGCCTTGGTTAAGAAGCACACTTGGTTTGCGTTATGACTATATGGATGTGGATGTCCATGCAGAAAAAGGCGCATTCAACCAGAATAATGGCGGCAAAACTTCTGCGCAGCAGCTTAGCCCTAAGCTTGGACTGGCAATTACACCTTGGAAATCGCTAGAGTTTTATGCCAACTGGGGCCGTGGATTCCATAGTAATGACAGCAGGGGTGCGGTAATTACTGATAATGCTGCAGATGGCAGCCCAGCCGATCGCGTGCCTTTGATTGCAAAATCCACCGGTAGCGAGCTTGGCTTGCGCGTAGCGCCACTACCAGGCTGGCATACCAGTGTCGCTTTATGGCAGGTTAAGTCTTCATCTGAATTGGTCTTTGTGGGTGATGAAGGGGTAACTGAGCCGCGCGGCAGTTCGCAACGCCAGGGTATCGAATGGACTAACCACTTGACGGTCAGCGACCAGGTTTTCCTGGATGCGGATATCGCATTATCCAAGGCGCGTTTTACCCAGTCAGAAAATGGCGGCAAGCACATTCCGAATGCGGTACCGGTAACGGCTTCATTGGCTGCCAATTTTGATGACGGCAATCAATGGTCGGGCGGGGTGCGTGTTCGCTACATAGGCGCCTATGCATTAGAAGAAACAGGTAAGGAAAAATCCTCTTCTTTTACAACAGCCAACGCCAAGCTGGAATATAAAATCAATCCGCAATGGCAGGCCTCTTTAAGTGTGCTCAATCTATTCAATCGTAAGGCCAATGATATTGAGTATTTTGGCGGTGCGTGTACACAATCGGATGGTCCAGGTTGCGGCGGTGGTGAAGGTGTTGATGGACGATTGGTGCACCCGCTAGAGCCACGTTCTCTCAGGGTCGGTTTACGCTACAGCTTTAAGTAATCAATAAAATTAAGGTAAAACAAAGCGTTCCAGGCTGTTTTTGTACAAACAGGGGTGTTTTAAATCTGCTTGATAATGAGCAGTTTAAAACACCCCTTTTTTTGTTGTGAATAAATTTTTTATAAAAACCAATATTTAAGTGTTAATAATCAATTATTTATATATTTTTTATTGTGGTAGTTAACCGGTTGATGGATTGCTGATTGTTGGCATGCACCTTGCGACACAGTTAATGAGTATTGAATAGCAGGGGCTTTCCCGGCTATCGACAAAATAACTTTAAACGCACCATTTAGGACATCACATGAAAAAAATTAATGTATTAGTTGCTTTATTATTTATCGCTGCATCACCATTATCAATGGCAGGCGGCGCAGTGGCAACGCCAGCTGCCGATGCAAAACCTGCGGCACAGGAGGCTAAAAAACCACCTGTTTCCAAAAAATTAAATCGTTCGGAAGTGGATGCTTTATTAGCAAAACCAAATGAGGTGGTTTTTATTGATTTACGCCGCCCGGATGAGTTGACCAAAATTGGTGGCTTCCCTGTATTTTTGAATATTCAAGCCAAAGAGCTTGAAAAATATGCCGCCTACATCCCTAAAGATAAAGCGGTTGCGACTATCTCTAACCATGCAGGCCGTGCCCATGCAGGTGCTGATTTATTAATCAGTAAAGGTTTTAAAGTGGTAGGCGCTATTGGCGCACAGGATTACGAAGCGGAAGGCGGCATATTGACCAAAATTGCACCACCAGCCCCTAAATATGAAGTGGCTAAAGAGATTCCCGGCGTAGTCGCCAAAGGCACAAAATATGAGTTTTTATATGAAGGCTTTGAAGGCACGGAAGGCCCGATTGCATTGCCAGATGGCTCGGCTATTTTCACTGAAACCCGCGCCAACCGCATCACACAATTAAAAGATGACCGCGGCATTGCTATCTTCCTGCAAAACAGCAACGGCTCAAACGGTTTGGCTTTTAATCCTAAAGGTGAGTTGATTTCCGTACAAAACCTGAAACCACAAGTGGGTATCATTTACCCTGCCGGTAAAGAAAAAGTGTTGTCTGACCAGTTTGAAGGCAAGCCATTCCAGCGCCCAAATGATTTAGTGCTGGATAAAAAAGGCGGCATCTACTTTACCGATATTGGCATTGTGCCGAAACCGGAAGACAAAGCGGCTGAAGCGGCAAGGCCTGCGGTGTATTACATTACGCCAGAAGGCAAGACCACACGCGTGATCAATGATTTAAAGCGCCCGAATGGCGTGCAATTGAGCACGGATGAAAAAACATTATATGTGGCCGACACCGCCAATGAGTTTGTTATCGCTTACGATATCAAAGCCGATGGCGCATTAGGCAATAAAAGTCAATTTGCTAAATTAGCCGGCTATGCAAAAAATGCGGCCGGCGAATCTTCTAGCGGTGCAGATGGCCTGGCGGTTGATGCGGAGAACAGGGTGTACGTTGCATCGAATGCCGGCGTAGAAGTATTTAGCGCAAAAGGTGAAACCTTAGGCGTGATTGCATTGCCCAACAAACCGCAGAACCTGGCATTCTCGGGCAAAGACAAGAAAACACTGTTTGTGGTTGGTAGAGGCGCGGCTTACCGCATTCCTTTATTGGCACAAGGCTACCTGGGTCGTGTTAAATAGGTCGCGTTAAGCAAGAATCGATTAACTAAAAATGAGTAGGGAATAACATGACACGCAAAACGACAGAAGACTTTGCCCCGGAAGTACTGGGCTTGTTTGACCAGTTTGTACATGGTGAGATTACGCGAAGGGATTTTTTGAATCGTGCCGGAAAGTTTGCAGTTGCCGGGGCATCAGCGTCACTCTTGCTGCATTCGCTTAGCCCCAACTTTGCCGAGGCTAAACAGATTGATGAAAATGATGTGCGTATCAAAGCCAAATTTGTAGAGTATCCGTCGCCTAACGGCTATGGCAAGTTGCGTGGATACCTGGTCTATCCGGCCGCGGTGACCACAAAACTGGCAACCGTGTTGGTGGTGCATGAAAACCGTGGCTTGAATCCACATATTGAGGACATTGCAAGGCGCTTGGCGATTGATGGTTTTATTGCCTTTGCACCGGATGCTTTGTTCCCATTAGGTGGCTACCCGGGCGATGAGGATAAGGCGCGCGAATTATTCCAGAAACTGGACCAGGCTAAAACACGTGAAGACTTTGTCGCAGCGGCTGATGTGCTGAAAAAACTGCCGGATGGTAATGGCAAGGTCGGCGTGGTTGGGTTTTGTTATGGTGGCGGCATTGCCAATTTCCTGGCGACACGCCTGCCTGACTTGGGCGGGGCTGTGCCTTTCTATGGCGGCCAACCCAGTGATGAAGAGGCTGCCAAGATCAAGGCGCCATTATTGCTGCAATATGCGGGTAAAGATGAGCGTATCAATGCCGGCTGGCCTAAATATGAAGCGGCTTTAAAAGCGGCTAAAGTCAATTACCAGGCATTTATCTACCCTGAAGTGCAGCACGGCTTCAATAATGACACCACGCCACGCTATGACGCAGCAGCAGCCAAGTTAGCATGGGATCGTACGGTCACGTTTTTCCGCCAGCATTTGGCTTAACTTTTTAGGCTTCTCCTAGCCTGCAAGAGCCGACAGCGGCATTGCTTTATGGCGTATGTAGTGCACGTTGTAGATGGCCATCACTGGCATTTTCACAGGCGTGCATTACATGCGCATTTTTTTATATTGTTCAATCAACAACAATCATTCCAAGTATTGCTGCTATGGCAACAATTCCCTGATGTTTCTCATTCATGCACTGATTCAATATCAAATAAATTTTAAAATTTATACATGAAAATCAATTGCTTAAATTAAATTCCATTCAGCTGGCTGGATTATCAAACATTGGCACAGCGGATGCTATAGCAATAGGGGTAGGGCCTATATAAAAGGCCAAATAATCGTTATATCAGTTCTAAGAATTCAAAAGGGGAGTTGGATGTCAGTCGTATCAGTATTACAGCAGATGCATGATTCAGCGTTTGGGACAGCGCTCAGGGAGTCGCTTTATATGTTCCCATTGATTGAAGGCATACACTTGATTGGCCTTGCACTATCGGTAGGCCTGATCATCGTAACCGATCTGCGCCTTATTGGCGGATTTTTAAAGCAGGTGCCTATAGCGGAGGTACTTAAGCAATTAAGGCCATGGTTGCTGGTTGGATTCGCGATTACTTTTGTGAGCGGCATTTTATTGCTGTGGGCAGAAGGCCCGAGAATGTGGGAGATTCCTGTATTCCCAGCCAAGCTAGTGCTGATTGTATTAGCCGGATTGAATGCACTTTGGTTTGAATTCAAATACGGCAAGAGCGTACATGAGTGGGGCGCGCATGTGCATTTTCCTAAAGGTGCAAAATTGGCTGGATGGATCTCACTGGTTTCTTGGACATCAGTGGTGATTTGCGGACGCCTTATCCCATACCTGGAAGCCACCCAACATTAACTTTACCGATGAAAGCATTGATATGAGTACAGAGTCATTATTCAAACAGTTACAAGACAGCAGCCTAAGCCAGACGATTAGCCAGTTGGATTCAATCGCAGGCGCATTTGCGCAGCTATTTCATATTGCCGGTTTTTTGCTGATTTTAACCGCGGTTTTATTGGTTAATTTAAGGCTGGTGGGTTTGGGCTTAAACCGGCAAACCATTCCTAGCCTGGCAAAAGCAACCAGGCCTTTGGTGATATACGGGCTGGTATTATTGTTAATTTCCGGGCTATTTACTTTTCTACCCAGCGCCACACTTTATTATCCAAACCCGGCTTTTTGGTTGAAGTTTATATTGCTGGGTTTTGCGCTGCTGATCCAATTTACCTTATACACAAAGGTCACTAGCATTGAGTCACCCAATCGCATCTTGGCAGGCTTGACTGCAATCTTGTCGCTTATCTTATGGTTTGGTGTTGCCTTTGCGGGACGCGCCATTGGATTCTTGAATTAATCATTAAAGGGTAGGCGTGATGAAAATAAGTAATGTAATGATGGCTTTTGTATGGCTAAGCCTAGGCCTGCAGGTGGCTTGTAGCGGTTCAGGTAGTGTAGATAAAAGCGCAAGCACTATTAAGCCAGTTGCCACCTTGCAGGAAATCATGCTGTCGGTGATTGACCCCAACGTCGATCCTATCTGGAACTCGGTATCCACAGTGGCAACAAAAGACGGTGTGGTGGAAAAAGTACCCTCCACCGATGCAGAGTGGACTGTTTTAAATAATCATGCGATTGTCTTAATTGAAGCGGCCAATCTTTTGCAGATACACGACCGCCCAGTCGCTCATGTTGGATCCAGCACCTCGACGCACCCAGTAGAGTTGCAGCCTAAAGAAATTGAAAAGTTGATACAGGCAAATCGCAAAGACTTTAATAACAAAGCGATTAACTTGCAGAATGCCGCCAAGTCTGCGTTGGTGGCGATTAAACAAAGAAATCCAGATGCGCTATTGCAGGTTGGCTCACAAATCGAACACGCTTGTGAGCAGTGCCATTCAGCTTACTGGTATCCAAACGACAAGATACCCCTTGCATTTAATGCCCTAGGTTTGCAGGCAATTAACGCTACTTATTTGCTGTTACGCAAGCCTGCATAAGCCTGGCATTTATTCAGCGCTTGTATTTAAATGGTCGGCCTTACCCAGTCGGCTGTTGCTGAGTGAGGATAGGTAAAGCGCCTCTACTTTATCACGTGCCCATGGCGTTTTACGCAGAAATTTTAGGCTTGATGCAACACTAGGATCATTGCTGAAGCAGCGTACCGGTATCCTATCTGCGAGCCCAGCCCATCCGTAATCCGTAACCAAGGCAATTACAATGGCTTCTAGTGTGATGCCGTGCAAAGGGTTGTTATGTTGTTTAGTTGGGGTGGCCATGGTCGGTCAATAGGGTTGTGTGGCGTGTTTACCAGGCTAATTGTATATCGCATAAATTAAAAAAGCCCTACATTTTTTATAGGGATTTTTTAATATCTGGCGCATGCATTTTGCTCAAAATGCACATGAATTCTCCCACTTAAACATTGGCCAAACCCGCGCCAAACTCAATGTTGATTTAACTCGTATTTTTCAGACTAAAGCGTATAGTGTAAACAAGGTTATTTAAAATAATTCACAAATTATTTGTATACAAATAATTTGCACGGAAATAATTTGTATCAATATGTAACATGGGTTAAAATCAACTTATACGTTGTCACCTACAAAAGGTTCAGAAAAGCGAAAGGTTAGAGGCTTGACCTGCAATGCTTTAATCTGAAAAAAAATGAATACTCCTTTCTTGCAGCTTCAAGATTCAGACTCTGAAAAAGATCGCATAAACGTATTACATCACTACAAAATTCTGGATACTCCTCCAAACTCATCGTTTGACAATATCACCCGACTTGCATCACAACTGCTCCATGTTCCCATAGCCCTCATTAGTTTTGTGGATGAGGATAGAATTTGGTCCGTTTCGCATTTGGGTACTGATGTCAATGAGTACGAAAGAATAGAGGGGTTTTGCGCTTCGGCTATCCTCGATAATGAGCCGTATATCGTTTATGACGCAAGTACTGATCCGCGCTGCTCAAACCACCCTTTGGTAAAACAAAACGCAGGTGTACGCTTTTATGCCGGTATTCCTTTAAGCGTGCAAGGCAATTACAACCTGGGAACCTTGTGTATCATTGATTACAAACCACGCCAAGCCCTTAGTGATCACGAACTTCAAACGCTTAAATTACTTTCAAAGATGGCGGTGGACGCCATTGAGCTGCATGCTAGAAATATTGAAATAACCGAGCTCAATACCAATCTTCAACTAAGTGAACAACATTTCCGCTCTTTATTTTACCAAGCAAGCGTAGGCATATCCATTGCCAACCCTGTCACGGGGAGGTTTATCGATACCAATCAAAGGTATCGTGACATCCTGGGCTATAGCTCCGAAGAACTGCAAAATTTGAATATTTTGGGTCTGACACATCCGGACGACTTAGCTTTACAGCAGCAAATGACACAAAAAATTTGTGCTGGCGATGTATCGGAATACAACATCCAGAAAAGGTATTTACGTAAAGATCAATCTGTCGTATGGGTAGACCTCACTTGTAAGGCGTTATGGAATTCGGGTGAAGAACCCACTAGCCATATTTCCATCGTGCAAGACATCACCGATAAAAAACTGGCGGAGATTGCGTTACAGGAAAGTGAAAAACGCTGGAGTTTTGCCTTGGATGGTTCCAATCAAGGCGTTTGGGATCTGAATATTGTGACCAACCAGATATTCCTGTCGCCGCGCTGTAAAGAAATGCTGGGTTATCCCGAAGACCAGATTTCTTCCGATATGAGTGAATGGGTCAAACTTATTCATCCCGATGATTTGCCTTGCCTGGTTTCTGCAAGATTGCTAGCACTTGATGGTAAAGACAAAAGCTTTGAAAACGAACACAGAAAACTGACATCAGAAGGCGTATGGAAATGGATCCATGTCAAAGGCATGGTGGTAGAGCGCGATGAAAACAATGCTCCTTTGCGTGTGATTGGTACCTATACAGACATTAGTGAACGGAAAAAAATTGAAGCGGATGTGTTGCGCTTGGCACATTTCGACAGCATCACCAATCTGCCAAATCGTACTTTGTTCCTGGATCGCCTGAATCAGGAGTTAGTAAAATCTAAAAGGTATGGCAAATCCTTCGCTTTAATGTTGTTGGACCTTGATCGGTTTAAAGAGGTCAACGATTCGCTTGGGCATCAAAAAGGTGACCTTTTATTGAAGGAAATCGGTCAGCGATTAAAAAACTGTGTGCGTGAATCGGACACTATCGCCAGGTTAGGCGGCGATGAATTCACCATTATTTTAGGTGAGTTTAATCAAGCGATTGAAATCGATCAAATTGTGATCAAGATTCTTAATTGCGTTACCGCGCCTTGTTCACTCGATGGTGATGTCGCCTATGTCACTGCCAGTGTTGGTATAGCGGTGTATACCAATGACATCGTGGATAGCGACGAGCTGCTGAAACAAGCTGACCAGGCGATGTACGAAGCCAAGAAAAACGGTAAGAATACTTACGCCTTTTTTACCCCGGCAATGCAAAAAACCGCTTTCGAAAAAATAAATGTAGCCAATAACCTTAGAAACGCATTGGCTAAAAACGAATTTCTATTGCTGTATCAACCGATCATCAATTTGCAAACACTTCAAATGCACAAGGCTGAAGCCTTGATCAGGTGGCAGCGTCCAGAGCAGGGGCTGATTAGCCCTGCATTGTTTATACCCGTTGCCGAGGAAACAGGGCAGATTGTAGAGATGGGGGAGTGGGTTTTTAAAGAGGCGGCAACCGCCATTAAAAGCTGTCGAGAAAAAATCCATCCTGAATTTCAAATCAGCATTAATAAATCGCCGGTTCAGTTTCGTATAGATACCCAACCGCACACATCCTGGTTTGAACATTTAGAATCGCTGGGCCTGCCCGGTAATTGCCTGGTGATAGAAATCACAGAAGGTTTACTGCTGGATAGAAGTGAAAGCTTGAACGATAAACTTGATGCATTTAAAAAAGCTGGCATCCAGGTTGCACTGGACGACTTTGGTACAGGCTATTCATCACTATCTTACTTAAAACATTACGATATCGATTACATTAAGATTGACCAGGTATTTGTAAAAAACCTGGCACCTAACTCAGAAGACTTTGTACTGTGTGAAGCCATTATTGTGATGGCGCATAAATTGAATATGAAGGTGATCGCTGAAGGTGTGGAAACGTTGCAACAATTAGAGTTGCTGATATCGATTGGCTGTGACTTTGCGCAAGGCTATTATTTCTCAAAACCGATCAAGCTGGATGACTTATACAACTTTAAAGTCAATTTAAATTAGCTCATTAGAATAATTTGTAGTAAATTAATTACTCAATTTTATTCAAATTACAACGTCTATACCTCAAAAGCCGATTAACTGATTTAAATCAATGGATAAATTCGCATTTATCCCCAAAAATTGCGCTTTACATCTACCTAAATCTTAATATCCATGAACAGACAGACTCAAGAACAACGCCTCAGAAACATATTAGATACCAGCTACGACGCCTTTATCGGCGTGGATAACGATGGGTTGATTATCGAGTGGAATCAGCAAGCCGAGAACATTTTTGGCTGGAAGCATGATGAGGCTATTGGCCGGGAAATGGACGAAATGATTGTCCCTGGCCAATCAAGGGAAGCACACGAGCAAGGAATGAAGGGCTTTGATGAAAGTGGTCACGCCGACGCATTGCATCGCCGTATTCAACTCGAGCTTAAAACAAAAAGTGGCCAAGTGTTCCCGGCTGAGATGGCAATCACTTATATCCCGGATGCAGGAAAACACGAATGCTATGCATTTATTCAAGACATATCCAGCCGCAAAATCGAAGAAGAAAAACTGCGCTTTTTGGCGTCTAACGACCCACTTACTGGATTAAAAAATCGGGCTTACTTTAATGCTACCTTGCCAGAAGCCATGGCCAGATGCAGGCGCAATAGTACCAACCTGGCTTTAATCTATTTAGATATCGACCACTTTAAATCAATCAATGACAACCTGGGACACGAGGCAGGCGATAACCTGCTCAAAGAGTTTGCTGCACGGCTAAAAAACAGGTTGCGTGAGGTGGACATTGTTTCCCGCCTGGGGGGTGATGAGTTCACGGTGATTGTGGAGGGCGCTGTTACTGATGAAAGTGCTGGCACAGTAGCAAGCAACCTACTGCAAGAACTCAATCGTGGTGAATGGTTAGGCAGTTACTCGCTCAAGATCACCTCCAGCATAGGTGTTGCTATCTACGATGGCCGCCAATTAGAGGCGGATGCTTTGCTGGCCCTTGCAGACAAAGCCATGTACAAAGCCAAACACTCAGGCCGTAATAACTTTAAATTATTAAGGGTTGAGGATATTGCCAAATCCATTGAGGAAAAATCACTTTTAACAAACTCAGCCCTTATTGAAAATGCGCAACAATTGTTAAGCATTCCGAAAAAAAACGAGGCAAACTTTTTACAAAATACCTTATCGGCTATTCGACGCCATCTTAATATGGATGTGGCATTTATCTCGCATTTCCATGATGGCGTACGTGAGTTTGATGCGGTTGATTCAAAAGACCTGAACCCACCGATTGCTGTGGGCGATAGTGGCCCTCTTGAAGAAAGTTACTGTCAAAGAGTGATTGATGGGCGCCTGCCTGAGATTATCAATGACGCTTTTGAATTGCCAGAAGCAATGAGCTTACCCGTTACCGCAATATTGCCGGTTAGGGCTCATATGAGCGTACCTATCAGGCTTAGCAATGGCGAGGTCTACGGCACGTTCTGTTGTTTTAGTTACAAACCTAACCAAACGCTGAATGAACGTGACATTTCAGTGATGCATGTATTTGCAGAACTGATAGCGCAACAACTATAGACCCACAATCTAGGCTAGGTTAGCTTTGATTGGAAGCTAACCGCCGTTGTCATCCATTAAAAGCAATTGCGGTTAACCGTCAATCGCTTTACTTCGTTACAGTTAAGTGTGTGATAATAAATTTCTTACTGACAGAGCTAGCAAACGCTAGCACTCCGACACTGCTGCCAGATGTTTCTTAAAGAAAGAAGCTCATGGCGAACGCTACTACCACCCATTCTCTTACCAGCAATAAAGTTCCTACCGGCATTACGGGTTTTGATGAAATCACTGACGGAGGGCTGCCAAAGGGTCGAACTACTTTACTGGTAGGCGGACCGGGCTCAGGCAAGACCATCTTCGCCATGCACTTTTTAACCCATGGGGTCAAAGAGTTTCAAGAGCCGGGGATATTCGTCGCTTTTGAAGAAGCACCCAAACGCATCATCTCTAATTTTGAAAGCTTTGGCTGGAAGCTGAACGAACTGACTTCCGACCAATTGTTTTTCCTTGATGCCCAACCAAAGCCGGATTTTATACAATCAGGCAGCTTTGATATCAGCGGCATGCTGGCGGCATTGGAAGCCAAAGTCAAAAAAATGGGTGCACGGCGTATCGTATTCGATGCCCTGGATATTGTGATATCGCTACTGCCGGATGCGGCTTCCAGGCGGCAGGAAATATACCGCTTGCATGATTGGTTACTGGCGAATGAACTCACAGGACTGATTACGACAAAAGCCAGCAGGGAAGAGATCAGTTCCATTGATCAACAATCATTCAGCTTTATGCAGTTTATGGTGGATTGCGCAGTGATGCTTAATCACCGCGTGATACAAGGCGTGTCACAACGCAATTTGCGTGTACAGAAATTTCGTGGCTCTGGTTTCGATGAGGATGAGTCACCGTTTGTGATTGGCAGAAACGGATTTGATGTCGCGCTTGCCCGTACATTGGGCCGCGTCGATGCCAAAGTCACCAGCGAACGCGTGACCAGCGGTGTAGAGCGTTTGGATACCATGCTGGGAGGTGGCTATTATCGTGCCTCCAGCGTGCTGATCACCGGCTTTCCTGGCACGGCTAAAACCACCCTCAGCGGTGCTTTTGCTGAAGCGGCTTGTGAGCGTGGCGAGCCCACCATGTTTGTCAGTTTTGACTCAGATGGCACGGAAGTCATCCGTAACTTGACCTCAGTGGGCATTCATTTGCAACGGTTTGTGGATAACGGCCTGCTACGCATGATTTCAGCGCGCACCATCACCGGCAGCGCCGAGACCTTGCTTGTGCGCATTAAAACCCTGTCTAAAGAACACAAAGCACGCTGCCTGGTGATTGATCCGGTATCGGCACTATCAAAAGCCGGCAATGAATTAACCGCTAATGGCGTCGCTGAACGCCTGATTGACTGGTCAAAATCGGATGGTATCACGCTGGTTTGTACCAGCCTGTTAGATGAGATGTCCGGCCAAACGGATGGCGGCAGCCCATTACAAATTTCGACACTGGCTGATACCTGGCTGCATCTTAACTACTTGGTGCAGGCGGGTGAGCGTAACCGTGGCATGTCCATCATCAAATCGCGCGGCACATCGCATTCCAACCAGGTGCGTGAACTGATTCTAAGTGACGATGGCGTCACGCTAGCCGACATTTATACCGCAGGCGGTGAAGTGTTGATGGGCACCATGCGCTGGGAAAAAGAAAGCGCCGAGCGTGTTGCCAATGAAGTAGCTGAAGTAGCGGCTCAACTCAAAAAAGTCAGCCTTGATGCCGAAGAAGCGGTGCTTGAAGTGCGCGCCAAATCGCTGCAAACCGAGCTCGTGGCTAAACAAGTAGAAAAAACCTTGCTACAACGCACTACAGAGAGTCGTGAACGTGAGCAGTCTCGCGGCCTTGAGCGCATGAAAGAGCTGCGTGGTGCCGATATCTCACATACCGGGAAGAAAGTTGACAAGCTATGAGCCAACCACCAGTAGAAATATTCAGATTCAGGCTGTACGTCGCTGGCGATACGCAAAACTCCATTCAGGCGCTTGCTAACCTTAAAAAGTTTTGCCAGGTCTATTTGCCGGATAGTCATGAGATTGAAGTATTGGATGTATTCCAGGAGTCTTGCCAGACCTTGGAGGATGGGATTTTCATGACGCCTACACTGGTTAAACTTTCGCCGTTTCCTATGATAAAAATCGTCGGTACGCTCAATCAGTCAAACATCATATTGCAGGCATTGGGACTGGATACCCTGGCCTTATGAGTACATTTACAACGCTGCCTGCGCTGGGTGATAACGGGGAAATCTCCGCTTTAATCGAAGTGCTCAACAAAGCTGGCCAACGCCTGGAGCAACTCACCGCAGGCGAGATAGATTCAGTCGCTGGCACGGATGGCCGCATGTTCGTACTGCAGCACGCGCAAGAACAACTGCGCAGCAGTGATACGATTAGACAGGCCGCGATTCTTAACGCCTTACCGGCGCATATTGCCTTACTCAATACGCAAGGATTCATCATCTCGGTAAACGAGGGCTGGCAGCAATTTGCCGAGATGAATATGTACATTGATAACAAAAAAGGGGTGGGTACCAACTACCTGGAGATTTGTGACCATGCGATGGGCCGCGATGCTGTTGAGGCGCAACAAGTCGCAGAAGGTATTCGATTTGTGCTGGACGGCAGTGAGCAGAGCTTTATGATTGAGTATCCATGCCATTCGCCCAGCCAGCAGCGCTGGTTCTTAATGACGGTTACCCCTTACCCAAGTGGCGCCGTGGTCATGCATATCGACATCACTAAACGTAAACAGGCTGAAATGCGATTGCGTCATTTAGCTTTAGCAATGGACGGTACTACCGATGCCATCTACCTTATCGATCGCTCCACAATGCGCTATGTGCATGTCAATGATGCGGCATGCCATTTGCACAATAAAAATCGTAATCAGTTGATTGCCATGCCGCCATGGGAAGTCAATTCCACTACCCGTGGCGAACTTGAGTCGGTTTATGACGACCTTATTGACAGCGGCTTGCCGGCAAAGCCAAGCGAGTATATGCGCAAACGCATGGATGGCTCGCAAATGTGGGTAGAGTTACGCCAGCAAGCTGAACTTTCTGAAGAGCGTTGGAAAATCATCGTTGTTGAACGTGATATCACCGAGCGCAGGGAAGCGGGCGCGCGTTTGCACCGCATGGCGCATTATGACGTGCTGACTGGCTTACCCAACCGAAAATTGTTTTACGATGCGCTTTCAAAAGCTTTGATTGTCAGTGCCGCCAGTAAATGCCTGGTCAGTGTACTGTTTATCGATCTGGACCACTTCAAAATCGTTAACGATACATTAGGCCATGCCATCGGTGACGAATTACTTGTCCAGTTCAGCAGTCGCCTGGTGCAATGTGTGCGCATCAGGGATACGGTAGGCCGTCTGGGCGGCGACGAATTCGCCATCATCCTGATGATGGAAGATGAGACGCATAACCCGGCGATTGTCGCCAATAAAATCAGAGAAACACTACGCATACCTTTCGACCTTAAGGGTCACGAGATGACAGTGACCGCCAGCATAGGGATTACGATTCACCCCAATGATGCATCAGACACAGAGACATTGATCAAATATGCAGATACCGCCATGTACCGCGCTAAGCAGGCAGGGCGCGATACTTACCGCTTTTTTACTGCACAAATGAATATCGAAATGCTGGTGAGGCTGGATCTGGAAAATGCATTGCACAAAGCCTTGCTGAATCACGAGTTTGTTTTGCACTACCAGCCTAAAGTGGATGTAAAAAGCGGACGCGTTGCTGGACTTGAAGCGCTGATACGCTGGCAGCGTCCGGGCAATGGCTTGGTATCGCCGGCAATCTTTATCCCAGTGTTGGAAGAGACAGGTCTTATCGTTGCGGTTGGCAGTTGGGTGATTGAGGAAGTATGCAAGCAAATCAGCTTGTGGATGCACTCATCGGTTGGGCCGATACAAGTGTCGGTCAATGTTTCCAGCCGTCAATTTATTGATGGTGATTTGCAAGCCGAAATTGTTAAAGCGCTGTCAGAGAATCAAGTTCCAGCCAAGCTGCTGGAATTAGAGTTAACGGAAAGCATCCTGATGGTAAACACCAACCAGACCATCGAAACCTTGCAGAACCTCAAACAACAGGGCGTGCAGATTTCGATTGATGATTTTGGTACAGGCTATTCCAGCCTGGCTTATTTACGGCGTTTTCCTATCGATAAATTAAAGATCGACATTGCTTTTATTCGTAATATCACCACCGATGCTGATGACGCTGCAATGGCGCTGGCCATTATCAGGATTGCCCATAGCCTGAAACTGGATGTGATTGCTGAGGGTGTTGAAACATTGGCGCAATTAGATTTTTTAAGGAAATATCATTGCGATCAAATCCAAGGTTATTACTTTAGCAAGCCGTTACCG
>JAZKEN010000047.1:20528-28962 GCA_040387035.1 Pseudomonadota bacterium | reverse complement strand
AGCCTGTTTAAGTTAGTGAATAAAATAAAAACGGCAACTTAGGTTGCCGTTTTTTATTGGTTACGACTATTAAATTTTCGAACTCTTTTGCTATGCAATAGTGATATATTCATTTCACCGTTTAGAGTTGACGCATAGTGCTTTTCTATCATATTGACAGATGTCCTAGCGTTTTTTGCTAACGTTAGTAAATCTACACCTTCACCATATAAAAGCCTAAACGTAATAGCAGTATGTCTTAAACAATAAAGAGTTCTATTTTGACCTTTTGATCCATATTTAAGATTTGATGTGTTTAGGACCCACATCAATAGAAAACCCATATGCCTAAGGGCATGATCTCTGTTTTTACTAATTTCAGGTAAGAAAACAAAATCATTGGGCTTTCCATATCCTAGAGCTTTAGCATCTTTTAAAATTCTTTTATATATTCCAACACAAGCTGTCATGGTTACAATTGGTTGATCATGCTTTTTTGTTTCAGGTAAAGATAATCTTAAATATCGATAATTTGATTCTATAACTTCTACGTGTTTATGCTGTAAAAACTTCAGATCACTGGGCCTAATAAAACTATTAACCATAAAACCAATTAATCTTGTCATATCTTTTGGCATATAAACTTCGTTTTTCATACCTTCATTTATATTAATCAACCTTGGGCGGTGTTGCATCATGTAAGGCTGATCACGTAAACGCCAAGCTGTTTTAAGAAGGTTTCTATATTCAACAATTGTAAAAGGCCCTCGCGACTGCCTTGGTGTCTTTACTTTTGGGAATAACGGTAAACGCGTGATCAGATTGGTAATGAGTGCGTAATTTAAAACCTTTCTAATGATGATTAAATACTGAGATATAGCTACACCTTTAATATCACTTTCTGTAAGCTTCTCAATAAAGTCTTCAAGAGTAAGATAGTCTATTTTGATGATAGGAATTTCATCAAAATACGGTCTCACCCATTTAGCAAGTCTGTTCTCCGTAATTCTTAAAGATTTAGCAGTCAGCTCTCCCCGCATCACTCGATTTTGTTCTGTTCTTAAAACATGAGGTATTAACTCTTTAAATATAGTTTCCGTTTGTTCTAGCGCATTAAGTTTAGAAACAGAATTGGCATTTTTTGATTGGAAATATTTGTTTCTGATAAAACTTGTTAAATCTTCATCAATAAATATAAAATCATCACTTAGTTTTGCACCTGGCAATAGTCCAGATTCAACTTCTGAAATAATGTAATCTATTGGAAGTTTTAAAAATAATGCTGCTTCCTCTAAATTAAGCGTCCTCATTTTGACCAACCTTCGTTTTTATCAACTATAGGTAAATCAAGTCTTTTGGGAATTCCATCACGAACGAGTTTCTTTAATACTTTCTCTGCTGATCCTTCAACTTCTAACATGACATTTAAGTGTTTACCGCATGAAATTGACGTACAAGCTGTTAAATACTCATAACTAATGCGAGTTGTTTTTTGAATGGTGGATATGCGGCTCATTTCTTTTTGGATCCAACCCGTTGCATTTGGATATGAACCAGCAACAAATTTACCAGGCTCCAATAAAACGTCCCAAGGAATAATGCGGTCCACGTTGTGGAGTTCAATTTCCCATCTAACCCACGGATGCCATTTTGCACCTAGTTGCATTCCTTTTTCATATATACGCAATAATTTTCCATTGTCGCGTTTTCCAATATAAAAGGTACGGCCTCTTCCATCGGGGATTATCCAATTTCCCCTTTGGTCACAACTTGGCATTTTTCCACCAGCATTGAAATTGCCATTTTTATAAGCTTCAACTGCTAAATCTACACTGTGATTACCCTCATAATCATCTACAGCCCCATCCCATCTGGTAATTTTCCCTTTAAATTTATCGCGAATAAGTAAAATTAAATTGTGCCAACTTGGAACCGAATGACACGCCTCACCCGGTATTGACAAAAACGCAGTATTGTTTTGTCCCCCGTATCCGAAAAATGTCTTGGTTTCACCGAGCTGTATGGAATTATCCCAACCATGCAAACCCTTGAAACGGTTTTTCAAAGGAGAAAAATGCTTGCCTAAACAGTCAATTATGTCAAATAAGACCGAATTTAAATCGAATTCTTTAAAGGGAAATGTACAATTTAAAAAGTCTGTAATTGCGGAATATGGCTCACCATCTAATTTGGGTAAAGGTGTTGAGATTACTAAAGGCTTACCCTTAAAACTGAAAAGTTCGTGTTTCTCTCCATCAACTTTATTAGAATTAACTGAGTTATCAGTAAAACTTTCCCCCCGTATTACCAGACGGGGGTCATCCGCAGATTCCGAGATCGAAGATATTTGAGGCGTTGCTGTTCCGCCTTCGTTCGACAATTTTGGCGGTGCAGTAGCCCCCGCCCAAATTGCCGAGCCAAACGCGGCAGGATTAAAATCTGAATAGTTTTTACGAATTTTCATACAAGGAGCTTTAATGTTTCCTCGTAGAATAAACGAAAAAAAGGAGCTTGTAAAGCTCCTTAGAGAAATATAATTACTCCTTATTTAACTTCTCGCCTGTTCTCTACCCTGTACTCACCAGACACCGCTTTCCAAAAATTAGATGCTTTTTTCGCTAGAGCAAGACCAACAGACCTTTGTGCACTTGGCCCTTCCTCGTCAAATACTTCACGAATCTTGATATTAAGTATTTCTTCATATTTTCTAATAGTTTTTTTACTATGAAGTATATATAGCGTTCTCCATCCGTAATGGTGACCAATCCTTAACATACCGAGTGCCGATTCAAGCTCATCAAGCATGCCACTAAAATTACAAATGGCCTGATCTTCTATAAATTGAAGCTGTAGCTTTTGCTCAGGATTAAGTTGGGCTAAAAGATGCTGTCTTTCTAAAGGTTGTTTCTGAACTATTTTATTTGCTAAAGCTTCGGCAATTTTATCCGATGCGCTTAATTTTTTTGATGTGGTCATTGAATCAGCAGGTAGTTTATTCTGTGTGGTTTCATTGTTCATTTGATACTCCTTCTATTTTTAAACAATAAAGTAGAAAGGAGATTTCATCAATCTTTAGTTTGAAAAAATTAATTAAATTCAGAAAGTATAGTAAACGCTTACTACACATCAACACGCGTTACTGGCGATGCTGTTAATTTCCAATCTGGTTCTAGCTCTACAGGTACTAGAACAGTTTCAAACATCACTACAGGCTTGTTACCTAACTACTTATCAGTTTCTGGTAAAACACGTCAAAACGACTTAGATGTTGGTTTCACAATCTCAATCAACCCAGGTGCTTCAACAACTGGTTCTGGCCGTCAAGGTTCACAACAAGAAAACCGTCAAGCATTCTTAACATTTGGCGACAAATCTTGGGGTTCTATCAAGCTAGGTAAAGATTTAGGTATCTATGCTTCTGATGCTATCTTGAATGACATGACATTATTAGGTGTTGGTGGTGCTGCAGGTGCATTAGCTGGTAACACAACTACACTAGGTCGTATCGGTTCTGGTTTTATGTATGCTGACTGGAAATCACAAGTTGCTTACTCATCACCAAACTGGAATGGCTTCAGCTTCACAGCAGGTGTAACTCAATCTTGGGACCCAGCTTCAGTATTAAACGGTGGCGTTGGCGGTTTTGCACGCGGTGGTTCAGAGCCAGCATACGAAGGTAAAGTATCTTACGAATGGGCTGGCGATTTCGCTGGTAAAGTTTGGGCTTCAGGTATTTCACAAAACGTAGAAGCATTTGATGACACAGCTTCAGCTTGGGACTTAGGCGCTACAGTTAACGTAGCTGGCTTTGGCTTAACTGGTTACTACGGTGAAGGTGAAGGTACAGGTACTACTGTATTGTTCAACGGCGGCTATGACGCATTTGGTAATGCTCGTGACTCAGAAGATTGGTACGTTCAAGCTACATACACTATTCCTGGTGTAGGTACTAAATTGGGCGTTTCATACGGTCAATCAGAATTAGAGTACAACTCTAACGAAGGTACTACTGATGATTACGAACAAAAAATGTGGACAGTTGGTGCTTACCACCCACTTACAAAACATTTGAATTTAGTTGCTGAGTACTCACACTCAAAAGCTGAAGATACTGGTGATCTAAACGGTAAATCAAAAACTATCGCTTTAGGCGCTATCTTATTCTTCTAGTTTAATGCAGGCTTAGCCTGCTTAAGTTAGTGAATAAAATAAAAACGGCAACTTAGGTTGCCGTTTTTTTATGGCCCACGTTTATTCAATCCTTACAAAGATACCGCTTAAATGAAACAAGCAATCATTTATAATCGCTTTATATGTCGATCACCATCAATCATGCTATAAAACTGGCACAAACACAGTTAATTAGCCATTTAAATATACATAGCGACGAAGCGAAATTTGAAACACAGCTTTTGTTGCAATATGCGTTGACCGTTAATCGCGCATGGCTTATTGCACATGCCACAGACACTATACAAGAGGACTTGTATCAGAACTTTGATGCCTTGCTTAAGCGGCGCCTAAAGGGTGAGCCCATTGCCTATATAGTAGGTTATCGAGAATTCTTTGGTTTACGGTTTAAAGTATCGAAAGACACGTTGATTCCCAGGCCAGATACTGAAGTATTAGTTGAAACTGTTTTAGGTAAAACCCAGGCGCACATCAGCAATCATGTTTTAGATCTCGGCACAGGTTCAGGCGCGATTGCATTAGCTGTTGCCAGGCATCGCCCAAATACCCAGGTAAGCGCTGTAGACGCCAGCAAAGCGGCTTTAGCTATTGCGATTGAAAATGCGCACCAATTGAACATTAACAATGTACGTTTTGAGTTAAGCAATTGGTTTAGCGCATTGAATAATCAACAATTTGATGTGATTGTAAGTAACCCGCCTTATATTGAAGCTGACGATATACATTTGAATCAAGGCGATTTACGTTTTGAGCCTTTATCTGCGCTGGCTTCTGGCCCGGATGGCCTTAACGATATTCGCCATATTATTAATCACGCACCCAAATACCTAAATAAAAATGGCTGGCTGATGCTTGAGCACGGCTTCAACCAAGCCGAAAATGTGTCTGAATTATTAAACAAAAACGGCTTTAGCCAGATCAGCCACGTGAAAGATCTGGCTGGAATTTTGCGCGTAACGATTGGCTGCTATGTTGATGATTAGTGCGCATAGTATAATCACGGGATGTTAGAAAAAAATCTTTTACTCAACAACTCTGTAGGCCTAGTCGCTTCGCAAACCGCGCACTTTGATACACCGCTTTTACTAAAAAGTGGCACGGTGTTAACGCAGTATCACTTGGTGTATGAAACCTATGGCAAGCTAAATGCTGATAAAAGCAATGCCGTCATCATTTGTCATGCGCTTTCGGGCAATCACCATGTGGCAGGAAAGTACGCCGATTCGGATAAAAGCGCGGGCTGGTGGGATAACTTAATCGGCCCAGGCAAACCACTCGATACCAATAAATTTTTTGTGATCGGACTGAATAATTTGGGCGGCTGTCACGGCAGTTCTGGCCCTAGCAGTATTAATCCTGAAAATAACCAGCCTTTTGGTGCAAGCTTTCCGATTGTGACTGTAGAAGACTGGGTCAATTCGCAGGCTAAGCTATTAGCTTATCTTGGCATTTCCCAATTGGCCGCCGTCGTGGGTGGCAGCTTGGGCGGCATGCAGGCTTTGCAATGGACAATTGCATACCCGGAATTGGTGCGCCATGCGTTGGTGATTGCTTCTGCGCCCAATCTAACCGCGCAGAATATTGCGTTTAATGAAGTAGCCCGCCAGGCGATCATGACTGACCCAGAGTTTTATGGTGGTGATTATTACGCCCACAACACAGTGCCGCGCCGCGGTTTGCGAATCGCGCGCATGTTAGGTCATATCACCTATCTAAGCGATGACGCCATGGGCGAAAAATTTGGCCGCAAGCTTAAAGACACGATCAAATACGGCTTTGACGTGGAGTTTGAGATGGAATCTTATTTGCGCTATCAAGGCGACAAGTTTGCCGGCGAGTTTGATGCAAATACTTATTTACGCATGACGCGCGCCCTGGATTACTACAACCCTGCGCTCGAATTTAATGATGATTTAAGTGCGGCTTTAAAAGTGGCTAAAGCTGAATTCTTGGTGGTGTCTTTTACCAGCGATTGGCGTTTTTCGCCAGCACGCTCACGCGAAATCGTGAAAGCCTTGCTGGATAATGAGCTCACTGTAAGTTATGCCGAAGTGACGGCGGCACATGGGCACGATGCATTTTTGATGCCTGATGCGCATTACCATGCCATTCTACGTAGCTATTTACAAAAGATTGAGGTGTGACTATGACAAAAATCATGGTTAATAATGTAAATAATACAAATTTAATGACTAAATACCGCCAGGATTTTGCCATTATTGCAGGCTGGGTTAGTTTTGGCACCAAAGTGCTTGATTTGGGCTGTGGCGATGGCAGCTTATTGCAGTTTTTGCGCAGCAGTTTAGAGACCAAAGGCTATGGCGTAGAAAAAGATGATGCGAATTGGCTAGCCTGCTTAGCAAATGGTACCAATGTGATTCAAATGGACTTGGAAGCGGGTTTATCCGGCTTTGAAGACCAATCGTTTGATACCGTCATTTTGTCGCAAACACTGCAAGCCATGCACAATACAGAGGCAATCGTGCAAGAAATGCTGCGTGTAGGCCGCGAAGTGATTGTGACCTTCCCCAATTTTGGTTATTGGCGCAACCGTTTGCAAATTACCCGTGGCAATATGCCTGTCTCTAAAAGCCTGCCTTACGAATGGTTTAACACCCCGAATGTGCACTTGTGTACGATTAACGATTTCGATCAATTTTGTAAAAATCACAATATCACGATATTAGAACGTAAAGTGATTACCGACACCCAGGAAGTGAGCTTTATGCCAAACCTGCTTGGTAACTTAGCCATGTATCGCCTAAAAGCAAAATAGTGCAAAACTCTACACTTGTGAGCAATCCCTCTATTTGGCACTCATTGATGAGCAAAAAAATGCTTATCTGCATTTTTACCGGCTTTAGCTCTGGCTTGCCTCTGTACATTTTAATCAGCCTTTTACCCGCATGGCTGCGTAGCGAAGGCGTGAACTTAAAAGCGATTGGCCTGTTTGCTTTAATTAACCTGCCATTCACCTGGAAGTTTCTGTGGGCACCTTTTTTCGATCGCTATATTCCGCAACTAGGCAAACTCAATATGGGACGCCGGCGCAGCTGGCTTATCATCTCGCAACTGCTGTTGCTGATTTCCATCCCTATTTTCGGTGCATTTAATCCTAAACTGGATATATGGACAATCGCATATTTAGCCACAGTTGTGGCCTTTTTTAGCGCATCGCAGGATATTGTTCTAGACGCTTACCGCCGTGAGTTATTGATTGATAACGAATTGGGTTTGGGCAATGCCGTGCATGTGAATGCCTATAAGATTGCGGGCTTGATTCCAGGCTCATTATCCTTGATTTTGGCAGACCATATGGCGTGGAGCAGCGTGTTTATCATCACGGCACTTTTTATGTTGCCAGGCATTCTGATGACGATATTTGTCAAAGAACCTGCCTTAAAAGATGGCAGGCCAAGAACGCTGAAAGCCGCCGTTATAGAGCCGTTTAAAGAGTTTATGAGTCGAAACGGTTTAAAAACCGCTACGCTGATTTTGGCTTTTATTTTCTTCTATAAACTGGGTGATAGCATGGCGACCGCCCTGGCTACACCGTTTTATCTGGACATGGGTTTTAGTAAAACCGAGATTGGCTTGATTGCAAAAAATGCCGGCTTGTGGCCTAGCGTGATTGGCGGCTTGCTGGGCGGCGTCTGGATGTTTAAGTTGGGCATCAATCGTGCGCTGTGGGTATTTGGCGTCGTGCAAATGGTCGCTATTTTAGGCTTTGCATGGCTGGCCATCGTAGGGCATAGCCTGCTTTGGCTAGGCGTTGTGATCGGCGTAGAGGCTTTTGGTGTAGGGCTTGGTACCGCCGCATTTGTCGCCTATATTGCCCATACTACCCACCCGCTGTACACGGCGACACAGTTTGCGCTATTTACCAGCCTAGCGGCTGTTCCACGGACTTTTGCCAATGCGGCAACAGGTTACATGGTAGAAAGCCTGGGCTGGTTCAAATTTTTTATCGTGTGTTTTATTCTGGCCATTCCAGGCATGCTATTGCTGTTTAAAGTGGCCCCCTGGAACACCGTCAAGGAAAACGAAGCCTCTTTGTAACTTGCCACTTCCGCGAAGGCGGGAATGACGGTGCTTTAGTTTTGTAAGTATTGAATATCCTCTGCGACTAACTCCTGAACTTACTGGAGTTATATCATGCGATTTTTTCATACTGCTTTTTTTACATTAAGCCTGCTCACTATCACCACGCACCCTGCTATTGCTGCAGAATGCTCTGCCAAAAGCGGCGCCTCTCAAGTGCCTT
>JAZKEN010000047.1:0-20428 GCA_040387035.1 Pseudomonadota bacterium | reverse complement strand
CACCCTGCTATTGCTGCAGAATGCTCTGCCAAAAGCGGCGCCTCTCAAGTGCCTTTACTTGAGCTATATACCTCTGAAGGCTGCAGCAGCTGCCCGCCTGCCGACAAATGGTTAAGCAGCTTAAAACAAGATTCCAGTCAGTTTATTCCATTGGCTTTTCATGTCGATTATTGGGATTACATCGGCTGGAAAGATAAATATGCTAACGCTGAATATTCAGCAAGGCAGCGCAAAATTGCAGCATTTAATAACGCCGGTTTTGTATATACGCCACAGTTCGTGATAAACGGCCGTGACTTTAAGGGTTCTGATGCATCGCGCTTGAATCGTATGGTTGAATCAAGCAAGCAATTGGCATCGCGCGCTAACTTAAGCTTGAATGCGTCAACGCAGGCCAATGGCGAAATTATTCTAAAAGTAGACACGCAGGCAGTGCGGCCTGGTGATGTAAAACATAGCGATATTTTTGTGGCCATTTACCAAAATAAACTACTGAGCAAAGTAAATGCTGGCGAAAACAATGGCCGAGACCTAAAACATGATTATGTTGTGCGCGAGCTTTTTGGCGCGTATCAACTCGACAATACCAATACATTTAGTAAAAACTTCACCTTAAAACCTGATTTGAAAAATCGCGGTTATCAGTTAGGCAATATGGGCGCAGTGGTATTTGTGCAAAATAACCAAAATGGCGAAATCTTGCAAAGCCTGGCGCTAAAATTCTGCGCTACATAAATCAACTATTACACACCGCTTGAAACCAATGCATTGTGTTGTGGGTTTAGCATCCCTAAGCTAAATCTGCTTATAGGCCAGCCATATTTTACTTTGCAGCATGTAATACTTTTAAATAGCCTGATTATTGATAATCCACAATGAGTGGCGCATGGTCGCTAAATTTTTGCGTTTTATAAATGGATGTTTGAATAGCACGGCCTGCCAATTGCGGTGTTGCTACCTGATAGTCAAGGCGCCAGCCTACATTCTTTTCATAAGCAGCACCACGATTACTCCACCAGGTATAGCACTCTTCGGTAGTATTCGGATGCAAAATACGATACACATCGACCCAGCCGACACGCCCAAACAAATCCGTCAGCCAAGCGCGTTCTTCCGGCAGAAATCCTGAATTCTTTTTATTACCTTTGTAATTTTTAAGGTCGATTTCTTGGTGCGCGATATTCCAGTCACCGCATACCACCACTTCGCGCCCGCTTTTTCTTAATGCTTCCAGATGCGGCATAATGCGCGCCAGCACGCTGAATTTAAACGCTTGCCGTTCTTCTCCGCTGGAGCCGCTAGGCAGGTACAGTGAAATCACGCTTAAGTTGCCGAAACTGGCCTCAATATAGCGCCCCTCCGAATCAATATCCGCAATGCCCAAACCTTCGACAACCTTATCCGGCTTTTGCTTGCAGTAAATGCCAACGCCGCTGTAGCCTTTTTTTTCGGCGTAATGAAAATAGCCGTAGTAACCAGCAGGTGCCAGCATCTCGGCTGTCATATCAGCCGCCTGGGCTTTTAGCTCTTGCAGGCAGATCACATCGGCTTCTTGCATTTGCAACCAGGCAAAAAAACCCTTGTTGCTGGCAGAGCGGATTCCGTTCAAATTCGCAGTTATAATGCGCATACTGACTTTCCATTGATTAATAATGATGACAACTCAACAGTCCAATTTAGAGCAAGCAAATAGTGCAGACCAGTTAAGCCAAGATTTTATTGCTTTTTCCATTCAAAAACAGGTGCTTAGATTTGGTGAATTTAAAACCAAAGCAGGTCGTTTAAGCCCTTATTTTTTTAACGCCGGCTTGTTTAATGATGGCGAAAGCTTATTGAAGCTAGGCGAATTTTACTACGAGAGCATACAAAAATCAGGCATAAAATTCGATATGCTGTTTGGCCCAGCCTATAAAGGCATTACTTTAGCTGCAGCAATCGCGATTGCTTTTGCCAAAAATGGTCATAACCTGCCTTATGCCTATAATCGCAAAGAGGCCAAGGACCATGGCGAAGGCGGCGTTATTGTCGGCAGCCCATTAATGGGTCGCGTTTTAATCATTGATGACGTGATTTCGGCAGGAACGTCTGTCAGGGAATCTGTGGATCTAATAACAAATCAAGGCGCAATTCCTTGTGGCGTGGCCATTGCGTTAGACCGCCAGGAAAAAGGCCTGAGCGAAATGTCGGCTGTGCAAGAGGTGCAAAAACAGCATCAAATTCCAGTATGTTCCATTGCCAATCTAAGCAGTTTATTACAATATATCCATCATGATGCCGGTTTGGCACAACACTTGCTTAAAGTAGAAGCGTACCGCCAGCAATATGGCGTAACTTTTTAGACTAAAACTGTGTTGTGTGAAGTTTGGATACTGCCATGAAAAATTTGACCTTGATTGTATGTGCTTGCTTGAGCCTGCTCACTTTTAACACCCATGCCGAAAGCAAAAAGATTGTTAAATGGGTGGATAGCAGCGGCGTAACGCACTACGGCGACAAGTTGCCCAGCCAAGAAAGTGGTCGCAGCAACGTAGAGATGAACGATAGTGGCATTGTTTTAAAGAAGAACGTGGTGCTGGATCAACGAGCAGTTGAACAGGATTACCAGAAACAGCAAGAAAAATTAGCACAAGAGCGCCGCGACAAAATACTGCTGGCCTCTTATACCAGTGCTGAAGAGATTGATTTGGCACGCGATCGCAATTTGGAAACGGATCAGGCAGCCATACAGGCGCTTATGCAAAGCAAACTAATCAACGCAAATAAATCTACACGCACCAATAAGACGGCTCAAGGCTTTAAAGACAAGAATAAACCAGTGCCAGCTTTCTTAAGCAACGAGCTAAAACTGACGCAAGTCGAATCAGACAGGCTGGACAAGCAAATTCAACAACGCAAACTGAATATGCAGGCTACTAGCAAACATTATTCTGCTGAAAAAACGCGTTTTATGGAGCTTAAGCTGCAAAGCTTAAACTTAGCTGAATCCGATGGCGTCAAAGCGACTGCGTCTAAGTAAGCTTGCTTAAATCAATTAATTAGCCAGTTTTTTCTTTAACACTTCATTCACTTGCGCAGGATTGGCTTTGCCTTTTGACGCTTTCATGGCTTGACCCACCAGCGCATTAAAGGCTTTTTCCTTACCTGCTTTAAATTCTTCCACCATCGCCGGGTTGGCTTTTAATACTTCATCGATTATCGCTTCAATCGCGCCACTATCCGATTCCTGTTTTAAGCCTTTGGCCACAATAATGGCATCTACTTCGCCTTCGCCTGCCCACATCGCTTCAAATACTTGTTTGGCGGCGTTGTTTGAAATGGTATTGTCAGCAATACGTTTTAATAATTGCGCTAACTGCACAGCGCTGATGGGTGAATCACCTATCGTTTTTTCTTCTGCATTTAATTTAGCCGAAACTGCACCCATCACCCAGTTGGCGGCTGGTTTGGCATCGCTTCCTGCGCTTACCGTTGCCGTGAAAAATCCAGCCAACTCACGGCTGGCTGTCAGCGCGGCCGCATCATAGCTGCTTAAAGCATAATCTGCTTCAAAACGTGCCTTCATGGCCTCTGGCAATTCCGGCATGGTCGCCTGCACACGCGCTTTATCGGCAGCGGTCACTTCTAGTGGCAATAGATCCGGGTCTGGAAAGTAACGGTAATCGTTGGCTTCTTCTTTAGAGCGCATGGCTTTTGTTTCACCGGTATCCGGGTTGAATAAAACCGTTGCCTGTTGAATAGTGCCGCCATCTTCCAGCGTTTCGATCTGCCAGCGCGTTTCGTATTCAATCGCCTGCGTCATAAACTTGAACGAGTTCAGGTTTTTAATCTCGCGGCGGGTGCCGAATTTTTCCTGGCCTTTTGGTCGCACCGATACGTTGACATCGCATCTAAAGCTACCTTCCTGCATATTGCCGTCACAGATATCGATCCATTGCACCAGCTCATGCAGTTTTTTGGCATAAGCCACTGCCTCAGCTGCACTGCGCATATCCGGTTCAGTCACAATTTCCAGCAAAGGCGTACCCGCACGGTTCAAATCGATGCCGCTCATGCCCTCTACCGCACCATGCACGGATTTTCCGGCATCTTCTTCCAGATGGGCACGGGTAATGTTGATCACTTTTTCGTAGGCGGCATTTTTGCCGTTGGCTGGCACTTGAATCGTCACCGCACCTTTGCCCACTACCGGCAATTCAAACTGGCTGATCTGGTAGCCTTTAGGCAAATCCGGGTAAAAGTAATTTTTGCGGCTAAACACTGATTGCGGCGCAATCTCTGCATGAATCGCCAAACCGAATTTGATGGCACATTCCACGGCCTGCTTGTTTAATACCGGCAATACGCCTGGCAAGGCGATACTCACTTCATCGGATTGCGTATTAGGCTCTGCGCCATATTTAATGGATGCGCCACTAAAAATCTTGGTATTGGTTTTTAACTGCGTGTGGGTCTCTAACCCGATAACGACTTCCCATTCCATCTTAAATACCCTCTGGCATAGCAAGATGCCAATCTGTCACTTGTTGATAAGCATGCGCCACATCCAGCATACGCGCTTCATCAAAATAATTACCCATTAACTGCAAGCCCACCGGCAATCCGTTTGAAAAACCTGCCGGAATACTCATGCCTGGCAAACCGGCTAGGTTCGTAGCGATGGTATAGACGTCTTGCAAGTACATCGCTACCGGGTCATCCGCTTTTTCACCGGCTTTAAATGCGGTGGATGGTGCAGTTGGCCCCATAATCACATCACATTGCTTGAATGCCTGTGTAAAATCATCGGCAATCAGGCGGCGGATTTGCTGGGCTTTTAAATAGTAGGCGTCGTAATAACCGGCACTCAATACATAAGTACCAATCAAAATACGGCGTTTGACTTCCGCACCAAAACCTTCGGCACGGCTTTTCATGTACATATCCATCAAGTCGTCATATTCTGCTGCGCGGTGGCCATAGCGCACGCCGTCATACCGTGAAAGATTAGAACTCGCCTCAGCCGGTGCCAATACATAATACACCGGGATGGATAACTGGCTATTCGGCAGCGAGATATCCACAGTTTCGGCGCCCAGCTTACGGTATTCGGCAATCGCCGATTGCACCACTTTGGCTACATTGGCGTCTAAACCGTCGGAAAAATATTCTTTCGGCAAGCCAATACGCAAGCCTTTTAGCGGTTGCGCGCCTTGCATATTACCCAAACCGCGTGTGTAGTCTTCTTTAGGACGATTCAGGCTGGTGGAATCACGTTCATCATAACCAGTCATCACATTCATCATCAAGGCGCAGTCTTCTGCCGATTTCGCCATTGGCCCTGCCTGATCCAGGCTAGATGCAAACGCAATCATGCCGTAACGCGAAACCAGGCCGTAAGTCGGTTTTAAACCGGTAAAACCGCAAAGACTGGCAGGCTGGCGGATTGAACCGCCGGTATCGGTACCGGTTGCTGCTGCACAAAGCCTGGCTGCAACCGCCGCTGCTGAACCGCCAGAGCTGCCACCTGGCACACGGTCAAAATCCCAGGGATTTTTAACGCCGCCAAAATAGCTGGTTTCGTTGGAAGAACCCATCGCGAATTCATCCATATTGGTTTTGCCCAAATTCACCGCACCCGCATTGTCAAATTGCGTGATCACATGCGCGTCATAAGGCGCCACGAAATTCGCCAGCATTTTGGAACCACAAGTGGTTTGCCAACCCTTGGCACAGAAAATATCTTTTTGCGCAAAGGGGATGCCAGTTAACGGCTCCGCCGTGCCGTTTGCGATACGCACATCGGCCGCCTTGGCTTGCGCTAATGTCTTATCGGCATCTAAAGCGATATAGGCATTGATGGTCGGATTATGCTTTGAAATACGGTCTAAAAAGGTTTGCGTCATTTCAACGCTGGAAATCTCTTTTTTAGCCAGCATTTGGCCAAGCTGCTTTAAGCTGTTATTTATCATTTTTTAGTCTATTCAATTACTTTTGGAACAAGGTATAAACCGCTATCCACCGCTTTTTCTGCCGAACCGTTGCCTAAAATCGGTGCATTAACTTGAAAAGCTTCACGGTGATTGCTGGCGGTCACCACATCTTCTCTTAATCGCTGCGTCACATCTTGCGAATGCGACATTGGCGTAATGCCGGCGGTATCCACCGCCTGCATTTGCTCAATCAAGCCTAAGATGCCAGTGAGTTTGGTGAGTGTTTGGTTAGCTTCCTGTTCGCTAATTTCCAGGCGCGCCAAATGCGCGATCCGTTTAATATCGGTGATGTTGAGAGCCATAAAAACGATTCAATTTGAAAATTTAGGGGATTATTTAAACTAGCATTTAAAAATTTGTAGTTTGTTTGTAACAAACTGTAAGTACACCTTAATATTCGATGTAATTTACGTTATTATACCTTGATTTTAAAGCATGCTTAAGTTGCATCGGTGGCTGGCATGTCAAGACCCAAAAACACAGGATAAACAATATGTTTGGTTTTATAAACAGTTACTTCTCAAATGATTTAGCAATCGATTTAGGCACAGCAAACACTTTAATTTATGCACGCGGCAGGGGCATCGTACTGAACGAACCATCTGTAGTAGCGATTCGCCAGGAAGGCGGACCTAACGGTAAAAAAGTATTACTGGCGGTAGGCTCTGATGCCAAAGGCATGCTTGGCCGTGCACCAGCCAACATCCAGGCGATTCGCCCGATGAAAGACGGCGTGATCGCCGACTTTACCATTACCGAACAAATGCTTAAGTACTTTATCCGCAAGGTGCACGAATCACGCTGGTTCTCACCTAGCCCACGCATTATCATCTGTGTGCCGGTCGGCTCAACCCAGGTTGAACGCCGCGCAATCAAGGAATCTGCAGAGCGTGCTGGTGCCAAGCAGGTATTCCTGATTGAAGAACCAATGGCAGCGGCGATTGGTGCCGATATGCCGGTAGCAGAAGCCACTGGCTCAATGGTAGTGGATATCGGTGGTGGTACGACTGAAGTGGGCGTTATCTCATTAGGCGGTATTGTGTATGCCAAATCAGAGCGCGTAGGTGGCGATAAGTTTGACCAGGCGATTATCGATTACATCCGCCGTAACTACGGCATGCAGATTTCAGAACCAACCGCAGAAGCCATCAAGAAAAAAATTGGTTCGGCTTTCCCAGGTTCTGAAGTACTGGAAATGGAAGTCACCGGCCGTAACCTGGCAGAAGGCTTGCCACGTAAATTCACGATTTCCAGTAATGAAATTTTAGAAGCGCTTACAGAGCCGCTTAACTCAATCGTTGGTGCTGTAAAAGGCGCATTAGAGCAAACCCCGCCAGAACTAGGTGCTGATATTGCCGAAAAAGGCATGGTACTAACGGGTGGTGGTGCACTATTGCGTGATATCGACAGGCTATTGGTTGAAGAAACCGGCTTGCCTGTGATTGTGGCAGAAGACCCGCTCACTTGCGTGGCACGCGGCTGTGGTCGTGCATTAGAAGAAATGGATAAGCTAGGCAACGTATTTGCAAATGAGTAAGCAGTCGTTTTTCAATCCCTTATTAGTCCAACAACACCCCCATTAGCGTTGGCATGCTTAAGGGTGTTCATCAAAAGCTAGAGCCGCAACAAACCCCAGCTTTCTTTGTTCGCGGCGCAAGCGCTTTTTCGCGCATGGTATTTTTTTGCGCGCTGTCTATTATTATGATGGCGACTGATGCGCGTTTAAATTACCTTTCACAAGTGCGCCAAGGTTTTATCGCAGCACTGCATCCATTGGAAATGATTGCCAAAGCGCCTAGCAACTGGGTGCGTGATGTGAACAGGTATTTTTCGGCGCATAACCAGCTGGTGCAAGAAAACTACGCGCTCAAGCAGCAAGCATTTGAACACCAAGTCAGGCTGCAGCGCCTGAGTACCATTGAAGCAGAAAATACCCACCTGCGCAGTTTGTTGAATGGCGATGTACCGATTCAACCAAAAGCGATTTTGGGCGAAATCTCACACACAGGGCGTGACCCGTTCAGTTTGGTTGTGGTGGTTAATCGAGGCAGCCAGCATAATGTGAAAGCGGGCCAGGCGGTGGCCGATTCTAAAGGTGTGATTGGCCAGATCACACGGGTTTTTCCGTTTAGTAGCGAAGTGACCCTGATTACCGATAAAGAACTATCGATCCCGATTCAAATTGAGCGCAACCAGCTACGTGCCATCGCGTTTGGCGAAGGCAATAACACCTTGGATATTCCTTATTTGCCTGCCAATGTGGATATTAAAGTGGGCGACAAACTGGTCACTTCCGGTATTGATGGCGTTTACCCCGCTGGCTTGGCGGTGGCAAAAGTCACCAAAATCCTACAAAACCCAGAATCGCCTTTTGCCAAAATCATCAGCACCCCGGTGGCAGAAGTGAGCAACCACTTACAGCTACTGATACTAGAATTGCCACAAGCAAAAGAAGCAACACTACCGGCCACAACTCCAATTGTTACCGATACCGACGCTGCAGCAACCGTAAAACCAACAGTCGCACCACCACCTAAAAACAAGGCTAAGCCCAATGCGCCCAACTAGCCTAGTCGCCGTTATTATTACCTTGCTGATTGCGCTGATATGCCAATTATTCCCTTGGGTTGGGCAAGGGGTGATTTTGCGCCCTGATTTTATGTTGGTGGTCATCTTGTATTGGCTATTGCGCGCGCCCAATCTTTGCAATGTAGGCACCGCGTGGTTTGCGGGTATATTGGTGGATTTAGCCACCGGTAGCTTGCTAGGGCAGCACGCTTTGAGCTTCACATTAACGGCTTATATCGGCCTGAGCTACCAGCGTAGGCTGGTACTTTTTAACCCATGGCAATTGGCTGGTTATGTGTTCAGCCTGCTGATGTTTGAACGCCTGTTGATGCTATTTTTAAAACTATTTGAAGGCAACAGCTTCCCTGGCTGGACTTACTTTTTGCCGGTGTTTTCAGGCTTGATACTCTGGCATTTGATGATATTGATATTTGGCGCGCTAACACGCCCAAAACATAAATAGCTTTTTTGTATGGCTTACAGCAACGAACTTAAAAATCACCAGAATGAGCTGTATCACTTCAGGCTACGCCTAACCGTACTAGGCTTTCTGGTGCTGATTGCATTTAGCGTTTTAGCTTCTAGATTTTATTTCCTGCAAATCAATCGTTACGATTATTACCAAACGCTAGCCGAAAACAATCGTATTTCCATCGTGCCCATTGCCCCCAACCGCGGCTTGATTACCGATAGAAACGGTGTGGTGCTGGCGCACAACTTTTTTGTGTATACCCTGGAAATCACCCCATCCAAAATTGCCGACTTAGATGCCATCATTGCTGAATTGGGGCAACTAGTAGAGATCAACAGCCTTGACCTGAAGCGTTTTAAGAAGTTAAAAGCGCAAAGCCATAGCTTTGAAAGTGTGCCCATACGCACCCACTTGAATGAAGTGGAAGCGGCAAAATTTGCGGCGAACCGCTACCGCTTTCCAGGCGTTGAAATTAAATCAAGATTGTTTCGCCATTACCCGCACGGCAAAATGGGCGCACACATGATTGGCTATATCGGGCGTATCAACGATAAAGACCTGCTTAAACTAGCCGAAAACGATGTGCTGTCTAATTACAAAGGCTCTGACCACATTGGTAAAAGCGGTATTGAGCAATCCTATGAAGCCGAATTACATGGCACAACCGGTTTTCAGCAAGTCGAAATTGATGCCGATGGCAAAGCGGTTAGGGTACTCTCTAGCACAGCCCCGGTTTCTGGTAACAACTTGGTATTGTCTGCCGATATCAAGCTGCAAGAAATCGCCGAAACCGCATTTGCTGATCGCCGTGGCGCATTGGTGGCGATTAAACCAAGCACCGGTGAGGTGCTGGCTTTTGTCAGCATGCCCACATTTGACCCCAATCTATTTGTGGATGGCATTGATACCGAAAACTGGAAGCTACTCAACGAATCCCTGGACAAGCCGCTGATCAATCGCCCTTTGCGCGGCATTTATCCACCGGGCTCCACTTTTAAACCTTTTGCAGCGCTGGCGGGCTTAGAGGCGGGCAAACGCGAGCCACCCTTTAGCATCAGCGACGCCGGCTATTTTATGCTGCCCAACAGCAGGCACCGCTACCGTGATTGGAAGCCGGGCGGCCATGGCAACGTTGATATGCGGCGGGCCATCACCATTTCTTGCGACACCTTCTTTTATGGTTTGGCCATGGAGCTAGGCATAGAAAAGCTAACCGATTTTGTACGATTTTTTGGCTTCGGGCAAAAAAGTGGGATTGATATTGCAGGTGAAGTCGGCGGCTTACTGCCCACGCCGGAATGGAAACAGCGGCGCTTTAAACAGCCTTGGTACAAAGGCGAAACGGTAATTGTCGGCATCGGCCAAGGCTATACACTGGCAACCCCTATGCAGCTCGCGCAAGCAACCGCTATTTTAGCCAACAAAGGCGTTGCCATGCGCCCGCATTTGGTTTCAGGCATTACCAATAGCAAAACCGGCGTTAACAAAGTGAATAAAACGTTTGTAAACAATACCATCGCCCTTAAGGAAAAAAATTTAGAAATCGTCAAGCTGGGCATGATTGATGTGACCCTGCCTGGCGGCACTGCGGCCAGTGTTGGCGCCAATGCTGGCTATAGCATTGCCGCTAAAACTGGTACGGCACAGGTGATTGGCATTAAACAAAATGAAAAATACAACGAAAAACTAATAAATGAACGCCACCGCGACCATGCTTTATTTATTGCTTACGCGCCAGCCGAAAACCCGACCATTGCCGTGGCCGTGATTGTTGAAAATGGCAGTCATGGCGGCTCTACCGCTGGCCCAATCGCCAGAAAGGTGATGGATTATTATTTGCTAGGCAAGCTGCCCGTGGTTGAACCGCCCAAGGACGCAAAAACGACGCTTCCTGCAACGGGTAACGCTGCTGCAAATCCTAACCAGCCAATCGAAAACGCGCCAGAAGAAGAGTTGCATCATGACTAAACGTGCGTTCATCAATATGCTTGTGCCACAGCAAATAACGGCAATCCAATTTAAAGGCTTTTATGTTAAGTAAACTTGTTCAAGGTTTTTTTAAACATATCGATTCGTTTTTGATCAGCTGCTTATTATTTACGCTACTGGTCGGTTTGTTTGTGCTGTACAGCGCCTCCGGACAAAGCTTGGGCAGGATAAGCGCGCAGCTCATCAATATAGCGGTGGCACTCACGGCGATGTGGGTAGTGGCGAATATCCAGCCGCAATTACTTGAGCGTATCGCGCCACCCATTTATATACTCGGCGTTTTATTATTGATTGGCGTTGCCTTGTTTGGTGATATTAGCCACGGCGCAAGGCGCTGGCTGAATTTAGGCTTTACCAAAATCCAGCCATCTGAAATCATGCGCATTGCCGCGCCCATGATGCTAGCCTGGTATTTCGCAAAACGCGAAGCAAGTCCGCGCATCAAAGATTTTGTGATTGCGGCGGCTTTATTAGCAGTTCCGGTGATGCTGATTATGAAACAGCCGGATTTGGGCACGGCTTTATTGGTTTCAGCGTCTGGATTCTACATCTTATTCCTGGCTGGCCTGAGCTGGAAATTTTTACTAGGCGGCGCCATCACTATTGGCGGATTAACGCCCATTTTCTGGTCCATGCTGCACGATTATCAACGCCGTAGAATCGAGATTTTGATTGACCCCACACAAGACCCGCTTGGCGCAGGTTACCACACCATTCAAGCCACTATTGCACTGGGCTCTGGCGGTGTAACCGGCAAAGGCTGGCTAAACGGCACCCAATCACAGCTGGATTTTTTACCAGAACGCACCACAGACTTTATTTTTGCCGTGTTTGGTGAAGAGTTTGGCATGGTCGGCAACGTCATTTTACTCATTTTATTCAGCATGATTATTATTCGCGGCCTGGTGATTGCAGGGCAGGCACAAACCACTTTCAGCCGATTATTAGCCGGCAGCATCACCTTAACATTTTTCACTTATGCTTTTGTGAATATGGGAATGGTCAGTGGCATATTGCCGGTAGTAGGTGTACCCTTGCCGTTGATTAGTTATGGCGGCACGTCAATGGTGTCGCTATTTATCAGCTTTGGAATCTTAATGAGCATACAAACCCATAAAAAATTAGTAGCATCAGGATAAGTATTTATGAAAAACCGGTTTATTTTTATCGTCATCTGTACGATTGTGTTAACGGCTTGTGGCGGCACCCAACCCGTTAAGCCAAGCCCCAGCAGCCCACAGGCAAGCAAGCAAACAACAGGCGGTGCAGCTTCAACTGGCGCATCAAAACCAGGCGGCTATTACCTGGACGACGGCCCAGGGGACAATCCACCGCAAAACATTGATGGCATTCCCAGTGCGGTGCCAAAAAATGAACCGTATCTAACCCGCGCCAACAAGCCGTACAAAGCACTAGGTGCAACTTACACGCCGATGTCCACTTGGCAACCTTATAAGGAGCGCGGAGTAGCCTCATGGTATGGCAAGCGTTACCACGGCAAAAAAACAGCGAGCGGCGAAGTGTATGATATGTATAGCATGTCAGCCGCGCATACCACCTTGCCATTGCCCAGCTATGTAAAGGTGACTAATCCTGCCAATGGCCGTTCTGTGATTGTGCGCGTTAACGACAGGGGGCCGTTTAAAAGTAGCCGACTGATTGATCTATCCTATGCGGCAGCTTATCAATTGCGCTTTGCTTCAAGCGGTAGCACCTTGGTTGAGATAGAAGCCATCAATCCCAATAACGCTGCCAGCTACGCACAAGCGGCGCCCGCCAAAATTGCAGCCACAACCAATACAAGTCCAGGCAATACTAGCCCGAATAATCCTCAAACCAAGACAGTAAGTGTTGCTAGCAGCGCGACACCTGTTACGATGCAGTACTTTGTGCAGGCCGGGGCCTTTAAAAGTGAAGCCAACGCGCAAGCATTGGTCAAAAGAATCCAGTCGCTGGAAATTGCGCCAAATGTCGGTATTAACAGCGTGTATAATAACGACTTGTATCGTTTAAAACTTGGGCCATACGACAACAAGCCTGAAGCAGATATTGCCGCTGCTAAAATTCGTAAACAGCTCAATTTACCCGCAATTATCATCAATCAATAATATGACCAATCTACCAAAACCTATGCGTATTACCACTTATTTTTCATGCCTTTTTGCGCTGCTTTTAGCGCCTGCTATCAGTATCGCGCAAGTTGCACCGCCGCCCTCTTTGGCCGTTAAAGCGTATCTATTACAAGATTTCAATAGCGGCACTGCGATCGCCTCATACAAAAAAGATGAGCGTACCGAGCCGGCTTCACTGACCAAGATCATGACTGCTTATGTCGTGTTTGATGCGATTCAACAAGGCCATCTCAAGCTGGACCAAACTTTGCCTGTTTCAGAAAAAGCCTGGAAAGTTGAAGGCTCTAAAATGTTTATTGAGCCGAATAAACCAGTCACCGTAGATGAACTGCTGCATGGCATGATTATTCAATCCGGAAATGATGCATCCATCACACTGGCCGAAGGCGTTGCCGGTGCTGAAGAGCAGTTTGCCGACATGATGAACAAACAAGCGGCAAAACTGGGCATGAAGAACACGCATTATATGAATGCAACAGGCTTGCCTGATACCAATCATTACACATCAGCCAGCGATTTAGCTTTACTGGCTGCGGCATTGATTCGCGATTTTCCATTGGAATATCGCCGCTTGTATTCAGTCAAAGAATACACCTATAACAATATCAAACAGCCTAACCGCAACCGCTTGTTGTGGCTGGATGCTAACGTAGACGGCATGAAAACTGGCCATACCGAATCAGCCGGTTATTGCTTGATTTCGTCTTCAAAGCGTGGCGATACGCGCTTGGTATCTGTGCTGTTAGGCGCAGTGAGCGAGGCGATGCGCGCTTCTGAAAGCCAAAAATTACTCAATTACGGTTTCCAGTTTTATGAATCAACCCTGGTTTACAAACAAGCGCAAACCATCAATACCTTGCGTGTTTACAAAGGCCAGGATAAAACGGTTGCAGCAACCGTCGCCAAAGATTTTTATTTAACACTGCCTAAAGGTGATTATGCAAAAGTAAAAGCCAGCATGACCAGCCAACAACCTTTAATCGCACCGATTAAAGCAGGGCAAGTGGTTGGCAAAATCACCTTTAGCATGAATGGCAAAGTAATCAATACGCAAAACCTATTGGCCGCTAAAACAGTTGAACAGGCTGGATTCTTTGGCAGAATCGCTGACAGTATTCGACTGATGTTGATGTAAAGATTGAGTAAAGTATGGCAGATCAACCAATCAACCAAGAAACCTTAATCGAATTTCCCTGTGATTTTTTGATCAAGGTCATGGGCGAAACGCAAGATAACTTTACCCAAGAGATAGTGAAAACGATTCGTCACTTAATGCCGGATTTTGATGAATCCAGCATTGAAATGCGCGGCAGCTCCGGTGGTAAATACATCAGCCTGACCTGCACGGTATACGTGACATCCAAGCCGCAACTGGATGATATTTATCGCGCGCTAACGTCGCACCCCATGGTAAAAGTTGTGCTCTAGCCATGCAAGTACTTGGCCGCGATTTAGGTCGCACCGATTACCAAACGACATTGGCAGCGATGCAAACCTTTACTGCCAGCCGCAGCGCTGAAACCGCTGATGAATGCTGGCTAACCGAGCATGACAGCGTTTATACCCTGGGACTCAATCGCCAGGGCGCCAGATTGCCCGACAACGACATTCCAGTGGTGCCTGTAGACCGTGGCGGCAAAATTACCTATCATGGTATTGGCCAGGTGATTATCTATGTAATGATTGATTTAAAGCGCCGCCAGCTCAATGTCCGGCAGTTGGTACAAATCATGGAATCCAGCATGATTGAATTATTAGCGCGTTACCAAATTAAGGCTGACACAAAAAAAGATGCCCCTGGGGTTTATGTGTGGGTGGATGGGCAACAACAAAAAATCGCTTCACTTGGCTTACGCCTTAAAAATCAATGTAGTTATCATGGCCTGAGTTTAAACGTAGATATGGATTTAAGCCCGTTCAGCGCCATTGACCCTTGCGGCTACGCAGGCTTGCAAATGACGCAGACCAAAGACTTGGGCATTGAGCAAACGCCACAACAGTTGGGCTTAGCATTAATGCAATTATTGAAAGAAAAATTGGCACATGTCTAATATTGTTATAAATGATACGTCTGCAACTAATAATCCACCTGCCAAAAAAGTAGCTGGCGTTAAGCAGATTGACGCAGAAAAAACCGCACGCATCCCGATTAAGATCATTCCGCAGCCCATGCTGCGCAAGCCAGAGTGGATTCGCATGAAAGTGCCTGACAGCGCGCGCTTTCAGGAAATCAAGCAGGTACTGCGCGACAATAACCTACACACGGTTTGCGAAGAAGCCAGCTGCCCTAATATTGGTGAGTGCTTTAGTGGCGGTACCGCTACTTTTATGATCCTGGGCGATATTTGCACGCGTCGCTGCCCGTTTTGTGATGTCGCTCATGGCAAGCCGCTTGCCCCGGATATCAATGAACCAGAGAACCTGGCCCGCACTATTGCGCAAATGCGCCTTAAATATGTGGTAATTACTTCGGTCGATCGTGATGACTTGAAAGATGGCGGCGCGCAACATTTTGTGGATTGTATCCGTGCGGTGCGCGCGGCTTCACCAGCCATCAAAATTGAAATTCTAGTGCCGGATTTTAGAGGTCGTTTAGATGTTGCCCTGCATATTTTGCGCAATGCTCCACCTGACGTGATGAACCATAATCTTGAAACCGTGCCGCGGTTATATAAACAAGCGCGTCCTGGTTCTGATTATCAGAACTCCCTCAGCCTGCTCAAGGAATTCCATGCCATGTACCCGGATGTGCCGACCAAATCCGGCCTGATGCTTGGGCTGGGTGAAACCGATGATGAAATCCTGGAGGTGATGCAAGACTTGCGCGCGCACAATGTATCCATGCTCACCTTAGGGCAATATTTACAGCCCAGCGTTCACCACTTGCCTGTGATGCGCTATGTTGAGCCCGCCATTTTTGATCACCTAAAACAAAAAGCTGACGCGATGGGCTTTAATAATACCGCCAGCGGCCCCATGGTAAGAAGTAGCTATCATGCAGATTTGCAAGCAAATCATATTGCCTAGAATCTAAGGGCAAAATAAAAGCGAAAACGACAGGATAAATCCAATGGTTCCACATTTAACAACCGCACTCAATGGCCCGTTACTGACCTTAGAAAAACGTATGCTACAAGCCATGCCGAAAATCGAGCATTGGTTCCGTTCGCAATGGTTAGAGTATGCATCACCATTTTACGCGTCGGTCGATTTACGAAATTCGGGTTTTAAACTGGCACCGGTAGATACCAACCTGTTTCCTGGTGGTTTTAACAATCTGAATCCGGAGTTCTTAAGTTTAAGCGTGCAAGCTGCGCAAGTCGCCGTGGAAAAAATCTGCCCTGAAGCGCATCGCTTGATGATTATTCCTGAAAATCATACGCGTAACACGTATTACTTGCGCAATGTGGTTGAGCTGGTGAATATTATGAAAGCCGCCGGTTTAGACGTACGCGTGGGTACCGTTAATCCTGAAATCACTGAGCCCACCACACTGGAAACGCATGATGGTCAAAAGCTATTACTTGAGCCCGTGGTGCGGGTTGGTAATCGCATTAAGCTGATCAACCCGGTATTAGGGGATTTTGATAGCTGTGCCATTTTACTTAACAACGATTTATCCGGCGGTGTGCCCGATATACTCAAAAACCTGGAACAGGATTTAATTCCGCCACTGCATGCTGGTTGGCACGTTAGGCGAAAATCGCAACATTTTGAAGCCTATAACCGCGTAGTCAGCGAATTTTCGACACTTTTAGATATTGATGAATGGTTGTTGAATCCCTATTTTGAAACCTGTGGTGAGATTGACTTCCATGCGCGTACCGGTGAAGAATGCCTGGCGCTAAAAGTAGAGCAGCTTCTTAGTAAAATTAAAGCAAAATACGCCCAATATGGCGTGACGCAAGACCCATTTGTGATCGTTAAAGCCGATGCCGGTACTTATGGCATGGGCATTATGACAGTGAAATCGCCTGACGATGTGCGCGACTTAAATCGTAAGGCGCGCAATAAGATGTCGGTGATCAAAGAAGGCCAGCAAGTATCGGAAGTGATTATTCAAGAAGGTGTTTACACCTTTGAAAGCATCAACGATGCGGTGGCCGAGCCAGTTGTGTATATGATGGATCACTTTGTGATTGGTGGTTTTTACCGCGTTCATACCGGCCGTGATGTGGATGAGAATTTAAACGCGCCAGGCTCACATTTTGAACCACTGGCATTTGAAAAGCCTTGTAGCCTGCCAGACTGTACAGGCGCGCCTGATACAGTGCCCAATCGCTTTTATGCCTACGGCGTAGTAGCGCGTTTGGCATTGCTTGCCGCGGCGATTGAACTGCAAGAAACAGACCCTTTAAATAGCTGATCATTAAACTTGAAATTTCTTTTTATTTTAGATGCTTTAGATAGCCTTAAAAGCTATAAAGACACGAGTATCGCCATCATGCGCGAAGCGGCCAAGCGCGGGCACAGCTTATATGTCTGCCAACAGCACGACGTTTTTCTACGCAACCAATTCGTCAAAATAAATGCCCGCAGGTTTGATTTTGCTGATGGCGATAAATGGTATCAACTAGGTGAAAGCCAAGAGCTGCTACCCAGCGAATTTACAGCTATTTTGATGCGCAAAGACCCGCCTTTTGATAATGAATATTTATACAGCACCTATTTACTTGAGCTAGCCAGTAACCAGGGCGCACGCATCATCAATAATCCGCGTGCAATTCGTGGCTGGAATGAGAAATTATCGGTCGCTAAATTTCCACAATTTGCACCAGAGTTTTTGGTAACTGCCAACAATGATTTGATCCGCGCATTTCTAAGCGAATATCGCGATATTATCGTTAAGCCGCTGGATGGCATGGGTGGCACTGGCATTTTCAGACTCACCGAAACTGACCCCAATATTGGCGCCATTCTAGAAACATCCACGAACTTTGGCGCGCAGACTATTATGGCGCAACGTTATTTGCCCGCTATATTGCAAGGCGATAAACGCATCATCGTCATCAACGGCGTGCCATTGCCTTATGCATTGGCGCGCATTCCTAAAACGGGTGAAACACGCGGCAACCTGGCGGCTGGCGGCACAGGGGTCGCGCAAGCGTTGAGTGAGCGTGATATTGAAATTGCCATCACTGTCGGCAAACTGTTGAAAGAAAATGGCTTATTTTTAGTTGGCTTGGACGTGATTGGCGATTACCTAACCGAGATCAATGTGACCAGCCCCACAGGCATGGTAGAAATTGCCGCGCAGACGCAGAAATTAAATTCACCCTGCAATCCAGCCGAGATTTTGATGGCTGCTCTTGAAGGCATTTGCCAGCCCTAATCAAGTCGCGTTATAGTGGCAACTATGCGCTTACTTTCATTATTGGCAATTTGCCTACTGCTCACTTGCTGTACCAGACCAGAACCCATTCACAATACGCAAAGTTATGTTTTTGGCACGCTGGTCGACATAACGATCTATGGCGAACCGGAAGAGGAAGCGCATGAATTAGCGGGTGAAATCATTCGCGATTTTCAAAACCTGCATAACCGCTTACACGCTTGGCGGGCAAGTGAAATCAAGTCACTTAACTATGCATTTAAACGCGGCCATTTACCTGCCACCGTTAAACCGGATGTGGCCGCAATTATTTCGGACGCCACCGCTCTTTCGATTCAATCAAAAGGTGCTTTTAACCCGGCAATTGGCGAATTGATTCATTACTGGGGCTTTCAAAGCGATGAGTTTAAGCCCATTAAAATTGATGATTTTAAAATCCAGAAGCTAGTCAGCAATAATCCGCAAATGGTCGATGTTGCCATCCAAAACGGCAAGGCTTCCAGCCTTAATCCCCATGTGCAGCTTGATTTAGGTGGCTATGCCAAAGGCTATGCCTTAGATAGCGCTTTGCAAACTTTGCGCAAACACGGCGTTAGAAATGCGCTGATCAATATAGGCGGCAATATTATTGCCTTAGGCCAGCATGGCGATAAACCTTGGCGCGTAGGCATTCAGCACCCGCGCAAACCCAGCGCGATTGCCACCCTGGATTTAGAAAGTGGCTGGGCTATCGGCACCTCCGGAGATTATCAACGTTATTTTATGCTCAAAGATAAGCGCTACTGCCATATTATTGACCCGGCTACAGGCTATCCGGTGACAGGTGTGCAGGCGGTTACGGTTTTAATTCCACCACAAGCCAATGCTGGCACATTATCTGATGTGGCCTCTAAACCCATTTTTATTGCAAAACCCAGATTGCGTGCCGAAGTTGCTAAAGACATGGGTGTTGAAAACTTTATAGTGATTGAATCAGACGATAAAATCATCACCAGTGCCGCAATGGCTAAGCGCGTGACATGGACCGATGTCGCTACTGAGAAGTATGTTACGAAAATCCAGCCTTAGCCTCAAAAAAAATCCTCTTAGCCAGCATTCCATGCCATTAGCGGGTGACTGGCTTATTATTTTGCTCGGCATAATCAGTGTTGTTTGGATGTTTCAGCATTTATGGACGACCGCACCAGCCAGTCAATTTAAAATCAGGCAAGGCAATCATATTGTGGGGGTTTTTGATTTAAACCAAAGCCGCGAGCTGCATATTAAAGGGGCTTTAGGCGATTCGCATATCAGTATCAAAAACGGCAGCGTGCGCTTCAAACAGTCACCCTGCCGCAATCAATACTGCGTACACCAAGGCTGGCTAAGCCGCGCAGGGCAAGTGGCTATCTGCATACCCAACCAAATCAGCCTGCAATTATTGGGCGCAAAAAGCGCATATGATTCGCTCAATTATTAAACTTAAAACCCATGCAATCAAGACGATAAGCAATCGTACGATTGAGATCCATACCACGGCCGAAGATCACCAAATCGCCCAACTAACGGCACTAGCGATTGGTTTGCATATGATAGAAGCGATTATTCCATCCCCTCTACCAGGTGTGAAGCCGGGCATCGCCAATATTGTCACGCTGTATGTACTTTATCAATACGGATTCAAGACAGCGGCATGGGTGAGCTTGTTACGCGTGTTTGCCAGCAGCTTGCTATTAGGGCAGTTCTTATCGCCTACATTTATATTAAGCTTGAGTGGCGCCTTGATAAGCTTAGGCTGTTTATTTCTTGCTCTTCAATTACTACCAACAAAATACTTTAGCGTCATCAGCTTAAGCATCATCGCCGCATTTGCACATATCGCAGGCCAACTACTGGTCGTCAGGTTTTGGCTTATCCCGCATGCAGGCATCGCTTATTTAATTCCTATTTTTAGCCTAGCGGCTTTGATATTTGGGGTGATTAATGG
>JAZKEN010000046.1:0-1868 GCA_040387035.1 Pseudomonadota bacterium | reverse complement strand
AGCCTGGCATTTTTCGCAATAAAAAGTAGAGCGCTGCCCTAGCCGAATATTCTTGATGGGGCCTGCGCACACCTTACAAGGCTCACCGGTGCGGCCATAGACAAAATATTCCTGCTGGAAATAGCCCGGATTGCCGTCGGCGCCAAAGAAATCGCGCAAACTACTGCCGCCTGCATTGAGAGAATCATTTAATGTGGCTTTGATCTCAGAAACCAATCGTTGGCATTGCTTTAATGTAAGCTGTTTTGCCGGCGTTTCCGGGTGGATACGCGCACGAAATAAAGATTCTGAAGCGTAGATATTACCCACACCCACCACCAGGTGGCTATCCATAATGGTGACTTTAATCGCTGAATTGCGGGTGCGAATCGTAGCATGCAAATACTGTGCATCAAAGCCATCTTCAAGCGGCTCTGGGCCAAGCACGCTGATCAGCATATGCTGCTGGGGCTGCTCACCTGCCCACAATACTGCGCCAAAACGGCGCGGATCGCGCAGCCTTAATACACGGCCATCGCCAAACAAGATATCAAAATGATCGTGCTTTTCAGGTGGGTAATTGCGCTCTAGCAAGCAGATGCGGCCAGACATTCCCAGATGCAGCAACAAAGTACCCGCAGGAACAATTCTGTCGCCTAAGGTATCGCCGAAATCGGCCAAAATATACTTGGCACGACGCGTGAGGCTGAGCAGTTTTTTACCATGCAGGGTTTGCGGCAAATGCGCCGGAATTGGCCAGCGCATACTGGCGTTGCGAATCACCACCTGGGTGACGGTTTGATCGATCAAAGGCAGCAGTCCGCGGCGCGTGATTTCTACCTCGGGTAATTCAGGCATGCGGGCGAATCGTTATTTCAGGTTGATGGGTGGATTCAACATGGTAAATCCAACATCATTGCTAAAGTGGTACAAAATACCTTCATCAGGACGGCCTAACAGCAGTTCTGGCGATTCCTGAATCTTGTCAAAATGGATTTTTTTACCGTTTTTGAGCTTCACTTCAAACGATGGATACGTGGCCTTGCGGTCTGGCGTGTAAAGCTCTACCGATTTTGCCGGGCTTTGCTTCCAGCTAAAATCCAGCCATTCGTTCATCTCATTCTGGGTCGGCTTAGCTTTTGCTGTGTTGACTTTCCAATTGCCATCAACTATATCCACATTCAGACGGATTTCTTCCCACTGTTCTAACCTGGAGAAATCAAAACCGCTGATCTGCTTAGCTTCAAAAGGCGATAACGGCAATTTATCCACCAATTCAATCGTTTGCACGCTGGCCGCCTCGGCGTAACCGGCTTGAACCAAGTACACCGCATCTTTGTAAGCCAAATACTGCAGCTCTGTTACCGGGTTATGTGTTCCAAAAGTAAACGTTTCCTGGCCTTTACTACCGGTCAGCTGCAATTTAAGCTCAGGGTTATTCAAGCCATACTTTTCTAGATCTTTTGCAGAAAATTTATCCTGGCTGGTGGCTGCGATAATCGACAGTATGCGCTGTACGGACATTTGATCGGCACGCGCTTTATAAGGTGCTGTCATCTGCCAAAAACCATCCACCTTGTCAAAGCTCACTGCTTTAAGCGCAGGAAATTCAATTTTAATCGCATTAAAATCGGCCAGTTTCAAATCGGAAACGGCATGCTCTGCAGGCGCATCAGTATTGGCTTGCGGACGCAAATATAAAAACGCAACCAAGCCACCGATGACCAGCAACATCACCACGTTTAATATCCATCTATTTTTCATTTTCTACTAACCTGTATCTATATATGTATTACAGCTTATGCTTTCCTGCGTTTCCACCACAACCAAAAACCGGCTACAAAAAAGCCAAGCGGGATGAAGTATTGAAAGCCATGGAACACTATCCA
>JAZKEN010000045.1:0-4550 GCA_040387035.1 Pseudomonadota bacterium | reverse complement strand
ATCTCACCTCTTCCGCCAATTTTTTAATGCCGCTTTAGATTTTAAGCGGCATTTGTTTTTAAACAGCCAATTCATTATTTTAAGGATTTAACATGAGCCAAATTATTGTTGACCATAACCCGTCAGAAGAGAAATTAAAAGAGCTAGGCGTTGCTAGCTGGTCTATCTGGGAAAAAGAAGTGTCTAAATTCCCATTAGATTTCGGCATGACAGAAAGCGCTTACCTATTAGAAGGCGAAATCCATGTAACACCACAAGGTGGCGAAAAAGTGGTGATCAAAGCCGGTGATTTCGTTGTGTTCCCAAAAGGCATGAAATCACAATGGGAAGTTGTTAAACAGTTGAAAAAACACTACAAACACTCTTAATTTTAGGGTTTGTAAAAGCTTGATTTAAATTTGTTTTATTTGATTTAATTTAAGCCTACAATAAAAAGTCTAGCCTCTATTTTTAGAGCTAGGCTTTTTTGTTTTTGGGAGCATATGATGAAACAAGCACTCAATGATGAAACCTTGGTTATCAGCGTCGAAAAACCCGATGCGAAAAAACTTGCGGTAATGAATGTCAGCAGCTGGCCTATTTGGACCAAAGAAAGTTCTACCTTCCCCTGGAGTTATCAAACACAGGAAATTGCTTATATCCTAGAAGGCGAAGTGACTGTGACGCCTAAAAATGGCGGTGAGGCGGTAAGCTTCGGGGCAGGCGACCTAGTGACTTTTCCGGCAGGCCTGTCTTGTGTTTGGCATATCAAAAAGCCCTTACGCAAGCATTACCAATTTGGTTAGTAGTTAATATAGGTTGGATTTATTAAACTCATCCGCCACTTAGCCAGGCTGCTATTACAGGCTGGCTAAGCTTTGTACCAACTGCTCAATTTGTGCAGGTTTCATTGGTGAATTTTGTTTTGCAGAAATCAAAAAACTGTCTTCTGCGCGGTTACCCAACGTATTGATCTTCGCATTGTGCAGCTCAATCTCATGCTTTAAAAACACATTGGCGACATAAGCCAAAAGGCCTGGCCTGTCACCGGCAACAAGCTCTAAAGTCAGGTTGTTACCTTGCAGCTCTTGGGTAACTTTCACTTGTGCTTTAAACGACATATATTTTACCTGGCGGCTGACGCGGCCTTGCAAAGGTGCTTCTAAAGCTTGTTGTGCCGCTATTTTCTGTGATAATTCCAGTTCAATAAATTTTAATAAACCACTGTAACTAACCGACTTACCCGATTGATCTAAAACAATAAAGTTGTTTAGCGCATAGCCATGGCTGGTCGTGTAAATCTTGGCTTGCACGATGTTGTAAGCCATGCGGTCAAAGAAGTTACAGATGCGCGCAAACAGGTCGTCCTGGTTGCGGGTATAAATCATTACCTGAATGCCGTCGCCATTTGGGCTTAAACGCGCGCGAACAATGGGCTTTTCCGATAAGACGTGTGGGGTTAACAAACGGCTTTGCCAGGCAATCTCATCGGATTCAAAACGGGTAAAGTAACCGGCGCCAACGTTTTGCCAGAGTGCAAGGTAAGATTCAGGCTTGAGTCCGTATCGGGTCAGTTTCTCAGTGGCTTCAATCTGCCGCGTTTCAATGGTTTGCTGAGTGGTAAAGCCTGTATTTTTTAACAGGTGTTGTGTCGCATAAAACAGGTTTTCCAAAAGCCGCGCTTTCCATGCATTCCACACCACCGGGCTGGTACCGCGGATATCCGCCACGGTGAGCAAGTACAAGGCGATCAAGCGTTTTTCGGTTTTAACGAAGTGCGCAAATTGCTGGATCACCTCAGGGTCAGATAAATCGGATTTTTGGGCAGTGCTAGACATTTTAAGATGCGCATCCACCAGCCAGGAAACCAAATTGGTGTCGTCTTTCTGCAAGCCATGCAGTTTGCAAAAACGCTTTGCATCAATGGTGCCAAGCGTGGAATGGTCGCCACCGCGTCCTTTTGCAATATCGTGGAATAGGGCGGCCAGGTAGAGCAGGTGCGGCTTATCAAATTCGCTAAACAATTGCGTGCATAGCGGAAACTCATGTTTTAGCTCGGGTTTGGCGTAGCGGCGCAAATTGGCCAGCACATTTAAAATATGCTCATCGACGGTGTATACATGAAATAAATCATGCTGCATTTGGCCGACGATTTTGCCAAAAACGGGTATGTACTGACCCAGGATTCCATAGCGGTTCATACGGCGCAGTGAGTGATTGACACCATTTGCTTGCGACAGGATGGCTAAAAATGTGGCTTTGTTATCGGCAGATTGCCGAAAGTCATCATTTACGATTTTCTTAACGCGCTGCAATTCGCGAATTAAGCTGGCGCTCATTCCCGTTAGCTGGGGATGTTGCTGCAACAGCAAAAAACTTTCCAGGATGGCATTTGGGTGTTGCTGCAGAACATTGGCCGTTTTGATTTCCAGCAAATCATCATGCGCTTCAAATCGTGCATTGATCGGCATGATTTTAGGCCTGGTCTTAAAGGCTATTTTTTCAAAGGTTTTGAGCAGGATTTCGTTGATTAAGTTGATGAATTTGGCGCTGGTGTAATAGCTTTGCATCAGCTGTTCGCTGGCACGTTTTCGTGGGGTGGTGACATAGCCTAAGTCACTTGCCAGTTCGTTCTGAAAATCAAACAGCAGCCTGTCTTCACGGCGCCTGGCCAAGTAATGCAAACGAATACGCAGGTTTTGCAGATTACGCTCATGCCGCCTGATTTTGCGCAATTCGGCTTTTGTAATCATGTTGTTTTTGGCTAGATCTGCCCAGCTTTTGCCTAAATGCTGGCTGAGTGCCAGCCACACAATCATGTGCAAATCGCGCAAGCCACCCGGGCTTTCTTTGATATTGGGCTCTAGGTTGTAAGTGGTGTCGTTGAACTTGGCGTGGCGATTGTCCTGCTCTTTGAATTTTGCCGTAAAAAAACTGGCTATATCAATGGTTTGATTCACTGCATTTAAAAACGCAAGATAGTGGCTTTTTTTGCCGCACAACAAACGTGCTTCCAGCAAATTGGTCTGCACCGTGACGTCTTGTGCCGCCTCAGTAATACACTCTTGCAAGCTGCGCACACTATGGCCAACGTTAAGGCCGATATCCCACAGCAAGCCAATCAAGGTTTCTATCTTCTGGTTTTGTAGCGCAGTTGCTGCGTTATCGAGTGCATTGTCAGGCAGCAGGATCAGCAAATCGATATCGGAATAGGGGAACAGTTGATTGCGCCCATAGCCGCCAACCGCGATTAAAGAAATATCGGTATCAATATCGGCTTGCAGCCATATTTTTTTTAGCAGACGGTCAATCAATAAAGACTGCTGTTTTAACAGTTTGCCGGTATTCTGATGTTCAAAAAACGCGGTTTCTAAGACTTGTTGCTGCGTTTTTAAATCAAGACGCCACGCTTGCATAGCCTGCTTGGACTGGGTTTGCAGATCCGTCATTTGCAAAAAACTAGCTAAAACTTGGCGCAGCAGGCGATCCTGCAGATAAGGTCATGACTTCAAACCCTGTATCGGTCACCAGCACGGTATGCTCCCACTGGGCAGACAGGCTGCGATCTTTAGTGACGATGGTCCAGCCATCAGGCATTTGCTTGATATCGCGCTTACCCGCATTGATCATCGGCTCTATGGTGAAAATCATGCCGGCGCGCAGCTTTAAGCCGGTGCCTGGCCTGCCATAATGCAACACCTGTGGGTCTTCATGGAATTTTTTGCCGATTCCGTGACCGCAAAACTCACGTACCACGCTAAAGCCATTTTTTTCAGCAAAGCTTTGAATGGCGTAACCGATATCACCCAAGGTAGCATCAGGTTTTACTTTGTTAATACCCAGCCACATGGCCTGATAAGTCAGCTCTGATAGGCGTTTTGCTTGAATAGACACTTCGCCGACATGGAACATGCGCGATGTATCACCGTGATAGCCATCCTTGATCACCGTGATATCAATATTCACCGTGTCTCCATTTTTAAGTACTTTATCGCCTGGCACGCCATGGCAAATTTGATGGTTGACGGATGTGCAGATCGATTTGGGGTAGGGAGTATGGCCGTCCGGCGCATAATTGAGCGGCGCAGGAATCGCTTGCTGCACATTGACAATATAATCATGGCAAAGCTGGTCCAGCTTTTCTGTAGTCACGCCATTCGCGACAAAAGGTGTAATATAATCAAGTACTTCAGATGCCAGTTTGCCGGCGATACGCATTTTTGCTATGTCATCTGTATTGTTAATAGTTATCGTCATAATTCTTTGAAAATATTCAAGTTTTGTTTGAGTTTAAAGGGATTATTTGCTATTATACGCGCCACTTGATTGAGCTTTGAGCCAATTGAGCAAATTTTTTAATTAAATCAATACATCGTCCCGTACAGGGTGTTTGCGAAATAAAAGCAAATATTGTGGATGAATGTAATGTTAACCCTTACATGGAGCAATACAATGTCAGTTACTATGCGTCAAATGCTTGAGGCCGGTGTTCACTTTGGCCACCAAACCCGTTACTGGAACCCAAAAATGGCTGAGTACATTTTCGGTGACCGCAACAAAATTCATATCGT
>JAZKEN010000044.1:0-7261 GCA_040387035.1 Pseudomonadota bacterium | reverse complement strand
GGTTCAAACGGCGGTGTGTACCATTTATCCAGGGGGCCTGTAGGCACAACATCGGTATGGCCTGCAAACACCAGCAGTGGCGATGCAGTGCCGCGACGCGCGTAAAAATTGTCTACATCGCCAAAACGCATGCGCTCGATCTTAAAGCCTAGCGGTTCAAGGCGCGCAATCATGGCTTCCTGGCAACCGGCGTCTTCCGGTGTGTTAGAGCGGCGTTTCAGTAAATCAATCGCAAGTTCAAGTGTAGGAGATGGGCTGGTCATGGCTTAAATACCTGTTTTAAGGTTTAAATATATCCGTGTAGCGGGCTTCATCAAACCCCACACATAAAATCGTACCGTCTTTAACCAGCACCGGGCGTTTTATCACAGAGGTTTTGGCTTGCATGAGTGCAATTGCAGCAGCGTTGTCTGTGATGCTGTTTTTTGTGTCTTCATCCAAGCCGCGCCAGGTAAGGCCGGCGCGATTAATCAGCTTGTCTTGTGAGGTTTGGCTTAGCCAGCCACTTAAATCAGCGGCTGTAATACCTTGTTTTTTGAAATCATGAAACTCTACCGAAATTTGACGCGCGGCAAGCCATTCGCGGGCTTTTTTGACCGTATTGCAGTTTGGTATGCCGTAAAGTTTCATCTGACTTGGTGCTTAAGGCTACATTGAACAAGGCCTTATTTTATCACCTAGAAGCGGCTCTTGTCGTGATTAAGCTGCTTCTGATTGATAATCTGACACCAAAAATTGATCTGTAGATTCAGAATTTTCATTGAGCTGTTTAAATAGCCTCAATAGTTTCTCTTCTGATAAAGGTTTTGAAAACAAATAACCCTGCATTTGATCGCAACCCAGGTCAGTGAGCGCGACGCGTTGTGCTTCGGTTTCTACGCCTTCTGCCACCACATTCAAATCCAAGGCATGTGCTAAACGGATAACGGCATCCACCAGTGCACGTGATGCCTTGTTTTCGTTAATTTGCCCAATAAACACCTTATCCAGCTTGATTTCATCAATATTCAAGTGTTGCAAATAGCTTAAGCTAAACTGCTGTGAACCGAAATCGTCCAGTGCCACCTTGATTTCTGCGGCTTTAAATTGACGCAGCAAGTGCTTAAACTGGGCTTCATTTTTGATGGCGGTGGTTTCTTTAATTTCAAACATTAAGTTTGCGGCGGCTATCTTATAGCGCTTGCGTAGCTGCAATATTTCATCAACCAGATGCGGGTTCCTGAATTGCTGTCGCGCTAGGTTAATGGATACTTTTAAGTCAACACCCACGTCTTTTGCGCGATGGATGGCGCGGCAACCTTCTTCAACAACCCAATCGTTGATTTGATTGATCAAGCCAAAACGTTCGGCCGCAGGAATAAAAGTGATCGGCAAAATAATGCCTTTGCTAGGGTGGTTCCAGCGAATAAGCGCCTCAGCACCCACGGGTGATTGCTGCTTGCAATTCACTTTGGGTTGAAACACCAGGCTGAATTCATTGTTTTTAATGGCAGATTGCAAATCGCGCTGCATTTCCAGCATTTGATCAGACGCTGATTCGATTTCGGAATCAAAGAACTTGAATTGATTCTTGCCGTTTTCCTTGGCTTTATACATGGCGGCGTCGGCACAAATCATCAGTTTTTCAATATCGCCATCCCTAGGGTAAACGGCAATGCCCACCGAGCACGAAATATCAATCTGCTGGCCACTGACTAAAAACGGCTCTTTAATCGCGTTCACAACGCGCTCTACAATCGGGATAATATCTTCATCCGATTTAATCTCTTCAATCAACGCGACAAATTCATCGCCGCCAATACGTGCCACAGAGTCGCAAACGCGCACCGCTGCATTCAAGCGTTGTGCCACAAACATCAGCACGGCATCGCCTACATGGTGGCCATAACTATCATTAATCGGCTTAAAGTGATCCAAATCAATATAGGCCAGCGCAATGGTGGTACCCGCACGTGCACTGCGCTTGATAGCGGTTTCCAGTTCGCGCTGAAAGGCGCGTCGATTGGGCAATTGTGTTAACGGGTCCTTATAGCCTGAGATCGTGGTGTCGGTATTTTTTTGCGTATCTATGATGCGGTTTTCGAGTGTGTTTGCGCCAAATTTTTCGTAGTATAAAGCCACTACAAAAGCCAGCAGAAACAAACAAATCAGGCCCAGGGCAATCACAATCGCCGATAAGGTTTTATCGGCAAGCGGTACGCTTGAAGATAAAGCCATATAGGATTGGATATTGACGGATGAATTGAATGTCGCGTGTATTGCCAATATAGCCACACCGGTAATCACAGAAAAAATTATTTTAATCAATAGCTTATTTTCACCGGCATAGCTTTTCATCCATGACAGTGTGATCAGGGATAGCACGCCAGCACCCAAAGCGGTACTGATCGCTATCAGTAATGAAATGGGATGGAATGAAATATCCGTGCTAAAACTCCACAGGTTATTGGTTTCGTTTAAGCCGCTTAACGCAAAATAAAACATCAGGTAGCTACCCAGGCCAATCACAATGGCACTAAAAGTTAAGCGGTTTAAAGACATGATTTTTTTGCTGGTGGCGGCGCAAAGTGTATAGCCTATGCTCACGGCTACCAGCCAAGAGAAGAACATGGCCAGAGAAAATACAGTAAAGGCTTGATTGCCATGAAAAATAAGTAAATTAATAAAGTGGATGGCCCATAAGCCAGTGCCTATCGCAACGGAATACATATTGAACAACATTCTGCGGTATTGGCTTGCCGTGCGGTAAACATGCTCTATAAACCCAAAACTGAGATACATGGCAAATGCGCTCGCGGATAGCGAAAGCAGTATGAGCCAAATATCGTATGATGCTTTCATGATCATGATCTTTTTAAGATTATCAATTAAGGTAATTCTTCAGAAAGCAACTACTGTGCCATGTAGCTTGTTCATGGTTCATTTGGCGCTTGGAACAAGAGCACAAAAAAACCATACTATTTGCGCAGGCGCGCGAATAGTATGGTTAAGGAAGTGATTTGCCTTTAAATTTATTTATTTATATAAGCAAATGAGTTTGGTTTTAAGACTTACAAATAGCCCAGTAACAAATAATTGACGAAAATTTAGCGTATTTGTTAATTTTTATTAAATGCCACGCAGCAATTCGTTGATGCCGACTTTGCCTAATGTTTTGGCATCTACTTTTTTAACGATCACTGCACAATATAAGCTGTAGCTACCATCTTTTGATGGGAGATTGCCTGATACCACCACAGAGCCCGCTGGCACACGGCCATAAAACACTTCGCCTGTTTCACGATCGTAGATTTTGGTGCTTTGGCCAATATACACGCCCATGGAAATCACGCAGTTGTCTTCTACAATCACGCCTTCAACCACTTCGCTACGTGCACCGACAAAACAGTTGTCGCCAATGATGGTTGGGCCTGCTTGTACTGGCTCTAAAACGCCGCCAATACCTACGCCGCCGGATAGATGCACGTTTTTACCGATTTGAGCGCATGAGCCCACGGTGGCCCAGGTGTCTACCATGCTGCCTTCACCCACATAGGCGCCGATATTCACATAGGATGGCATCAGCACGGCATTTTTGCCGATAAATGAACCGCGACGTACGATTGCGTTCGGCACTACGCGGAAACCGCCTGCTTTAAAGTCCGCCTCAGAGTAATCAGCAAACTTTGGTGGCACTTTATCAAAATATTTAGTGACGCCATCATCCAGCAATTTGTTGTCTTCTAGCCTAAAAGACAATAACACGGCCTTTTTAAGCCATTGGTGCGTTTCCCAGGTTTGCGTATCGCCAATACGGCTGGCAACACGCAAGGTACCGGCGTCCAAATCTTTTAATACAGATTCAACATGCGCTTTTAATTCGGCTGAGGCGTTAGCTGGGTTGATATTGGCGCGGTCTTCAAACGCGGTTTCGATAATACTTTGACGTGGATCCATATTGTTCTCAGAGGGTGTTAGTTAATCAAAAACGTTATTTTAACCTATATCAACATTTAGCCAAAAATAATGCGCTTAAAATTATAAAGCGCACTGTGGTAAGCAGTGCGCTTTAATCAATGCATGAGTAAACCGTGGTTTATTCAGCTTTTTTTTGCTGCCTCGTACAAAGGCATTACTCTTGGCATCAGTGCTTTTAAATCGGCAATACGGTTTTCGCCTGCCGGGTGGGTACTAAAAAATTCCGGCGGAGCGCTTTTGGATTGCGCACCCATTTTTTGCCATAAAGTGATTGCCGCATTTGGATTGAAACCAGCGCGGGCCGCTAGTTCCAAGCCCATTTTATCCGCTTCGCGCTCTTGCTCGCGGCCGTTGGGTAGCGCAAAAAATAGTTGCGAACCAACACCGGCCGCTTGTACCGCTGCACCGCCGGCGGCTGAGCCGGTAGCCAGAGCCGCTAATGCTTGCAGGCCAAATTGTTGTAAATAGGCTTGTGACATGCGTTCGCGACCATGTTCACGCAAGGCATGGGCGATTTCATGACCAATGACAGCAGCCAATTCGTCATCCGTGGCGTTGAGTTTTTCTACCAGGCCCGATAGCACCATGATTTTGCCGCCCGGCATACAGTAAGCATTGAGCTGGTCACTTTTTTCAACGTTGACTTCCCATTTCCATTGCGCGGCATCCGGACGGAACACGCCAACCTGGGCGATTAATCGATTAGAAATACCGCGAACGCGTGCCAGCATGGCTTTGTCCACGTTCAAGGTATTTTTCTGCTCGGCTTCTTTCAGTGTTGTGGTGTAGGCTTGCGCAGACATGCTATCGACTGAGCTGGCAGGCATTAATAAAAACTGCGAGCGCTTGACGCCGGAAACGCTATCTTGAGTGGTGGTGGCACAGCTTGCTAATTGCAGGCTGAGTGCGGTTAGTACTATGGCAGTGACTTTTTGCATGATAGCTCCCTAAATTTAAGACGTAATGTTAAAACGTAATAGGCAATGTTAAAACGTATTAGATAGTGCAATAACGATTAAGGCCCGAAAAGGGTTGATGTCATTTTAAGCGCGTTTGGATCGACTAAATTTTAAGTTGTGAACCCAGTTCTACAACACGGTTAGGTGGCAGCTTAAATTGATTGGTAATGGTCTCAGCCGAACGAAACAAGCCAACGAATATTTTTTTACGCCAAATCGCCATGCCGGATTTTTCAGAGGCGATTAAAATTTCTTTACCTATAAAAAACGAGGTATCCATAGGGTCTACACTTAAGCCCCTGGCGGCACATAGTATTAAATCGCGCGGCAAATCCGGCTCATCTTTAAAGCCATAACGTAATGTAACACGATAAAACTCATGCAACATGGCTTCAACGGTGACGCGCTCTTCAATATTGGTGTGAGGTACATCCAAAAACTTAACCGTTAAAATCATCACTTTTTCGTGCAAGACTTTATTGTGTTTCAGGTTATGCAGCATGGCATGCGGCACGCCCTCAGGGTTGGGTGTCATAAAGACCGCCATGCCGGGCACGCGTGCCGGCGGGTGTGCGCCAACCGCTTCAATAAAAGGCTCGATGGCCATGGATTCGGATTTAAGGCGGTTATAGACCAATGTACGGCCATTTTTCCAGGTCAGCATCAGTACAAAGATAATTACGCCCATCACCAGCGGCACCCAGCCACCATCGGGTATTTTTAATACGTTGGCGCCAAAGAAGGCCAGATCAATCATCAAAAACAAAGCCACTAATAAACCGGTTTTTAATTTGCTCCAACGCCAAATTTCTGTGAATACGACAGATGCCAGCAAAGTCGTGATCACCATATCACCGGTTACCGCTATGCCGTAGGCGGCAGCCAGATCGCCGGAGCTACCGAAACCTATCACCAATGCCATAACAGCTATCATCAAGCCCCAGTTAACGCGTGGCATATAGACCTGGCCTTGTTCGCTTTCTGAGGTATGTTGAATATGCATGCGGGGCAAATAGCCTAGCTGCAAAGCTTGGCGTGACACTGAAAACGCGCCTGTAATCACCGCCTGGGAAGCGATAACTGTGGCTAGTGTCGCTAGAATAATCAGCGGAAACAGCGCCCATTCCGGGGCTAATAGATAAAACGGATTTTTGATAGAAGCCGCGTTGTGTAACATCAACGCCCCCTGGCCAAAGTAATTGAGTAATAAAGAAGGTAAAACGAAACCAAACCAGGCCAAGCGGATAGGGTAGCGGCCAAAGTGGCCCATATCAGCATACAGCGCCTCTGCACCGGTGACGGCTAGCACCACGGCGCCTAATGCCACAAAAGCGATCCAAGGTTGTGTGGCGAAAAAGATAAATGCATAGTAAGGATTGAGTGCATTTAATATTGTGGTGTCATGCAGGATGTTGATGATGCCTAACAGGCCCAAGGTGCCAAACCACAGCAACATCACGGGCCCAAAAAAAGCACCGACGACTGCGGTGCCTTTGCTTTGCGCCCAAAACAACATAAACAGCACCACCAGGGTAATCGGCACAATGGCTGTGTGCAAGCTTGGTGCCGCTACTTCCAGGCCTTCTACGGCTGATAAAACTGAAATCGCAGGCGTAATCATGCCATCGGCATAGAACATACAGGCGCCTAGAATACCCAGCAGCATAATATTGCGCTGTTTTTTGCTGTTGCCTTCGGCGTTCCTTGAGGCTAAAGCCAGCAAAGCCATAATGCCGCCTTCACCACGGTTATCGGCACGCATAATAAAAGCGACATATTTAACCGATACAATCAAGATAAGCGCCCAGGTGATGAGCGACAAAATGCCGTAAACATTCATTGCATTGAGTGGAAGCGGATGATGCCCGACTGAAAAAACTTCTTTCATGGTGTATAGGGGGCTGGTGCCAATATCGCCAAATACGACGCCTAGAGCGGCTAAGGCCATGGTATGTAGAGCTGCTTTTTGTGGAGTTTGATTATCCATGTTGGTACGCGACTAATACGATTGCGTATTATCAACCAATTGAATGGTCAAACCAAGCGCAATCGAAATTAAATTAGGTTAATTTTTGGTGCTGATGACTTTGGCGGTGGCGCTACCCACAAGAAAAGTGATGTTCAGCCGTGATTCCGGCTGGATTTGTTGCGCATTGGTAACCAGCTCTTGCGGCAAGGGGTTTAGCAAGTCGTTTTGGCTAATTTCACTATGAACGATGGCATAACCCCTTGCCAGTACGGCATTGGGGTTGAGTTGTTCAATGCTGCTGGCTAACCGTAATAGTTTTTGTTGATGCATTTGCAAATTTTGCTGCATGGCGAGTGTTAAGCGGCGCTGCAATTGC
>JAZKEN010000043.1:17410-30212 GCA_040387035.1 Pseudomonadota bacterium | reverse complement strand
CCTATCTCACCCGCCGCCGCGATGCAGGCTTGCATGATGATGCGCTCAGAATCGATGAGCAGTCCGTCCATATCAAATATCGCGGCTTTAATCACTATACAATGCCCAAAAAAGGCAAAACTTTAACACATCGCTGAATGCGGTTTTAACGCATGCTAAAATAAAGATTGTTATGGATAGAATTGAGATAAGCCTGTGAAATTAGCTACCTGGAACGTCAACTCACTTAATGTACGTTTGCCGCATGTGCTGGATTGGCTGCGGGATAACCCCGTTGATGTGTTATGTATCCAGGAAACCAAGCAGGAAGATAGCAAGTTTCCCTATGCTGAATTAGCTGCCTCCGGCTATCAATCGGTGCACGCCGGGCAGAAAACCTATAATGGCGTGGCGATTTTAAGCCGTCATATCATGACCGACATTGAGCGCGGTATCTTTAATTTTGAGGATGAGCAGCAGCGTGTGATCAGCGCGACGATTAATGGTATTCGCGTTGTCTGTGTGTATATCGTCAACGGCCAGGCGGTGGATTCCGATAAGTATGTGTACAAGATGCGCTGGCTGGATGCCTTAACGATTTGGCTTGCAGAAGAACTGAAAAAGTATCCCGAACTGGTGCTGTTAGGCGATTACAATATTGCGCCGGAAGACCGCGATTGCCATGACCCGGCGGCGTGGATAGGGCAGATACTGGTAAGCCCTAAAGAGAGAGAAGCATTTCAGCGCATCATCGATTTAGGCTTGCATGATAGTTTCAGGTTGTTTGAGCAAGCCGATAAAAGCTTTACCTGGTGGGATTACCGCATGATGGGTTTCAGGCGCAATTTCGGCATGCGCATTGACCATATCCTGGTCAGCGAAGCGCTGAAAAGCCAATGTGAAAGCTGCGTGATTGATAAGCTACCACGCAAGCTTGAACGCCCATCTGACCATACGCCTGTGGTTTTAACGCTTAAACCTATCCTTTGATTTTAATGCCTAGCTGCTTTAGTTTGCGGTATAGATGGGTACGCTCCAAGCCAGAGATTTCGGCCAGTTTGCTCATATTGTTATTGATCAGCTTCATATGGTGCTGAAAGTAAAAGCGCTCAAAATCATCACGTGCCTCGCGTAAAGGCTGTATCAATTCTATCGGCAAGGCTTGTGCGGCAGCGGGCTGATTGCTTTCACTAGCGCTAAACTGTTCTAAAACCCGTGTCACATCATTAAGTGTGATCTTATCCGTCAAGCTGCTGAGCATGGCATTTTGTACTACGGCTTCCAATTCGGCCAAATCACCTGGCCAGTCGGCATTTCTTAGCGCATTCAATGCAGCCACATCAAAGCTTTTATAATCTGCGCCTGAGGTCTCCACCAGAAGGCTAGCCATCGCGCTGGCTAAATCTGGAATATCCTCTTTATGGTCATTAAGTGCAGGTACTTTCAATGTGCTTTGCGATAGCGTTTGAAACAAGCTGTAATCGAATTGGGTATTCTCGGCCAATTGGGGCAAGCTGAAAGCGCTGGCACACACCACACGTGCTTGGTATTTCTCGGCTTTAGCCAATAAAAGTTGCAGGCCTTTTTGTTCCGTTTTCTGCAAGGCAGCCACTTCTTCAATAAATACAACGCCATCGCGCGCATATTCCAGCAATTCCAGTGGCGCGTTTGCCAGTTTGTCGTATTCGGATAAACTCAGCCAAGGCGTGCCTGCTACATGCAAAAAGCGCGCGCATAACTCCACGCTGCCACCCTTTTTACCGATAAGTAATAGGGCATTTTTGGTGCGTGAGATTTGTTCCAAGCGCTGCTTTAACTCATTAATCACTAAACTTTTGCCAAAGCTGGCCAAATTCATTTCGGTTTTTGGCAGATTTTCGGCATGCTTTAATGCAGCGGTGACCGTTTTAAGCAGTTTTTGCAATGCGATCGGCTTTTCCAGGAAATCAAAGGCGCCAATACGGGTGGCCTCCACAGCGGTATCAATCGTGCCATGACCGGACATCATCACCACGGGCATCGTCAGCAGGCCCGCGTTACCCCATTCTTTAAGCAGGCTAATGCCGTCACAATCCGGCATCCAAATATCCAATAACACTAAATCTGGTCGCTGTTTTAAGCGTGCATCCCTGGCTGCCTGCGCATTTTCTGCCAGCGTGATATGGTGACCTTCGTCTTCTAAAATATCCCTTAACAACTCGCGAATGCCAATTTCGTCATCCACCACTAAAATATGTCGTGAAGCCATGCTTATACTTTCCTTACTGATTTTTGTTGGGTATTACCGTTCATGCTTTGGGAGTGACTACCATTTGCCGCCTCTGTATGCTGCGTCGTATTTTTTTGTTTCAAGTGATCCGATTCAAGCGGCAATATAATGGTGACGCTAGCACCACCGGAGGCGTTATTCTCTATTCTAATTTGGCCGGCGTGCTCGTCCACCATTTTTTTGACAATGGCTAAGCCTAAGCCTGTGCCATGCGCTTTGGTCGTTACATAAGGTTCGTAAGCATGCGAAATGATGGCGGCGGGAAAACCTTGACCATTGTCTTTTACCACTAATTTAATGGTAGATTCGTTAAAGCTGGTCTGCACCAGGATTTCAGGTTTTTTAATCGGTGGTGAACCCTCAACAGGTATCAGCGCGTCTTGCGCATTCTGCATCAAATTGTGCAGCACCTGCCTGAGCATGGTGGCGTCACCTAAAATATCCGGCATATTCGGCATCAAGTCATATTCAATTTGCACGCTATCCCTGTTTTGACTGGCCGCTGATTTATGCTCCAAATCCATCAATTCATCGCGGGCATTTTCATACAAAGCCGACACATCGCGTATAAGCTGGTTAATATTCAAGCGGGTTAAATTAGCAGAAGGTGCGCGCGCATATTCGCTAAACTCGTTCACCATAGTTTTCATTGCGCTCACCTGATTGACAATTGTATCAGTGGCACGCTGTAGCATGTTGGCATCCGTAGTGTTTAATTTTGTGCTCAATTTATGCTGCAAACGTTCTGCAGAAAGCTGGATAGGCGTCAGCGGATTTTTAATTTCGTGTGCCAGCCTGCGCGCCACTTCACCCCATGCCGCATCGCGCTGGGCTTGTACCATGGTCGTTACATCGTCAAACACCACCACAAAGCCATTGTCACCGCTGCCAGCGCGGTTATCGTTGGGTAAGCGTGTGGCTTTTACCAGCAATAGCTGCCGGCCCTGAGGGTTCACAATTTCGATTTGGCGAGATAGCTCGGTTTTAGCCAAGTCTTCTGTTTTGGTGAGTTCAAAATGCGCTTTAACAATGCTGATGAATTCTGCCAGAAAGGCCTGTTCTTCACTGATTTTGGTAAATTGCTGGTTTTCGAATTGCGCCAGATTTAAGCCTAAAATCGTGCTGGCCGTCAGGTTGTAAGTGCGCAGCTCGCCTTTTTCATTAATCGCCAGTACACCAGAAGATAGATGCGCCAGAATGGTTTCCAGATAGCTACGTGCCGCTTCTAGCCTTGCGCGGTTTCTTTCGGTGGCTTTGGTTGCGTCATTAAGCTGGCGTGTCATGCTGTTAAATGATTTAACCAAAATACCCAGCTCATCTTTGCCATGCTCTGGCAGCATGGAGCTGTAATCGCCACTGGCAATCGCGCGCGTGCCCTCTGCCAGCACCGTCAGCGGCTGCGTAATGCGGCGGCTTAATACAAAGGCAATCGCTAGCGCTGATAGCATCGCCAGCATCAATACCAGCGTCAGCGTTAACGCAAACACGTCCTTGAGCGAGTTGCGGCTATAGGACAGCTCTTGGTAGTCGCGGTACACATCCTGAACGGCTTCGGCCGTGTTCGATAGCGATTTCGGCACGGGTTGTAGCAGTTGCAAAATACGTATTTCACCTGCCAGCTCTTGTGTGTTAACCGGCGCTAATACGCGTAAATACAGGCCTTTATTCGGTATGGGTTCGATTTTTCCGTAGACGCGGCTTTGTGCCTGGCGCAACTGCGGTATGCTGGGTAATTCCGGCAGAAAGCTGCTGGCATCACTGCTGGAAACCGAAATAATGCGGCCTTGCGGCGTGAGTAAAACGGCATCCTGAATGCCCGATTTTTCGCGTAAATCATTCAAGATGCTGTAATGACTGCGTGACGGCAAGAAGGCCAGGCTGGTCGCCATGTTTTCGGCTTTTTCTTCCACCTCTTGCAACATAATATCCAGGGCGCGCTGACCTAAACTTAAGCCGCCATCCAGCGCGGATTCTACTTTGACGTTAAACCAGGATTCGATAGAGCGGGTTAAAAAATTCACGCTGACTAAATAAACGATCAACCCCGGAATAATCGCCATCAAGGCAAATGTACCTAATAGCCGTAAGGTCAAACGGCTGCCCATGACGCCCGTCTTGATTTTTTTGTATAAGTGCCAGAGTTGAATAGCGATAAGTAGTACCAAAACGCCTGCCAAAGCGATATTGAGATACAGAAGGATTTTGTAATAGTCGCTTGCGGTGGCGGTGTTGGCGCTAGCCAGTGAAAGCAAGTACAGCAGTACTACACCTAACGCTACACTTGCAAATACGATATATCTCATCAGCTAATTGGGCATAAACTCATTTGAGTTCTTTATTGCCGGCATCTTTATTGAGCGGCTCTTTCAGCCAAAGCTCCTTAAGAGCCCACTCAAATTTTTGTGAGGTTAAATTCCACTTTTCAGAAGAAATGGCGTCTACCTGGATGGCTTTTGGTAATTTAGACTGGTCTAGCCGCACCAGCAAAGCGGCATTGTACGATTCGTTTTTTTCAACCAGTGCTTTATCCAGCACTTTCCAATCGCTAATAATCATTAGCTCTTGCGCAGCCTCTTCCAGTGATTCAAATGACTTCTGGTGCGCACCGCGCGTCACCAGATATTGGCGGCTCAGCGCATGGTAACTAAGAACCACGCTACGTGATGCCGTAACGATTTCATCGTCAAACCAATACTTGTGCGGCCTTACCACCTGAAACTCAATTAAAAACTGTAATGGCACGCCCTTATTGACGGCCGCTTCAATGGTGTCGTCAAAGCTCACCTCTACTTCAGCCGATAGTGCATAAAAATCATCTAAAGGTTGTAATTCGGCTTGCTTGATTTCAATGCTGCTGGCAGCAAACGCGATTGAGCATACGCTGATCAGCGAAAAAACCGCGGCCAAGCGGATGCCGTTACGCAGCTTTTTGTAATAAGGCGTAAAAAAGACCATCGTGCTGACTGTTGGGAATAAGTTGGCCATGCGCGCACTGAATATGTTGATGGTTTTCATTCGTCAGATTTAAAGGCAGTTGTTTCGCATCATGGTTTTTAAGTAAAAAAGCGTCTATTTGTTGTTGATTTTCTTCATTAAAAATCGAGCAAGTCACATAGAGTAATTTACCGCCTTTTGCTAATAATTGCCACAAATTCGCCAAAATTAACGATTGCTGTGCGGCAAAAGAAGCAATATCCGATTCACGACGCAACCATTTAATGTCCACATGCCGCCGTACAATGCCCGATGCGGTACAGGGTACATCCGCCAAAATGCGCTCAAATGGCTGGCTGGCTTGCCAAAGCGCGGCATCGCCAAGTTGCAGATCGGCCATTAATTGCAGGCGGCTTAAATTACTTTCCACGCGGCCTAAACGGCTGGCATCGTTATCCAGCGCGGTTAGTTTTACGTCGCCCGATTCTAAAATATGCCCTGTTTTGCCGCCTGGCGCACAACAGGCATCCAATACCGTCATGCCCGCTTTTAAATCCAGTAAATCGGCGGCCAATTGTGCCCCATAGTCTTGCACCGAAACCACACCATCCGCAAAACCAGGAATTTTTTCAACAGGAATCGGCTGCTCTAAGATCACCGCATACTCGCCAACCTGGCTAGCCAAAATATCTTGGCGCGCCAGCAATTGCACATATTCCTTTGCGCTGGTTTTTTGCACATTGACGCGTAAAGTCATGGGTGGGTGTGCATTGCCGGTAGTGAGAATGCTTTGCCAAGTGGCGGGATATTGATGTTTGAGCTTATTGATCCACCACTGGGGGTAAGAATAAATGGCAACTTCATCGGCTTTAAGTTGCAGGCTGAGTGCTTCTTTTTGGCGTAAAAAGTTGCGCAAAACGCCATTGACCAAGCCTTTTGCCCAGCGCGGTTTGGCATAACTCGCGGCTTCAACCGCTTGGTTTACTACCGTAAAATCATCGGCCTTATCATGCAGCAACTGATAAATCGCCACCAGCAAAAGTGCGGTGATATGTTCATTGCTCAAGGGTTTTTCAAGCAGTTTGATTAAGTAAGCATTCACTTCGCCAAAAAATCGCAGCGTACCATAACTTAAATCTGCCGCCGCTCCACGTTGTTGCGGCGTTGCACTTGGATACGATTTAAGCGCATCTGGCAGCGCCAAAGTCAGGTTGCGGCCAGATAACACTTGAGAAACTGCGATTGCAGCGATTTGTTGGGAAATATACAAAGAAAACTCTTTAATTTTTAGATTGGCTAGATTTTACTTGATATGCCATTTATATGTGACATATTCGAAGTGTCTAGTTCCGCATTCTTAATAATACTTAGAGTGACGGCAATCAAGAGCCCTTGTAGGTGAAGTTTAAAAGGAATTAGCCATCGCCATCAACCTGGCCACGCGTTCCTCGGTTTGCGGATGTGTACTAAACAAACCTTTTAAGCCGGCGCCTGAAAGCGGGTTGATAATCATCATTTGCCCGGTTTCGGGATGCGCTTCTGCGGTCTCATTAGGGATTTGATGCGCATAGTTGTGGATTTTTTCCAGCGCGCTGGCAAGGGCTTTTGGGTCTTTGCTGATTTCTGCACCCATTCTATCGGCTTCAAACTCGCGGCCGCGTGAAATAGCCATTTGGATCAGGCTGGCGGCTAACGGCGCTAAAAACATCATCAGGATGCCGATAATGGGGCTGCCACGTTCACCGTCCCTGTTGCCGCCGCCAAAGAACATGCCGAATTGGGCAATAGAAGCAATCGCACCTGCCATAGTGGCGGAAATGGTTGAAATCAGCGTGTCGCGATGTTTGATGTGAGCCAATTCATGCGCCATCACACCGCGCAATTCACGCTCATTTAAAATCTGCATAATGCCAACGGTGGCTGCCACCGCGGCATTCTCAGGGTTGCGGCCAGTAGCAAAGGCATTCGGCTGGTTTTCATTCATGACGTACACTTTAGGCATCGGAAGCTCGGCATTTTGTGCCAGCTCTTTAACCATATTGTAGTAATTGCGGAATTGGCCATTGCCGTAATTATTATCCGGCGACACTTCTTGTGCGCCATACATTTTGAGCACGGCTTTGTCTGAGAACCAATAGGCATAGATGTTCATGCCTGCGGCAAATAATAGGGCAATCAGCATGCCTGTTCCGCCACCAACAGCGGCACCTACAGTGCCGAACAGGGCAACGATGGCTGCCATTAAGATGGAAGTTTTTAACCAGTTACCAAACATATCAATCTCCTAACATTCATACAAGTATTCATGCACCTGTATTTAAATTCAACATGACCATAATATGATGTTGATTGGCTTTAAATTCAAGCCGTAGCGATGTATTTAGCTAAACAATTCACCTAATTTAACATGTTGGCCCTGCACAAACTGTTGCGCCGTTTGGCGCTTACCACCGGGCATTTGTAATTCATGTACGGCTAACACATCTTGGCCGCAGGCAACTTGAATGTAGGCGCCTGTAGCAATGATTTCGCCTGGTGCCGCAGAAGAAGGCTGGTTTAAAACGGTCGCATACCAAATACGGCAGGTTTCATCCCTAAATTGGGCGCTTGCTACCGGAAAAGGGTTAAAGCCGCGTACTTGACGCGAAATTTCAACGGCACTTTTGCTCCAGTCGATGGCCGATTCGGCTTTTTCCAGTTTGTGCGCGTAGGTGACCAGGCTTTCATCTTGCACGGTGGCAGCAAGGGTGCCTTCTACGGCCAAGGTTTGCATGGCTTGCACCATTAACTCTGCACCTATATTGCTTAAGGCATCATGCAAAGTTTGCGTGGTGTCTGTATCCGTTATTGGCACAACGCCTTTGCTCACCATCGCCCCTGCATCCAAGGCAGGCACTACTTCCATAATGGTGACGCCTGTCTCCGTATCACCAGCCAGCAAGGCGCGGTGAATAGGCGCCGCACCACGCCAGCGCGGCAAGAGCGAGGCATGGATATTGTAACAACCATGCTTTGGCATATTCAGTACAGTGGTAGGGATAATCAATCCATAAGCGGCGACTATCATTACATCGGCATTCGCCTCTGAAATTTGCGCCTGAACATCGGCCGGTTTTAAGGATGCTGGCTGAAATACGTTTAAGTCATGCTGAATCGCCAATTGCTTGACTGGGCTGGCTTTTAGCTGCATGCCACGGCCGGCAGGACGGTCTGGCTGGGTAAGCACCATCACGATTTCATGCCCGGCAGCCATTAAAGCGGCCAGCGCGGGTACTGCAAATTCAGGCGTACCTGCAAAGATAATTTTCATAGGGTTGTTAATTGCTTATCTGTCGCGCGACAATTTAACCATTTTGGTCTTAATGCGGTTGCGTTTAAGTGGCGATAAGTATTCCACAAATACCTTACCTAACAAATGATCCATTTCATGTTGGATGCATACGCTCAACAAGCCTTCGGCTTCCAGTGTAAATGGTTTGCCCTGTTTATCCAGCGCCTCAACCGTCACTTTTTCTGCACGGGTCACCGTTTCGTAAACGCCAGGCACAGACAGGCAGCCTTCTTCATAATCTTGCAAGCCACTTTTGGCCACAATTTTAGGGTTAATAAAGACTTGAAGCTGGTTTTGCTCTTTGCTGGTGTCAATCACTAGCAATTGAACATGTTGATTGACTTGGGTTGCCGCCAGGCCAATGCCAGGTGCATCGTACATGGTGTCTGCCATATCGTCGATTAAGCGGCGAATTTCAGCATTAACCTCTTTAATAGGCTTGGCTACGGTGTGCAAGCGCGGATCGGGGTAGTTCAGTATATTCAATAGTGCCATAATCGTTAAATCTTTAAAGTGTTGTCTTATATCAACAACCCGCTTTGTAAAAAAGTTTCAATTTTGCAAAAAAGCTTGATTGTTGAATGAATTACGTGATAAATTTAATGCAATTTCGCGGATGCTATTTCTTATTTTAGCCGCTATTTTGACCGAGGTCATGCAATGAATAAACGCATTATAACGCTGCTAGTACTTGCTTGCTTAAGCTTGAATGTAAATGCTGATGTAATTCAGCTTCAAAAAAACCATCCCGAGCGCCATGTAGTGGTAAAAGGTGACACATTATGGGGCATTTCTGGTCGTTTTTTGAAAGACCCTTGGCAGTGGCCAAAAGTGTGGCGCATGAATCGCGAACAAATCAAAAACCCACATTTGATTTACCCCGGTGATATTGTCGTGCTAGATACCAGCAGTGGCTCGCCGCAGCTGAAATTGTTGCGTGAAACGGTCACATTGCAGCCTGGCGCACGTATAGAGCCATTAGAAAAAGAAGCCATTTTTACTATTGCGCCTAATATTATCGAACCGTTCTTAAGCCAGCCTTTGTTGATTGAAAACGGTAAACTAGACCTGTCGCCACGCATTATCGCTGGCCAGGAAAACCGCGTGGTACTCAGCCCAGGTACGCGTATCTATATCAATGAAATTCAAGAGGGCGAGGGTACACACTGGAATATTTACCGTCCCGGTGAATTGTTAAGAGACCCTGATACAGCAGAAGTGTTGGGCACAGAGGCCATCTATCTGGGTGATGTGGATATTGCGCGTTATGGCGAGCCTGCAACTGGGGATATTGTACGCGCCAAGGAAGAAATCTTTACCAAAGATAGATTGGTGGTTTCGCCCGATGAGTTTAAAAGCAGTTTTGTGCCACACGCGCCCGAAACGCAAATTTCCGGCCGCATCATCCGTATTTATGGCGGCGTGGCAGAGGCCGGCCCTAATACTGTGGTGTCAATTAATCGCGGTAAAAACGATGGCTTGGAAGAAGGCCACGTATTGGCAATCAGCCGTTATGGCCGCGTAATTGTCGACCCTGAATATAAGAATGCAGCATCCAACAAAGTGGTCGCTGAAGAGAAAAAACTAAAAGAGTTAAATTTTGACGTGAAGACAGATGCAGACGGCAAAAAGATTGTCGATTTTGAGAAAACGCCAGTGCAAACCAAATTGGTGCTTAAGCCAGGTGAGGTGAAGTTGCCGGATGAGCGCGTTGGCTTAATGATGGTATTCAGAACATTTGACCGTGTGTCTTACGCGTTAATTATGAATACAACAGCCCCGATTTACACGGCAGACTCTGTACATACGCCTTAACTCATCCTTATGATGCCTACCAAAGCCAACATTGAAGAGTCTGATGTTGCGCTTTGGGTTTCACTTCATCACACAATCGGTTTAGGTAATGCAGGTATTTGCCAGTTACTGGCTAGATTCGGTTCACCAGAGGCCATATACAGCGCCAAGGGGCATCAGCTACGGGAAGTCGTGGATGAAGCGGTAGCAAAAGAAATACTCAGTGGGGTCAATATCGAAGTAATCGGGCCAACGCTTGATTGGCTAAAAAAAGACAATACGCACCTTATTACGCTAGCCGATACAGCCTACCCACAAGCGTTATTAGAAATTAGCAATCCTCCCGTTGTTTTATACGCAATTGGGCATACTCACTGGTTAAATCACCCATGTATTGCCATGGTTGGTAGCCGTAGCAGTACGCCGCAAGGCGAAAAGAATGCGGAAGAGTTTGCAGAAAGCTTATGCAACCACGGCTTGTGCGTGGTCAGTGGTATGGCACTGGGCATTGATGCTGCGGCGCATCGTGGTGCAATCAAGGCCAATGGTGCTACGATTGCGGTGGTTGGTACCGGTTTGGATATTGTTTACCCGGCCAGGCATCGCGATTTAGCGCATAAAATTGCTGAAGATGGTTTGATCGTATCTGAATTTGCATTGGGTACGCCTTCAAAAGCACAAAATTTTCCAAGAAGAAATCGTATTATCAGTGGCCTGAGTTTGGGCTGCTTGGTGGTTGAAGCAAACGTAGACAGCGGTTCATTGATCACTGCACGTTTAGCGATCGAGCAAGGCCGCGAAGTGTTTGCAATACCTGGTTCGATTCATTCACCCGTTGCTAAAGGCTGCCACCAACTGATTAAGCAAGGCGCAAAGCTGGTTGAAAACACGGCAGACATCCTGGAAGAATTAAAAAATCTGCTGCCAAACGTTAGCCCATTGGGGCTAATGGGTGAAGTAGGGGTGAATGCCCCAGAGCCCAATACAGTGTTGGATTGCATGGGATTTGACCCCGTTGATTTTGAAACGGTATTAACCGTTTCCGGATTGACTCCGGAAGGGCTTTCAGCCATGCTTATGGTAATGGAGCTAGAAGGCAAGATTACGACCTTGAGCGGTGGCAAATTTCAACGGCTTATTTGATGAAATGCCTACCGTCAATAGATTCCAAATTGTACTCAGGAGATGCTATGTTTGAAGTATTGGTATACATGTTTGAAAATTATTTCGCGCATCATGCTATGCCAGATGTTGATGTGATGGGGCAGGAGTTGTCTGCTGCGGGATTTGAGCAAACGGATATTGACGGCGCGTTCGACTGGTATGAAGAAATGAAATGTCGTTTAACGCAGCCTGATATCAGGTATTCGCATCAATATTCGGGAATGCGCGTGTTTTCTGAAATTGAGCTAAAGAAAATCAATACAGAAAGCATCGGTTTTATCCTGTTTTTACAGCAAGCCAATGTGATTAACGATATGGAACGCGACTTGATTGTGGATCGTGCCATGGCGTTGAAGCAACAAGAGATTACAGTCGAGGAAATGCGCTGGATATCCATGATTGCCTTGTGGAACGAAGGCCGCGAAAAGGACTATCTATTTGTGGAAGATGCTTTTTTCAACCCGCGCGGTTTAACTATTCACTAATCTAAAAATAAAAAATGGTGCCTAGATCATCAAGCTTAAATCCAGGCGCCATTCCAAACTTTTTAATCTGTCAGTTATTTAATTTTCAGATTATTGCGTCTCTAGGTTATCAATAATTTTTGAAATAGTACCCGCTTGATTGAGGGTGTAGAAATGCAAGCTAGGTACACCCCAAGCCAATAGCGTTTCACACAATTCGCCCACCACATCCACACCTAAAGCGCGTAACGACGGCATGTCGTCTGCATAGGCTTCCAGCCTTAAGCGTAACCAGCGTGGGATTTCTGCACCGCATACGCCTGAAAAGCGCGCTAGCTGCGTGTAGTTGTAGATAGGCATAATGCCAGGCACGATTGGAATCGTGATGCCATCGGACTCGCAACTATCCACAAACCTGAAATAAGCATCGGCGTTGTAAAAGTATTGAGTAATCGCAGAATCAGCTCCCGCTTGTACCTTGCGCTTAAAGTTAGCCATATCTTTGGCGGCGGATAATGCTTCCGGGTGAAACTCCGGGTAGGCGGCTACTTCCAGGTGAAACCAGTCACCCGTCTCTTGCCTGATAAAACTCACCAGTTCATTGGCATATTTAAAATCACCCACGCTGACTTCGCCTGATGGCACATCGCCACGCAAAGTTACGAGGCGTTTGATGCCCTTGGCCTTGTAGGCAGAAAGTAATTCGCGGATCTCTTCTTTGCTGGAAGAAATGCAGGAAATATGCGGTGCAGATTGGTAACCCTCTGCCTGGATTTCAAATACCGTTTCGCGTGTGCGATCAGTAGTAGAGCCGCCCGCACCAAAGGTCACCGAAAAAAACTCAGGATTGTACTTAGCCAGCTGGCT
>JAZKEN010000043.1:12706-17310 GCA_040387035.1 Pseudomonadota bacterium | reverse complement strand
ATGCCTGCCGTAACGGTTTTTACATCAAAGCCTTGCAAGAAATAACCCGCCAGCCAAAACAGCAAACCATTAATCACAAAGATAAATAAACCCAGCGTGATAATGGTCACAGGTAGCGTTAATATCAATAAAATCGGTTTAATCAACATATTAGCCAGGCCAATAACCGCTGCGGCGATTAAGGCATAGGTAAAGCTAGACACATGAATGCCAGGTACAAGGTAGGTCACAGCCAATAAAGCCAGTGCATTTAACAACCATCCAATCAACAATCTCATGTGTCTGCTCCTTTAAATGTTTTTAAAATCGATATTAATAACGATAGGTATCAGGCTTAAACGGGCCTTCTTGCGACACGCCAATATAAGCCGCTTGCGTTTCAGATAAACGAGTCAATTGTGCATTCAATTTTTTCAATTGCAATACCGCGACTTTTTCATCCAAATGCTTAGGCAAAGTATAAACGCCTACCGGATATTTTGCTTGCTGCGTAAACAACTCGATTTGCGCAATGGTCTGGTTGGCAAAGCTTGAGCTCATCACATAGCTTGGGTGGCCAGTACCACAGCCCAGATTCACCAAACGGCCTTTGGCTAATAGAATGATCTTTTTACCATTTGGGAAAATCACGTGATCAACTTGTGGCTTGATCTCATCCCACTCATATTGCTCAAGTGAGGCAACATCGATTTCATTATCAAAGTGGCCGATATTACACACAATGGCTTGGTCTTTCATTTTCGCCATATGGTCATGCGTGATCACATGGTAGTTGCCGGTAGCAGTAACAAAGATATCGGCATGTTCAGCTGCATAATCCATCGTCACTACGCGGTAGCCTTCCATGGCTGCCTGTAATGCGCAGATCGGGTCGATTTCGGTAACCCACACTTGTGCTGAAAGTGCACGCAAAGCTTGAGCAGAACCTTTACCCACATCGCCATAACCGGCAACCACAGCTACTTTACCGGCAATCATTACGTCGGTTGCGCGTTTGATCGCATCCACCAATGATTCGCGGCAGCCGTACAGGTTGTCGAATTTCGATTTAGTCACTGAATCGTTGACGTTGATGGCCGGGAAAGCCAATTTGCCTTCTTTATGCATTTGATACAAGCGATGCACGCCAGTCGTTGTCTCTTCCGTCACGCCAATGATTTTGCTTAAGCGTGTTGAATACCAGGTAGCATCCGTTTTTAGTTTGGCTTTGATCGCATCAAACAGACAGATTTCCTCTTCTGACGTTGGGTTGGCAACCACAGATAAGTCTTTTTCAGCACGCGTACCAAGATGCAGCAATAAAGTCGCATCGCCGCCATCATCCAGAATCATGTTGGTATAGCCACCGTCAGTCCATTCAAAAATGCGGTGTGTGTAATCCCAATACTCAGTTAATGTCTCACCCTTAATGGCGAATACTGGCGTGCCGCCGGCAGCAATCGCCGCAGCGGCATGGTCTTGTGTAGAGTAGATATTGCATGACGCCCAACGTACTTCTGCGCCCAGGTCTTTCAGCGTTTCAATCAGCACCGCTGTTTGAATGGTCATGTGTAGGCTGCCAGTGATGCGCGCACCTTTTAATGGTTGCGCTACGGCAAACTCTTCACGAATCGCCATCAAGCCTGGCATTTCGGTTTCGGCAATCGCAATTTCCTTGCGGCCAAAAGTTGCCAAATTGATATCAGCAACTATGTAATCTTTGAATGTTAAATCAGTCACGGTATTCATCGTTTTTCCTTAAACAATAATGAAGTTTGGTGACCAGAGGGGATGAATCGAGAGAGACAATTAACTTTGCCCACCTGCATCCCGTGTCTGGCACGGTTAGGTGAACGCCGTTTACAATATTGATGGCAATTTCACCAATATTGCTAACCGAGCCTAGGGTTTACGTGTGTAATACTACGTAACCTCGCAACGTTCCTCGGTTATAAATTACAAAGACTATAAATTACTAAGAGCAGGATTATAATGAAATCATGGTTTTTGTAAAGCCATGATTTCATTAAGTTATGTTACATATAAAACCTATAACCTGCCGCTGCTTTATCTTATGCCAACTGGCTTCGGCCGCCGCTAACGCGGCTTAAGCTAAAGCTTGGCCTGCGCCGAAACACAGACAAAGAATTTATAAGCTTCGCTTATAAACCCGCCGCTGCGCGTAGTGCCGCTGCTTTATCAGTCGCTTCCCACGTAAACTCAGGCTCATCGCGACCAAAGTGGCCGTAAGCTGCTGTTTTTGTGTAGATCGGGCGTAATAAGTTCAACATTTTTACAATGCCTTTAGGGCGCAGGTCGAAATGCTCACGCACTAATTGCGTCAATACTTCATTTGAAACTTTGCCTGTACCATAGGTTTCCACCATCACGGAAGTCGGTTGCGCTACGCCAATCGCGTAACTCACCTGCACAAGGCAACGCGACGCCAGTCCGGCAGCCACGATATTTTTGGCTACATAACGGCCAGCATAAGCGGCGCTGCGATCCACTTTTGAAGGGTCTTTACCTGAGAATGCACCACCACCATGTGGTGCTGCACCACCGTAGGTATCCACAATGATTTTACGACCTGTTAAGCCGCAATCACCTTGCGGGCCACCGATCACAAAACGACCAGTCGGGTTCACTAAAAACTTAACATCGCCTTTAATCAGTTCTTTGGGCAACATCGGCTTGATGATTTCTTCAATCGTCGCTTCGCGAATATCTTCCAGGCTGATATCGGGTGAGTGCTGGGTTGAAACCAAAACCGTATCGATTTTGTACGGTTTACCATCGACATATTGCACGGTTACCTGGCTTTTTGCATCCGGGCGCAACCATGGCAAACGACCATCTTTGCGCAACGAAGCTTGGCGCTCCATTAAGCGATGGCTGAGCCAGATTGGTAATGGCATCAATTGTGGTGTTTCATCGACTGCATAGCCAAACATCAGGCCCTGGTCGCCTGCACCTTGGTCCAGCGGGTCGTCCTGTGCGCCATCGACACCTTGTGCGATATCCGGCGACTGTTTGTCATACGCCACTAACACGGCACAACCTTTATAGTCGATGCCGTATTCGGTGTTGTCGTAACCAATACGTTTAATGGTGTCGCGTGCGACTTTAATATAATCCACATTGGCTGTTGTGGTGATTTCACCTGCGAGTACGACTAAGCCAGTATTGGCTAGTGTTTCTGCGGCAACGCGTGCGGTTGGGTCTTGCTCTAAAATAGCATCTAAAATGCTGTCTGATACTTGGTCTGCGAGTTTGTCTGGGTGACCTTCAGAAACGGATTCTGAGGTAAATAGGTATTCATTCATTATGCGCCTTGAAAACTTAAAATTTAAAAAAGAGAAAACAATATCGACTAAAGGCTAAAGCAAACATTGTTAATCACTGTTGGATTGCGAATTGTACACGGTTAAATACTGATAAACACTCAAATTTGGTAGAATAAGCGTAACTAATTGAGGTGATAATGCAACTAAAGTTCACAAAAATGCAGGGCGCAGGTAATGATTTTGTCGTTATTGACGGCTATTCACAAAGTGTAGCGCTCAATGCCAGCCAGGTAAAAAAAATCGCTAACCGCTATTTTGGTGTCGGCTGCGACCAATTATTGATTGTTGAAAAAGGCACGTCTGCAAATATCGATTTTAAATACCGTATTTTTAATGCGGACGGCGGCGAGGTAGAGCAGTGTGGCAATGGTGCGCGCTGTTTTGCCCGATACGTATATGAAAAAGGCTTAACCAGTAAACGTGATATCAACGTAGAAACCGCTTGTGGTGTGATTGTGTTGCAACTACAGGCAGATGGGCAGGTGACCGTGAGTATGGGTGCTCCCATTTTTGAGCCCGCACGTATTCCATTTGCTGCAACTAGCCAGCAAGCCCAATATCCTTTGCAATTACAGGCAGAGACCATCCGGATTTCTGCCGTTTCGATGGGTAACCCGCATGCGGTGACTGTAGTGGATGATGTAGAAACTGCCAATGTCGCACAACTAGGGCCGCAAATCGAATCGCATATGGATTTTCCGCAACGCGTGAACGCTGGCTTTATGCAAGTGTTGAATGCGCATGAAATCAATCTGCGCGTATATGAGCGCGGCAGTGGCGAGACACTTTCATGCGGGACAGGCGCTTGTGCGGCCGCGGTAAGCGGAATGGTCTTGGGCCTGTTGCAATCGCCTGTTTTGGTGAATACGCGCGGAGGCCGGTTAAGTATCGCCTGGGCGGGAGCAGCATCGCCGGTGATGATGACAGGGCCTGCGGAATTTGTATTTGAAGGCCAGCTGGAAATTTAATGAATCAACACAACAAACCATTTATTTAGGGAATAACAATGTCGGCCCCAGTATCGGAAATCATGGATTTAACAGAAATTAAAACCTATTTAAAGAATCACCCTGAATTTTTTGAAGAAAATGCTGCTTTGTTGGCAGATATTCACCTGCCAAGCCCGCATGGCAGCGGCACCATTTCATTGGCAGAGCGCCAACAACTGGCGCAACGGGACAAGATTGCGGCACTGGAGAGCCGATTCGCCGAATTGGTTTTGCATGCACAGCAAAATGACAGCACCGCCAATAAATTGCATGTTTTTAATTTGCGTTT
>JAZKEN010000043.1:5844-12606 GCA_040387035.1 Pseudomonadota bacterium | reverse complement strand
AGTGCGGCCTTATCAAGGCATTTAGAGCTTTCATAATACTGCTGCTCAAAACGGTGCTGCTAAAATAATATGTCAGTCGATACTTCACCTCAAAGCTTAATCGCCAAATATTTGGAGTTTTTAAGTTTTGAGCGCCGTTTAAGCCCGTTAACCTGCAAGCACTATGCCAGGGATTTATCCCAGCTGTTAGAGTTGAGTGATAAGCTAAGCTTGAGTGAGCTGCAAAATAGCCATATCAGGCGTTTTGTGGCTGGGCTGCATGGCAAAGGCTTGGGCGGAAAAAGCATTGCGCGCTTATTATCTTGCTGGCGCGGCTTCTTTAGTTTTTTGATTCAGCAGCATGGCTATGCGCAAAACCCGGTGCTGGGTTTGCGCGCACCCAAATCGGCACAGACGCTGCCGCATGCGCTATCCATTGAGCAAACGATCAAGCTGGTGGATATTCGTGAAGACGATATCTTAAGCGTGCGCGACCGCGCCATTTTAGAATTATTTTATTCGTCCGGTTTGCGTTTAAGCGAGTTGGTTAACCTGAATATAGGCGCGCTGGATTTTACAGAGGGTACGGTAACGGTAACCGGTAAAGGCAACAAAACCCGTATCGTACCGCTGGGCGAGTTTGCCATAAAAGCCATTCGGCAATGGCTAAGCATGCGGCCAGAGCCGTCAACCGTGATTAACAATCCGCAGGATAAGCCTGTTTTTGTAGGCCTGCAGGGTAAGCGCATAAGCGCCAGGAATGTGCAATACCGCATGAAGGAATGGGCAATCAAGCAAGGTATTCACACTTCCGTGCATCCGCATATGTTGCGGCATAGCTTTGCCTCGCATGTGTTGCAATCCAGTGGTGATTTGCGTGCGGTGCAAGAAATGCTCGGCCATGCCAATATCAGCACCACCCAGGTGTATACGCACCTGGATTTTCAGCACCTGAGCAAGGTATACGATAACGCACACCCAAGAGCGAAAAAGACCGGCGTTTGATACTAAAATAAGCAGAACAAACAATAATAAATCGACAGGATTAGTATGCATTTACATCAAAAGACAGCGCTCTTTAATATCAGGAATATACTCATCATCGCTATCCTGCTCAGGGTGGTCTGGGCTTATCTAGTTCCTATACAGCCTGTATCGGATTCGTTTTTGTATGACGCCTTTGCACAAAGTATTGCCAAGGGTAATGGCTATGCGTTTCCAAATGGCGATATTACCGTTTACTGGCCTGTGGGCACTTCTGCCATTTATGCCTTTATCTACAAGGTTGCCGGTTTTTCCTATTTGCCGATTGCGGTGTTTAACGTAGTGATTGGGGTCGGTATTGTTTGGCTCACCTATGCCATCGCGCAACGTTATTTGCAAAAAAATGTAGCCCTTATTGCGGCGTTGTTAGTAGCGATTTGGCCGATATTGATTGAGTTCACCACCATATTGGCCAGTGAACTGATTTTTGTTTTCCTGATTTTATCTGCGCTTTATATCTGGGGTTGCAAGCAGTTAGCGCCAACATTAAGAGCGGTTTTTTGGGGTGCCTTGATTTGTGCGGCCACCTACGTGCGTCCCACCGCTTTGCCTATTATCGTTGTTTTACCCGTATTGGACTGGATAGCCAACAGAGACTGGCGGGCTTCCATTCAATCATTTTTTGTTGCCGCCATCAGCGCGGCCTTGCTGTTTTCACCTTGGGTATACCGCAATCAGCAAGCTTTTGGTGAGTTTGTGCTGGTTTCTGCCAACGGCGGGGCGAATCTATGGATGGGTAATAACCCCAATTCAAACGGCGGCTATACCGATTTAACCGAGCTGCCGTTCAAAAATGAAGTCGCGCGCGATCACTATTTCAAAAAGGAAGCCATCGATTTTATTGTGCATAATCCTTTGAGCTATGCAAAACTGGCCTTGCAGCGTGCGGTTATCACCTATAAAGCAGAGACAATCGGTATTGTGTGGAACGGGTTTTTAGAAAAACGTTTCAGTAAGCCGACTTTAATGCTGATGAAACTATTCTCCACTATATTCTGGTGGCTGGTTTTAGTATTGGCTGGCATAGGCGTTTACAAGCTGTTAAAAGACCGGCAGTTGAGCCCTTTTAATGTGCTTTTTGTGGTGGCAGCGTTTTTCTTTGTATTCCCCATATTAACGGTTGGGCAAGATAGGTATCATTTGCCCATCAACCCTTTTTTGGCGATATTTGCCGCTTATGCGTTGCAACATTTGCTATCAAAATACAAACAAAACCGTGCAAACTAAATGGCAAAACCGATGAAAGAGAAACCAAAAATGAATCAATATTTAATCCTGCTGATTTTATGCAGCGTTCTATTGTCGTCAATCGCGCAGATTGTGCTTAAAACCGGTATGAGCAATGTGTCGGTTTTACATGCGATGCAGTCGCAATCTGCCATGCAGGCATTTAGTGCCATTGCCACCAATGTCTATGTGATTGGCGGCTTGGCCCTGTATTTTGCCAGTGCGGCAGTCTGGTTGCTGGTTCTAGCGCGGGTGGATGTTAGCTTTGCATACCCGTTTGTCGGCTTGGGTTTTGTGGTGACCATGCTGCTGGCTTTTTTCATTAATGGTGAAGTGTTATCCGCCACCAAAATAGTCGGTACACTTTGTATTGCGCTGGGTGTGGCAATCATGGCGCAAGGGTAAAGCATGAGTAAACCGCTATGTGTGGATTGTGACGGCACCCTAATTGCCACCGATTTGTTGTACGAAGCCTTTTTTTTAATGCTCAAGCAATATCCGCTGGGCTTATTGTTACTGCCTTTTTGGTTGTTAAAGGGTAAAGTTTATGTAAAAGAGCGTCTGGCTGAGCGTGTTACTTTTAATTGGGAAACATTGCCATATCGCCCGGAAGTGCTGGGCCTGATACAAAAAGCGCGCGAACAAGGCCGTCAGGTAGTGTTGGTAACCGCTTCACCCATGTTGTGGGCAAATGGAATCGCCCAGCATCTGGGCTGTTTTGACCAGGTGCTTGCAACCGAAAAAGGTGTGAATCTTTCAGGCAAAAATAAGGCAGATCACTTGGTCAAGTTATTTGGCGAACGCAATTTTGATTACGCCGGTGATACGCATGTGGATCTGCATGTATGGGCACATGCGGCAAATGCCATCGTGGTATCGTCTAGTAATAGCCTTGCGCAAAGCGCTGCAAAAAAAGCACCTGATGTGCAAAGCTTTAAAACGCCGCGTGCTAAGTTTATGGTGTATGTGCGTGCCTTGCGCGTGCATCAATGGTTGAAGAATTTACTGATCGTGGTGCCTTTGCTGGCGGCACACCAACTTAATGTTTTTGACGGCATCATCCAGGTTTTATATGCATTCCTGGCGTTTAGCTTGTGCGCGTCATCGGTTTATGTGCTTAATGATTTGCTGGATTTGGAATCGGACCGCCAGCATATCCGCAAACGTAAACGCCCATTTGCCGCTGGTGCTATTCCGCTATGGCAGGGCATGTTGATGGTGCCTATATTGCTAGGAGTTGCCTTTGCAGTATCACTATTGCTGCCAAACCGTTTTATCCTGGTGCTTGCTGCTTATTTTGTGATGACATTGGCCTATTCGATTCGCTTGAAAAGGCAGGTGATTGTGGATGTGATGATGTTGGCTGGTTTATACACCATGCGCATTATTGCGGGCGCGGCTGCCACCACTATTACGCCATCTTTCTGGCTATTGGCATTTTCCATGTTTATCTTTCTAAGCCTGGCCTTGGTAAAGCGTTACTCAGAGTTGCTGATTACCTTGCAAAGCAATAAACAGGAAGCCGCAGGCCGGGGTTACTCCGTCAACGATTTGCCGGTATTAATGTCGCTGGGTGTCAGTTCCGGTTTAGGGTCTGTATTGATATTAGCGCTATACCTTAATAATCCCGAAACCAACCTGATGTACCCTAATACCATGTGGTTATGGCTGATGCCACCGCTTTTATTATATTGGGTAAGCAGGATGTGGATGAAAGCCCATCGCGGCCAAGTGGATGATGATCCGGTGGTGTTTGCGGCAAAAGATTGGCAGAGCTTACTTGTATTATTGATTTCTGCCTGCATATTTATAGCAGCATTAAAGTTTTAACAAAAATAATCACTAAAATAATTTTATCAATGTTAGGAAAATACCATGGAACATACTTTACCCGCATTACCCTACGCAAGAACGGCTTTAGCCCCACATATTTCAGAAGAGACGCTGGATTTTCACTACGGTAAACATCACCAAGCCTATGTGACCAATTTAAACAATTTAATCAAGGGCACCGAGTTTGAGAACTTGAGCTTAGAAGAAATCATTAAAAAATCTTCTGCTGGTATTTACAATAACTCAGCCCAGATCTGGAACCACACATTTTTCTGGAGCAGCATGAAGCCTAACGGCGGCGGCGCACCAACTGGTGCATTGGCTGAAGCCATCAATAAAAAATGGGGCAGTTTTGACGAGTTCAAAAAAGCCTTCCAGGCATCTGCAGTGGGTAATTTTGGCTCTGGCTGGACATGGCTAGTGAAAAAAGCCGACGGTAGCGTAGACATTGTGAATATGGGTGCTGCAGGCACACCATTAACAACAGGCGACAAAGCCTTATTAACGATTGATGTATGGGAACATGCTTATTACATCGATTACCGCAATGCCCGCCCAAAATTCGTTGAAGTATTTTTGGCATCATTAGCAAACTGGGATTTTGCTTCTGCCAATTTTGCTTAAGCTTTAATTTTAGTTGTTTAAAAAGGTCGCATTAGCGGCCTTTTTTATATTTGCGCGCTAAATATTCATAATTTCTGCTAACATTGCAACTATGTTGCATAGATTTTTTGTTCATTTTAGTTTGGTTGTGCTATTTGCGTTTACGCAAATGGGCGTTGCCACGCATGAAATCAGCCATTTTTCTGATCTAATCCAGCATACTCAGCAAGATTCGAAATCTAAGCAAGACCAGCAAGCGCCTAATCACAAATGTGAGCAATGCCTTGGCCACGCCAATGCAGCAAGTGGCCTGGCAGCAAGCAACTTTGTATTTGCTGCTCATCAATCGGTTTCGTTGCCGGTCACTGATTGCTATTTTTCTTACCTCCATCTTCCCTATCGCGCTTACTCGGCACGCGCGCCACCTCAAACCGCTTAAATTAAAAACCATTAACTAGCCAAAAGCCTAATCCGCTTTTTGGTCGCTTTGTGTATTTTCGATTTCAGCTATTTTGAGGATTCCATCATGTTTCACAGTCAACAGCCGCCAGCGCGTGCTGCGCAAATGCCCTATTTTTTTAAAGCCAAGCCAATCGTTTTAGCCGTGGCCACTTTTTTCGTGCAAAACCTTTATGCGGCAGAGCCTGCACAAATTGATCTGCCTGCATTAGCGGTAACCGGCAATCCTTTAGGTGTTGGCTCGGATGAGCTGGTGGTGCCGGTGAGTGTATTAAACGGGCGCGAGCTTAGCCTGAGGCGAGAGGGCACGCTGGGCGAAACGCTCAATGGCATTCCGGGGGTGACTGCTACGCAATTCGGCCCTAATGCTTCCAGGCCGGTGATTCGTGGCTTGGATGGCGAACGGGTACGCATCATGCAAAACGGTGTCGGCATTCTGGATGCATCCAGCCTAAGTTTTGACCATGCGGTAGGCGTAGACCCATTGGTGATTGAGCAGATTGATGTGGTGCGCGGCCCGGCAGCACTATTGTATGGCGGCAGTGCGGTGGGTGGTGTAGTCAATGCAATCGATCACCGTATCCCCAAGGAGCAATTGGATGGCGCTACAGGACGTGCCGAAGCCCGATTTGGTGGGCCAGACAGCACGCGTAACGGCGCCGCGGTAGTGGATGTGGGTAATGGCCAGTTTGCGATCCATGCTGACGTTTATTCGCGTAAAACCAGTGACCTGGATATTGATGGTTTTGCGGTTTCAAAACGTAAAAACGCCGCCGATGGAACGCTGCGCGATAATCGTGGCAAATTGGTGAATAGCAGCTCAGAGGGCGATGGCGGTGCCCTAGGCGCTGCACTAACCTTTGAAAACGGCTACGTAGGCGCATCATATTCGACGCTGAATAATAATTACGGTGTAGTGGCAGAGGAGGCGGTACGTATCGATATGAAAAGCGACCGTTGGGATGTCGCCAGCGAATTTAGCGATTTAGGTAATGTGATACAGCGCGTTAAATTTCGCATGGCGCATACCGATTATGAACATCGCGAGCTAGAAGACGGCGAAGTGGGCACCACTTTCTTAAATCGCGGCATAGAGGGCACCATTGAAGCAGGCCATGCAAAAATTAACCTAGGTAATGCACTTGCTTTAAACGGTGTGGTGGGCTTCCAGTTCAACAACACCAATTTTGAAGCATTAGGTGAAGAAGCCTTTGTGCCCAGCGTGAATACCCAAAATAAGGCCTTGTATGTGTATGAAGAGCTACCGTTTGGCCGTGACGAAAAAGCCATGCATAAAATCACTTTTGGTGGCCGCTTGGGGCACGCCACAGTAGATTCAAAAGATAATGCCAATTTTGGCGCAGGGCAAGATAACAGCTTTAACCCAAATAGCTATGCATTGGGCGGCTTGTATAGCATCAATCAGAATTGGTCGCTTACCAGCAATCTATCGCATAACGAGCGCGCACCCAGCTATTTTGAGCTGTATGCCCACGGTGCACATGTGGCCACCGGGCAATATGAAGTAGGCAATACCAATTTTAAAGAGGAAAAATCCAACGGTATTGATGCGCAGATCCGCTGGAAAGATGCCAAAAATGCGTTCAGCTTGGGCGC
>JAZKEN010000043.1:0-5744 GCA_040387035.1 Pseudomonadota bacterium | reverse complement strand
TTGGCGCCGGCCTGCAATACCAGCTCAATAAATTCAGTGCAAAACTGGATGTATTGCGTGCTTTTAAACAAGACAATACTGCCAGTAATGAACTGGCCACCGATGGTTATACCAATGTGAGCGCGCTAATTGCTTACAAATTGCCTACCAAGCTCAACCTGGAGCTATTTGCCAAGGCGAATAATTTGCTCAATGACGAGATACGCGAGCATGCTTCATTCTTAAAAGATATTTCGCCCGCAGGTGAGCGCGCATTATTGATTGGTTTGCGTGGTGATTTTTAAGTGTATCAATAACTTAACTTTGTAAAACACGGCGCAGGTTGAACCAATTACAAGCAAAATCACTCATTACTTTTTTGATTTAAAAGGTAATGAGTATGAGTGCGCCCAAATTTGTTATATTAGGATTGGTGTTTTTTGTAGCCGCGGCAGGCGCTTGGATTACTGTGTTGGAGTACACGGTAGATGCCAAGGGCGATCATGGCTGGCATCTTAAAAAGTAGTGAGGTTAAATGGCTAAAGTTTGCTGTTTAATAAAATAATACCAAACACCAAACAACCACCATAATCAGCAAGGCAATAAATACGGCAGCGCTGCCAATATCCTTGGCGCGCTTGGCCAGTTCGTGGCGCTCAATCGATACGCGGTCCACCACCGCTTCAATTGCAGAATTTAATAATTCAACGATCAGCACCAGCAATACGCTGGCGACCATGAGTGCGATTTCAATCGCATTGTTGCCCAGGTAAAATGCGAGTGGCGCCAAAATAATCGCCAACAAAACCTCTTGCCTGAACGCGTCTTCATGTTTGTAGGCGGCTTTAAAGCCCTCTACTGAGTATCCAAACGCATTCAACAGCCGGCGCAAGCCGGTTTTGCCTTTAAACGGGCTTTCAATATGGGGCTGTTTTGATTCAGTGGTCATTGCGCTAATCAATCATGAAAAATAATCGAATTATTTTAACATGCGTTATCATATTGTTTTGTTGTCAGTAATTTATTCGATAAAGGTTTTTTTAAATGGCACGCACAGTACATTGCATTAAATTAGGTAAAGAATTAGAAGGCATGGATTTTCCACCTTACCCGGGCGAGCTTGGTAAACGTATCTACCTGCAGGTATCTAAAGAGGCTTGGGCAGCATGGTTGAAACAACAAACCATGCTAGTGAATGAAAATCGCCTTAGCCTGGCAGACCCGGCGGCGCGTAAATATCTAAGCGAGCAGACCGAAAAATACTTTTTTGGCGAAGGCGCCGATACGGCAAGTGGCTATGTGCCACCCAGCAATTAATATCAGCGATTTGCCGCAATAAAAAAAGCACCTCTAAAGGTGCTTTTTTTATTGCTAACTTAATGCCTATGGTTGCAAGGTTTCGCGTTCCATTTCCTGCAGGCTGCTATGACGCACGTCTTTGCCTTTTACCATGTACACCACATATTCCGCGATATTTTTAGCATGGTCGCCAATGCGCTCAACGGCTTTTGCCACAAACAATACCTCTAGTGACATGGAAATAGTACGCGGGTCTTCCAGCATATACATCACCAGCTGACGCATCGCGGCACGAAACTGCTCATCAACCAATTCATCTTGTTTGGCTACTTCCACCGTTTGGCTTACATCCAAACGCGCAAAGGCGTCTAATGAAGTGCGCAGCATTTCGCGAACGATTTTAACCATGGCTTTAATTTCGGTAAAGCGCGGTTTATACATGCGGTCTTCATCAAAGATACGTTGTGCGGTACGGGCAATTTTAGTGGCTTCATCGCCAATACGCTCAAGATCGGTAATGGTTTTAACCATCATCATCACCATGCGCAAGTCGCCCGCTGCAGGCTGGCGGCGTGCAATAATATGGCTACAGTCCTCATCAATCTGAACTTCAAGTGAGTTAACGCGTGCGTCCGCTTCCATCACCTCCTTAGCCAATTTGATATCAGCTTTAGTCAGTGCCTCTAGCGCATTCACAATTTGCTGCTCTACCATGCCGCCCATTTCGAGCACTTTGGCACGAACGGATTCTAGCTCAGCATCATATTGTTTAGAGGTGTGTTCGAAATGCATGTTTACTACCCTTCTTGTTTATGGCTTTATTTTACTTAATCCAATAATAACAACGAATTGTTACAGTAATATTATCTGTCATTAAAGCCCGCTCGCCTGCTAAAACTTATTTTTTGTAGGTCTTAACACCATCTGCAGTTGCCAATAACAGCACATTGGCAGGGCGTGCAGCAAATAAACCATTGGTGACTACGCCGACAATTTGGTTTACTTTGGCTTCAAACGCAATCGGGTCGCTAATGGTCAAGCCATGTACGTCTAAAATCACATTGCCGTTATCGGTAGTGAAATCACGCAACTGTGGCTGGCCGCCAAGTTTGACCAATTCGCGCGCAACATAGCTTTTCGCCATCGGCAATACTTCAACAGGCAATGGAAACTTGCCTAAAACGGGTACGTATTTGGTTTCGTCACAAATGCAAATAAATTGCTTGGCTACAGCCGCCACGATTTTTTCGCGTGTTAAAGCACCTCCGCCGCCTTTAAGCATATGCAGATGCTCAGTGATTTCGTCAGCACCATCCACGTAGATGTCCAATTGATCGACGCTATTGAGATCGAATACTTCGATACCATGGCCGCGTAAGCGTTGTGCTGTGGCTTCAGAGCTGGCAACGGCGCCGTCGATTTTATGTTTTACCTTGGCGAGTTCTTCAATAAAAAAATTGGCGGTTGAGCCTGTGCCCACACCAATAATGCCGCTTTTTACATATTCAACGGCTGCTTTTGCCACTTGTTGTTTTAATTCGTCTTGCGTCAATGCCATTTTGCCTAAATCCTTTATAATGTAATTACCTAACCAATTCAATACTATACACTGCGCCAGCGAACTTAAAAACTGGTGAACTATAAAAATACTACGTTTAAATTTAAGCATAATTAAAATAAGCATGACTACTGATTACCAAACCAAAATAGAAAACTCACGCGTATACGACGTGGCATACAAAACCCCGCTGGAGTTTCAACCCAATCTATCGGCGCGCATACAAAACCGTGTGTGGCTCAAACGCGAAGATATGCAGCCGGTTTTTTCATTTAAACTGCGTGGCGCCTACAACAAGATGGCAAACCTGCCTGAAGATGCGCTTAAGCGCGGCGTGATTTGTGCCAGTGCGGGCAATCATGCGCAAGGTGTGGCACTGAGTGCGCAAAAGCTGAATTGCCGCGCCGTGATTGTCATGCCGACCACCACCCCGCAAATTAAAATCAATGCAGTGAAAGCGCGCGGTGCAGAGGTTGTACTGTTTGGCGATAGCTATTCTGATGCCTATGTGCATGCTTTGGTGCTTGAGAAATCAGAGGGCCTAACCTTTGTGCATCCTTATGATGACCCGGATGTGATCGCCGGCCAGGGTACGATTGCCTTAGAGATTTTGCAAAACTATTCCGAGCCAATCGATGCGATATTCTGCTGCGTAGGCGGCGGCGGTTTATTGGCGGGTATCGCCGCTTATGTGAAGGCAGTGCGCCCAGAGATAAAAGTGATTGGCGTAGAAGCTAAAGATGCGGAGGCGATGACGGAATCGCTAAAGCAGGGCCACCGCGTGATGCTGGATCAAGTGGGTTTGTTTGCCGATGGCGCCGCCGTCAAGCAAGTGGGTGAGCATACGTTTAAGTTATGCCAGCAATTTGTAGATGAAATGATCGTGGTGGATAACGATGCTATCTGTGCCGCCATTAAAGACGTGTTTGAAGATACGCGCAGCATTTTAGAGCCGGCAGGCGCATTGGCCACAGCCGGTATTAAAGAATATGCCAAGCGCAACAACCTTATCGGCAAAACCTTGGTGGGTATTGCATCCGGTGCCAATATGAACTTTGACCGTTTGCGCTTTATTGCAGAGCGTGCAGAAATCGGCGAGAAGCGCGAGGCGGTGTTGGCGGTAACCATTCCTGAAAAAGCGGGTGCATTTAAAACGTTTTGCCGCTTGTTGGGCGATCGCAATATTACCGAATTCAATTACCGTTATTCTGACCCGGTTGCGGCGCATATCTTTGTGGGTGTCGCCATTGCAGACCCTGCAGAATCAGCCAGGCTAGTGCTGGATTTACAGGCGCAAGGCTTACCAGCGCTGGATTTAACCGATAATGAAGTCGCCAAGTTGCATTTGCGCCATTTGGTTGGCGGACACGCGCCGCAGGCGGAACATGAGGTGGTGTTTCGATTTGAATTCCCTGAAAAACCGGGCGCATTGATGAAGTTTTTAGATACGATGGGGCACGACTGGAATATCAGCCTGTTTCACTACCGCAATCATGGTGCGGATTTTGGCCGCGTATTGGTGGGTATGCAAGTGCCGCCAAACAGCCAAGCCGAATTTGAGGCGTTTCTGCAAAACTTGGGTTATCCCTATTGGGATGAAACGCAAAACCCTGCTTACCAGTTGTTCCTGGGTTAATTAAATATTGGCTTGATTGCACTGGGTTTTTTGGTTGCAACCACCAGCAATTTGGTTGTAGCCAGCCAACGATAGTTTGAACTAAAAATAACTATTTGTTTCTATTGATTTTACCTGTGTATACTAATGAGTATATTTTTTGCTTGGTAGATTAATAGTATTAAATAAAATACGAATTCTTTGGAGATTGGAATGACATTAGCCCTTAATAAAACCCGTATCAGCCTGATTTTGATTGCCTTGATTACAGGCCTGACAGCGTGTAACAAAGAAACAGCAGAAGAGCCAAAAGTAGATGAAGCTGCGCAGCAACCCGCCGCCGAGCAAGCCGTTGCATCTGCAGGTGTGGCTTATGTCACCAGCCAGGACGCCGGTGTGAGTGTGATTGATTTGGCCACCATGCAAGTGGTTAAACAGCTTGATATCAAAGCCGTATCGCCACGTGGTTTGGGCATTACGGATGATGGTAAAAAATTGATTGTCGCCACGCGAGAGAACGAAAGTATTTCTGTTATCGATACCGCTACAGGTGAAGTTTTACAACAGATTAAAGTGGGTAAAAACCCTGAGTTCGTGCGGGTGAGCGGTAATTTTGCTTACATTTCTTCTGAGCCAAGTGCAAAAGGTGGCCCGCCACCTAAGCCAGGTGCCGAAGAAGAGGATGACGACGATGAAGAAAAAATCCCTGCAAAAATTGCCGTGGTTGATTTAGGCAAAGGCGAAAAAGTACGCGAAATTACGGGCGGCCCGGAAACCGAAGGCATTGAGTTTTCAGCGGATGGTAAACAATTGGTGATTACCAATGAAGCCGACAACACGGTAACTGTGCACAATATTGAAACAGGTGCTTTGGTTAAAACCATCAAAACGCATGAAATGGGTGACAGGCCGCGCGGTATTAAGGTATCACCCGATGGATCGACCTATTTGGCAACCTTAGAATACGGCAACAAATTTATGGTGCTTGATAAAGATTATAACGTTGTGCGCACCGTGGATACGGCAGAAACACCCTATGGTATTGCCTATGACAAAAAAGGCGAACGCATTTTTGTTGCTACTAATAAGGCTAAATTGCTACAGGTATTTGACGCAAAAACCTATGAGAAAATCAAAGAAATCCCAACAGGTAACCGTTGCTGGCACTTTAGTTTCACGCCTGATGATAAGCAAATCTTGTTGGCTTGCGGTAAATCAGATGCGGTATATGTGATTGATGCAGACAAGCTGGAAGTAACCAAGCAAGTGGAAGTAAAAGGCATGCCATGGGGT
>JAZKEN010000042.1:0-30928 GCA_040387035.1 Pseudomonadota bacterium | reverse complement strand
TTCGTCAACGACCTTGCGGCCAATAAATCAGGGCGTTTCGCCCTTGTTAGCAACAACGATTGTTTTAATCGCCATTCTCTAATTCTTGCATGGTTGCCAGACAATAATACTTCCGGCACCTTTTGTTCTTTATAGACCTCTGGTCGCGTGTAGTGCGGATAGTCCAGCAAGCCATTCACAAATGAATCTTCTACCGCTGAATCCGCATCACCCAACACACCTGGCAGTTGCCTGACCACGGCATCAATCAGCACCATGGCGGGTAATTCACCGCCGCTTAATACATAATCACCAATCGATACTTCTTCGTCTACCAGGGCGCTTATCAAGCGTTCATCCACACCTTCGTAACGACTGGCCAATAATATCAGCCCTTGCATTTGGCTCAATTGCATCACTTTTTGGTGATTTAACGGCTCACCGCGTGGCGATAAATGCACCACATGCGGTTTAAATCCCAAAGCCGCCTGATTATGTTTGGCCAAATCAATCGACTTTGCCAGCGGCTCTGCCAGCATCACCATGCCCGGACCGCCACCGTAGGGCCTGTCATCGACGGTTTTGTGATTATCCTGCGTAAAATCGCGCGGATTAATCACATTCACACTGTAGATATTCCGCGCTTCTGCCCTTGATGTAATGCCAAATTTAGTTAGGGCATCAAACATTTCAGGGAACAAACTAATCACATCAAAACGCATCTGCTAATTTACGCTTTCTGTGCATGCATTCAAACTTGACGACTAAAACTCAGCGTCCCAGTCTACAAGCATGGTCTTTGCTTCTAAATTAACATCCAATATCGTTTGCGCAGTAAAAGGGATCAGCCGCTCACGACTTTCCGCTCCGTCTTTACTGCTTACTACAATCACATCATTTGCACCGGTCTCAAACACATCGCTTATCTCACCAAAAATCACATCTTGCTGATTTTTAACGCTTAAGCCAATCAAGTCTGACCAGTAATATTCGTTTTCTGCGGCTTCCGGTAGCGCGTCTCGTGGTACGGCTACCTGCTTGCCTTTGCACGCAAATGCCGCATCGCGGTCATCTATGCCTTGCAACTTCACTACTAGCACATCGTTATGAATCTTTGCTTCAACCACATCCAGCTCGCGCCAGTGATCGTCTTTGCCAACCCACCAGGTGTCGTAATCAAACAAGCTATCCATCGTCTCGGTATCAGGCACTACTTTCAGCCATCCAAAAACACCGTAGGGCGCCACAATGCGCCCCATAACGACAAGATTCTCTGGCAAATTATTTGGCAGAGAATTGGCTGTTATCTTAGTTGTCACTAAACTCATTGCTTTAGACTGCCTTAAGCAGTCAGTCCCAAAGCAACATTAGTAGTCAATTAAGCGTCAGCAGCAGGTGTTTCAACAACTTCAGCTGGTGCTTCTGCAGCAGCAGCTTCGGCTGCTTTTGCAGCGGCGGCTTCTTCAACTGCTTTAGCAGCTTCGGCGGCAGCTTTTGCATCGGCTTCAGCTTTGGCAGCATCTGCAGCAGCTTTAACTTTAGCGGCTTCTAATGCAGCTGCTTTTGCTTTTGCAGCATCGGCTTTAGCAGCGTCTTTAGCTTTAGCAGCTAGCGCAGCTTCTGGGCCTTTTGCGTGCGTTTTAGCTAAACGGGCAACAGTATCAGACAATTGCGCGCCGTTACCTGTCCAGAAACTAACGCGTGCTTCATCAATACGCAAGCCCTCTGCACCAGCTTTGGCAGATGGGTTGTAAAAGCCCACGCGCTCAATAAAGCGGCCATCACGACGATTGCGTGAATCAGCTACTACAACATTGTAAAATGGGTTCTTTTTAGAACCACCACGAGATAAACGAATCACTACCATAGCTATATTTCTCTTTAATAGAAAAGGTTATGCAGAAAGGCGCGGATTATACGTGAAAAACTAGAATCTTGACAAGCAAAATATTTCAACCAAGCACAAACCGTTAGCGGTTTCTTCGATATTCCAGCGCCAAACTCACCAGCTCATGCTGTTTTTGTACGTCCATTTTTTTAAATACATTTTTTATGTACTGGCGAACGGTTTCCGCGCTAATGCCCATAACCTCTGACACCTCTTTAGCACTTCTTCGTTCGGTTAGCAGCACCACACACTCTACTTCACGCCGCGACAGGCCAAATTCGGCGCTCAAACGATCCGTCCAAAACTCATAATTCAAGCTTAAGTCTTTGATTAACATCAACACACTGTAGCCATCGCGCCGTTCGTCAATTTGTTTTTGCATGCGGCTTATCGACAAATAGTAAGGCCTTGGGTGCTGCGTGCGGTGGATATAGATACTAATCGCGTTATCCTGGCTGTGCTGCGCATCAATCGCCGCGCTTATCGCCTGCTGCAAGCGCAGATTATCCGGGGCTAGTTCTGCGGTTAATTTTTGATTGATCACTTTTAAACCATTTTGGTTTTTAAGGAGGATTTCTGCCGCATTGGATGCAAACAAGACTTCTGCCCGGCTAGACACGATAATTAAAGCCTGCCCCAAATGCGCCAGACCTTGCTCTAACATTTTTATACGCCAACTGTCGTCTTGCTTAGCGCCATTGATTGTCATTTTTTTTATTACCTCAACTTAAGCATTTCAAATGTCACTCAATATTGTGTAAAGGTATCTAAACCGTTTGTGTCTGGTGCTAATTTACCATCATTTTGGTCTGGCATTTGCACTTCTTGCAAATTTTGTGGCGCAATTGGCTTTTGTTTGAACTCAAATTTAGCATCGTTATAGTGTGAAATTGTATCTATTTGATTTATTTGAAAAGTTTTAATTATATTATACGACAATATAGTTTCGTGCAATGTGCTTACCACGCCTATCAGTTGATTCTCCTCATTCATAAGAAATAACCAGCTTTGATTGGTTAGTGGATCTAAGTAAGCTTTGCGCAAATGATGCACGGGCGCTACAAATCGCTTATCCAATAACAAATCGTCTACCTTATTAGGTAACTCGTTTAAACCGTTGGGGGATAGCTGGTAATAGCTCGCAATTGCCCGTTCATATTGCTTGCCTATGTAGAGCCAATCTTGCTCTTTTTCGCGTTTTAGCTGTGTGTCTTCGTTTTGCGCGACTATAGCCAGGCTCAGCGCAATCGCGGCGAGCAAAAACAATACCGCCAAGTAGCTCAAGCCAGTTTGGCTCTGAAAGCAATTCGCCGTTTGTTTAATACGCATAGCTACCAGTTGCTATAAGCCACACCATTGCTATCTACACCTGCCGCACCGCTAGTTACGTCGTATACGCGGTTTGTGTGATCTGCTGTGCTAATAATTTGCCAGCTAGCGTCTGTTTCAGTGATGGGGTCTACCGGAATAAACCTTAAATAGCGCTCGGCAACCATGGTTTGTAGTGTTGCCGGATACATACCTTTATCCGCGTGATAATGGTCAATGGCGTCACGCATCTCTTTTAAATTTTGCTTTAATGCGGTTTCTTTTGTGCGCTGTAGGCCATCAAAATAGCGCGGCATGGCAATTGCGATAATGGTGGCAATAATCGCCATCACCACCATCAGCTCAATAAAAGTAAAACCTTGTTTATAATTTCTCACTGGACTATTACCAATCACGATACGCCACACCATTGATTGCAATATCGGCACTTAAAGAATAAACGTCATAGACATCGGCACCTTCAAGTGGATAATCCGCGTCGCTTGCATAACTGCGCTTACCCCATGTATCGGCAGGATTGACAGCAACTGGTGCCGCTTGATCATGCGCTAGCGGGTACATGGGATCCGCCGGAATGCGCCTGATAAAATACAGCTTCTGCTTATTGGGGCTAGAAATATCCTCAACCCCTTCAACCAAGCTTTCCAAGCTAGGTGGGTAGCCGCTATCACCTACCGCCCTTTTAATCTTGCCCGCGTCGGCCGCTGTTTTATAGCTATCAATCGCCATGCGGATCTGGCGCAGGTTTTGCCTGAGCTCGGTTTCTTTTTTACGCTGCATGTTTTTTTCTAAATACGGCGTTGCAACGGCCGCCAGTAGCGCCAGCATCGCTACCGAAAACACCATTTCAATATAGGAAAATCCGTGCGTTCTTAGCATATTGTTAGAAATCGGCCACACCAGTTTACTTCCCACTTTATTGAGCTGGCGGCGTTAAAGTGCCAGGAACCGCGCCGCCGCCGAGTGAAAATCCTGGGGGTAAGGGGATATTAATATTTTTAGGCGCTTCTTCCTTAGTTGTGGATACCGGCTGTGCCGGGGGCCTAGGTACCATAAATGGCGTGCCGCCGTTAATCATATTGGCTGCAGGCGCAACCCTGCCCGCTTGCCCATCCGCGCCTGTCCAGATATCCGCTTCATGCGCTTCGTAATTTTTGCGCGGGCGGATAATATGCGGTGTGATGGATAAGATAATTTCCGTTTTACTTTTGTTATCACTTTGATTGGAAAATAATTTACCTAGTAGCGGAATATCACCAATACCCGGTATTTTGTTAATGGTTTTCCTGTCCTGGTCATCTATCAGGCCCGCTAGAATTTGCGTTTCGCCATCATGCAAACGCAATTGGGTAGAAGCCAAACGCGTACCCACTCTGAAGGCAACGCTTTGACTACTGCCAGTGCTGGCCACCACTTGATCGCCAATAGAGCCCACATTTAAGTTGATTTTGATGGTGACATCATCGGCTGAGCTGATGGTAGGCTCGACTTCCAGCTTTAAGCCTGCATCAATGTATTGCACGGTTTGCGATGCCACACCGGTAGACGCTACATTGGCAGTAAACACAGGGACTTTTTCACCAATATGAATACGCGCTGTATCTTTGTTTTTAACACGTATCCTGGGGTTAGCCAATAGATTGACATCCCCATCGCTTGCGTTAAATACCAAGCCTGGCACACCGTTCACCACTAAAGAATTTCCTGAAACTTTTAGATCGCGAATGGTTAATATGCCACTGGCAGGCACTGGCAAACTGACGCCTGTGGGCGTAACCACGCCTAAATTCTGTAGATAGCTGCGCTTTACTTCCAACACTTGCAGTTCTAGCATCACCTCTGCATCCGGCTTATCTTGTGCATAGATGATTTTTTCGGCCAAGGCCAGAATTTCCGGCGAATCTTTAATCAGCAAGGTGTTAAGGCGCGTATCCACTTCCATATTGCGCATATTGAGCATGGTGCGCAATATCGTACTCATCTGTTTGGCGTCTGCATAATCCAGGCTAAAACTACGCACGCTTAAATCTTTGTAGTCGCGCTGGTGCAAAATATCGTTCACATAAATAATAACGGCATTTTCGCTTAGTACCTTTTTATCTAGCTGATTGGTTTGTAACAATAAATCCAGCGCATCATTAAACGCCATATTTTTAGCGAAAATAGTGGCTTTGCTGTCGCTAGGTACATCTTTGTCTAAAATAAAATTGATTTTGGTGGTTTTCGCTAATGATTCAAAAATCATTTTTAAATTCACATCCCTGAACTCCATGGTAACAGGCTGGTTAAAACTCAATTTCTTATTCAATTTGGCTTTTTGCTGCATGACCTGCTTGGCCAATAACTGTTTGTACAAAGGCAACGCTTTGGGATGTTGTGCATTTTCCAGCAACACGGATTTCAGGGTATCCATGGCCAGCGCATCGTCAGATAGTGCATTTTCAGTTCCTGTGATTTGCATAAGGCGCTCGGCTTCGGCGATCATACTCTGGTGCCTTTGCGCAATCTCTACCTGGCGTAAACCCTCAGTTGCACGGATATTGCCTGGGTCGTATTGATTGAGCTCTGTGTAGATATTGTTCAGCTCAGCGTAATCCTCACGCTGCCAAGCCAGCTCTGCATTAGCCAGGAATGAATAAATCACCTTATCACGCGCATTCACATTCACGATCTTATCAGGTGCTTGCTCAGCAAATGTCGGGTTTTGCAGACGGTTGTCAACATGTTCATCTACTTCCAGTTTTGGTGCTGGCGTTTGGCAAGCAACCAGCGGCAACAGCAGCAAACATAAGCTTAGTTGCTGCCTGAGTGGTTTTAATGTTGGCTGGGTCATCATAAACTTTCTTTATTTTAATTAGCTGCCAAAGCAGTCAATGTTTGCACTTGATTCAGTGGCTGATACAAAAACCGCACTTGCACACCCGCTTCGGTTTCCGTTATCGCTTGCACAAGATACTGCCCCAATAAAACATCGCCTGTTTGTATCGGCGTGACTTCGTTATTGATATTGAGCAGCACCCCATTGCTATCGCCCGTCTGTACACGCCCTAGATACCGAAAAGGTAACGCTGGCGCAACAATGGGCACTGCATTTACAGGCTGTTTTGATTGTTTAGAAGTTGCCGCTTGAATCATTTGCTTAGGCCGCGCGAATAAATCAACCTGGCTTTGAATGGACTGCCGTTCAGACAATTTTAGTGGCGGATCACTGACTGCATTCGCAATCTGGGTAGGAGCCAGCTGCTGAGAAAACAGTCGCGCAGGCACAACCACAGGTTTGCTAGTTTCCTGTGATGGTTCTTGCTGATAAATGTTCCAGCTTAACCCCAGCGTGATGAGTAACGCGGCCCAAATCATGATGGATTGGCGCGTCATGATGGTGTCTTTGCAAAGTAAAAAATCAATCGAATACGCGCCTCGACGACTTCATCCAATACGCTTTCCCGATTCAATTGCAAAGTATCAATAGCCACAAAAGGCATTTGCGTAAGAATATGATTGAGAAGCCGGTGAATTTCGGGATAGGTGGCAAATACGCTAAAAGTCAGGATGTACCGGCTTAAGGGCGCATCATCTTTCGCTTCTGTTTTATAGCTCACTTCATCCAATTGCAAATGATGCTGCGCAACCATCGCCATCAGGTCATCCACCTTGCTGGCACGCTCGGATAATGGCGGAAATTGCTTGAAATACCCGTTCAAATTATCGGGTTGGCTACTTGGTGCGTTCAGCGCCGATGCTTGGTAGGTTTGCCGCTCAAGCGTTTGCAAGCGATTCATCAGCGGGTAATGAACCAAAGCGTAAGCAAAAATTGCCAGCGTAATCAAGCCAACAGCCAGCCAGGCCACATGGCTCATGCGATTAAACAAGCGATATAAAGTCCATTGAACGGTTTGCGTGAGCGTGTACTGCATCATCGCCAACCTATATTCAATTCAAATACATAAATTAAGTTTGCCGCATCCTGCTCTACATGCTGGCTTAATAACAGCGCATCGTTAAAAGCCGGGTTGCTGCGCAAATCGTTTAGCAGCTTGGTGATATCGCTAAATGCGGCCGCCTCACCCTTCAGCTTGATCTCGGCGCGGTCTTTATTGGGGCTGATATCGGTCAAGTCAATATGGGGGTTATTGCTTTTAACCGCCTCTAAAGCGCCCAGCATAGCTAACCATGGCGTGTTTAAATACTGCTGTACTTTGCTTGCATATTGATTGGCCTGTTGCAGATCCGCCTGCTGGATTTTTTGCCTAGATAGCGTCATTGCGTCAAGCGGTTTTGACTGGTGATTGATGAGTTTAGCCTGTGCATGGTTTACGGTGAGTCTAAGCTGCTGGTATTCTTGCCATAACTGCAGCAATGTAAAAAGGCTAAGCAACAGCAGCATCCAGGCCCATATGCCAGGTTTTTGCTGGGGTGCACTGGCAAAGTTCAGTGTATTTGCAGGTACGGCCTGGCTAGCCAGCCAGGCGGCGTGCGGCATAGCGCTGCCAGAATATTGCATCAGTTTTTGGCGGCTGCTGATATCATCACGCCAACTTGTATGTAGTGCCGCCGATACATAAGTGGCGATTTTACCGGGCTGCTCAGTGACAGGCACATGCATTAAGCTGCGGTTTATCAGTTGTTGTGCTTGTTGATATTCTTGATCCTGCGCTGGCACATCCACCAACACCTGCTGCCAATTGCCTTGCTGAACCTGGCACAAGGTGAGGCGCGCAGGCTCAGCCACCAGCGCCCAAGTATTGATATGCTCGCTTAACATTAACAGCAAAGGCGTGATGCTTTCGATACGAAAGTTGAATTGTTGAGCACAATCATCCAATGCCTCACAAAGTGTTTCATCAATGGCAGCAGCTAGCATATTCTTACCGTACGCTTGCAGGCGCACCTTTACACGCCAGCCCTCGGCGATTGCACCATACTGCTGGCGAAAAGCATGCTCCGCAATGGCTTGCCAATCTTGTTCACGGTAGACGCCATGTTGCCAGGGCAGTACCAAATAGCGCACAAAGGTATTGGATAAAACAACTTGCAATGATTGGCCTTTAATTAATGACTGGTGGGCGGCCAAAATCGTATTGAGCTGCGATTTGTCAGCCAAATGAAGATACGTCAGTTTAAAATCGTTGGCAGTCAGTATCTGTGGCCTTGCACCCCCTTGCTGCAAGGCAAGGCCTTGGTTGCTAATCGCCAATGTAAGCCGGGGTTTAAACAGGTTAAACATGCGGTGCCACTCGCTGCACTTCTTCTAATGTGGTTTCGCCCGAAAAAGCGGCTTGGCAAGCAGCTTCATGCAAAAAATGTGTGCCTTTTTTTTGTGCCAATTCTTTAATCTGGCGAATGGATGCGCGGTTGGCAATCAACTCACGCAGTTCATCATCCAACAACAAAACTTCGGCCACTGCCCGGCGGCCTTTGTAGCCTGTGCCGCGGCACACGCCGCAGCCTTTGCCGCGTTTTAATGCAGCATCAACAGGTATGCTGATGTTTTTGCCGGATGCGTTTATGGCGTCTTCTACGCTAAGCGCTTGCGCACAATGTTCACACACCGTGCGCAATAGTCGCTGCGCCACCACAATATTTAGCGCAGACACAAAGCTATACGGATCAACACCCATATTTAAAAAGCGTCCAATCACATCGAAGGCATTATTGGCATGCACGGTGGTAAACACTAAATGCCCAGTGAGCGCAGATTGCACGGCAATTTGCGCGGTTTCCGCATCACGAATCTCGCCCACCATTATCTTGTCCGGATCATGGCGCAAAATAGAGCGCAGCCCACGTGCAAAAGTAAGGCCCTTTTTTTCATTGACCGGTATTTGCAGCACGCCTGCCAGTTGATACTCCACAGGGTCTTCAATGGTAATGATTTTGTCATCGCCATGATTGATTTCGCTAATCGCGGCGTACAAGGTGGTGGTTTTTCCGCTGCCGGTTGGGCCAGTCACCAGCACCATGCCATAGGGCATGGCAAATTGTTCGCGCATAATCGCCATGGTTTGCGCATTAAAACCCAGCACATCTAGGCGCAATCCAGAGGCTTTGTCCGCCAGGGTTTGTTTATCCAGGATGCGAATAACCACATCTTCACCATGAATACAGGGCATGATGGATACACGGAAATCCACTTCGCGCCCGCGATAACTACAACGAAAGCGCCCATCTTGCGGTACACGTTGTTCGGTAATATCCAGCTCAGCAATCACTTTAATGCGCGACACCACCTGCTCAGCCAGTTGCGGTTCGCTGATGGCCCCCACTTGGCTCAACACGCCATCCAGCCGATATTTAATCATGAGCCCGTTGGGCGATGTCTCAAGGTGAATGTCACTAGCTTCGGCTTTTAACGCGTCATACAGGGTTGAGCGCACGAGCTTCACAACAGGGCTGGCATCGCTTTCAATTCTATTTAAGGATAGCTCTTCACCAATATCGGCCTCATTTGCGCCGCCACCGGCAAAACCAATCGCGGTATGAACGGTACGCGTTTCTTCTTCCATCTTCGCCAGATAGGCCGCGATATCGGCGTGATGCGCCAATTGCGTGCTGAACGCTACCCCAATACGTTGCGCCGCCCACGATTGCAAGGTTTGGTTATAAATATCCGCAAACACAAAAATATAGGCGGCGTTTTCATCGCGCAACAATACACACTCGCGTTGCAGCGACTCGGAAAATGAAATAAGCGAAAAAGCGGGCTGCAAAGCCAGCATCTGTGAAAAGCTAATTGGCGTATAGGCCACGCTGTTGGCCAATGCAATGGTGAATTCCTCTGCGCTCAACTGACTGGCCTGTTGCAAAGCCTCAATAGGGCGCTGGCCATTTAGTCTGGCTATTTTAGACGCATCAACAAGCAAGCTATTCAGGTTCTGTGCGTTAATCATCGGCTGCCACCATTACTCAATACCGCTCGCCAGTTCAAAAATGGGCATATACATCATCATCACAATGCCACCAATTAATAAGCCAATCAGCGCCATCAAAGTCGGCTCAACTATTTTGGTAAACCTATCTACCCAGCGCAACATTTGCTCTTCATGAAAACCGGCAGCGCGCTCCATCATTTTGTCTAGCGTGCCTGTTTTTTCGCCTACGTTAAATAAGCGCAATGCCACTGGGGTAGTTAAATGCGCCTGTTGCAGCGCTTGCGAAAATGGCTGGCCTTCGGCAATGGCTTTTTTGGCTTGCTGCAAATTGTTGCTTAAGCCCGCGCCCAATAAACTATGCACCATGGTTAATCCAATTGGCACGGGAATACCGCTTTTTAACAGCATGGAAAACGTGCGGTAAAAGCGCGACAAATGGTAAAGCCTGACTTTTTCACCCACAAAAGGCAGCCGGCACAAGCTTTCATAGCATTTAGCGCGTATTTGCGGGCGAGCGAAAACGGCAACCAAAACAGCGGATAGCCCAAGCAATAGCAGCAATAGATACAAACCGTATTGCTGCGAAAATTGACCTAGTTGCAGCAGGAATTGGGTGCTTGCCGAGATATTGCTGACTTGTGTTTCATAAATCTTACTAAATTTTGGAATCACGTAAACAATTAGGAAAAGTAGCACCGCCAGTCCAAAACTTACCACCATGGCAGGGTATATCGATGCGCTAACTATGCGCTTTTTAAGCAGATCTACATTCTCTAAATATTGGCTATAGCGCCATAATGCTTCAGCCAAATCGCCCGTTGTTTCGGCCGCGCCGATGGTTGCGGTAAATAAACTGGGGAATACATTGGCTTGCAACATAAACGCCTGGGACAGGGTTTTGCCCTCACTAACCGCATTGAGCAAACCCTGCAAAATATGTTTATTATTATCATGCGTTTCTTTAGCAATTAGCGTTTCGATGACGTCTAGCACCGATAATCCTGCCTCAAATAGCACGCGAAATTCCTGGCAAAACAGAATAAGCGGGAAAGCTTTGTTTTGCTTGACACTTTTGAAACTGAATATTGCTTGCTGAGACTGTATATTCAATACCGTCAGGCCCTGGGATTCAGCTAGTTTCCTTGCTTCCAGCACGGATCCAGCATCTAGATCAAATCTAAAAGGTGATTGACCGTTTCGTAATACGCGTAGCTGGTATTGCATGGTCAGTTCACAATATCTGCGTTTTCATTTTCACCGCCAGGCCTGGCATCTGCGCCTAAAGACAGCAGATCAAATTCTGCCTTTTCACCCGGAATGCGGTAAATATAGGGCTGGTTCCACGGGTCGCTGGGAATGTCTTTTTGCAGGTATGGACCGCGCCATTTTTTAGCGGCTGGCGGTTCAACCATCAATGCCATCAAGCCTGTTGCCTGGTCTGGGTAAGCCCCGTTATCCAGGCGATATACATCCAGCGCTTTTTTAATGGAATCGATTTGCGCTTTGGCGGCTTTTACTTCGGATTGACTTAGCTGGTTAAAATACCGTGGCCCGACATAGCTGACCAGCAGGCCAATAATGACCATTACCACTAACAACTCTATTAAGGTAAAACCATGATTTTTGTGGTTACTGCTCATGTTTTTGATCACTTTATAGTTAAAATTGACTGGTTTTAGCATTAAGAAGTTAATCAGTAACGATTGATATGCTTAAATAAAAACGTATAAAAAAACCCCAGCTGACTGAGGTTTTTTTATTCAAACTCGACTACAAAGTGGTAAAACCAAAGCTGGCATTATCAATTGCACTGTCATCTCCGGTACAGGCCGGATGGTCACCCAGCGCTTGAAACTGTGTATCCAGGTCTAACAATTCAAAGTTCTTGGGTGAGGTCGTATCTAAACCTAAGGCCTCACGCACCTTCCATGCAAAAGCGTGATCAGTGCAGGAAGTATCGCCAGACACACCAATTGCGCCAACCTTAACGCCGCCTTTGTATACCGCTAAACCGCCACCAAACACATTAACCCCACCCACGCGTTTGCCGCGTAAGGGGTCACGTTGAGTACCGTAATAATCCGGGTTACCGCTGTAGGCGGCTTGCGCATCAACCGGGTTGGATTCCTGCAAACCAAACAAGCTACCTCCCGGTTGTACCGCTGCATACAAAGCACCGGTTGAAATAGAAACGCCATTTAAACTAAATGCATTTGAAGTATTGGCTTTTTGTGCCGATATGACACGGCTACCTAGCCACTCGCTACGGCTAGCCAGCGCGCCCTTGTCGCCTGTTGCAGTGACCTCACACACCTTGCCGGTTTCATCGACAAAGGTAACCCACATATTTAAATGAAAGCCACCGGTGTTATTGGCCGCATACACATTGTTAGCAGCACTGCTTAATGCGCTGTAAGTAATATCGCTACATGCTGCATTGGCTGCGCTCATCGTCAACAAGCCGGCTGCTGCCAGTATGACCGGCATCAATTTTGTTAGCTTTTTATTCATTATCTGCCCCCTTAATATATTCAGTAATACACGCAAAAAAATACATTGTAAAAAAAGTGTTACAGCACGAATTTTATGCGCAATGAATATGCCTATCTATCCCCTAAACGGGGGTTTAGTAGACTAGTGAATTAAGAGAATTAGACTATAAGATATTGATTAAAATAGACTTATCAAATACGCCCATTTAAAGATCAAAACGATGATTTGTAACGCGTTGGGTCTTTAAGATGTGCTTGTATAAACCCCTCTCGACGCAATCGGCAAGAGTCGCACTTGCCACAGGCATGGCCTTGATTATCAGCCTGATAGCAAGAAACGGTCATGGCGTAATCCACACCCAAGTGCATGCCTAACTGGATAATCTCGGCTTTGGTCATGTCGATCAGTGGGGCGTGAATGGTGATTTTTTGGCCCTCAACAGCGCTTTTGGTGGCTAAGTTAGCCATTTGCTGGAAGGCAGCCACATACTCGCCACGGCAATCAGGGTAGCCAGAGTAGTCTAATGCGTTAACGCCTATAAAAATATCCTGGGCATGCAACACCTCAGCCCATGCTAACGCCAGCGATAACATAATCGTATTGCGCGCAGGCACATAGGTGACCGGGATACCTTCAGGAATAGGATTAGCACCGCTTTCTGGCACATTGATCGCATTATCGGTGAGGGCAGAACCGCCAAACAAGCTTAAATCCAGCTGGGCAGTTTTATGCGCCGCGGCACCCAAAGTGGTGGCGACTTTATTTGCCGCTTGCAGCTCCGCAATGTGGCGCTGATGATAATCCAGGCTCAGGCAGAAGCATTCAAAATCCTGCGATTTTGCAATCGCCAGGCAAGTGGCTGAATCAAGCCCGCCAGATAACAGTACAACCGCTTTTTTTGTCATATTTATTTAGAGTTTATCGGATTAAGATAAAGGTGAGAAAGCCATCGGTCGCTTGCCAAAGCGATATTGACAAAGCCAGCAGCCGATTTTAAAAATCATACGCCCTGTTTCTCGCCCCATAATATTTTATGTAATTGTATTTGCAAGCGCACCGGCAATTTGTCTTGCAACACCCAGCTGGCAAGCTCTTCGGCCTTAAGCTCATGATAGCTTGGCGAAAACAGTACCGGGCATTTTTCGGCTAGTTTTAGCTCTGTCAATTTAGCTTTGGCCCAATCGTAATCAGCGCGATTGCACAGTACAAATTTAATCTCATCACTAGGTTTAATATGCGCCAAGTTGCCCCACAGCATGTTTTTGTCTTCGTTAGACGCGGGCGTCTTGATATCTAAAATTACTGATACACGCACATCAACTGGCGCAATATCCATAGCGCCACCCGTTTCTAACGACACGCTGTAACCAGCGTCGCATAAGGCTTTTAGCAATACATGGCAGGGCTTTTGTGCTAAAGGCTCACCTCCGGTAACTGTCACGTAATGTGCGCCGAACTGTGCTACTTTAGCTAGGATATCCGCAATTTCCATATTGCTGCCGCCGCTAAACGCATATTCGGTATCGCAATAAGTACAACGCATAGGGCAACCGGTTAGGCGAATAAACACCGTAGGCAAGCCAAAACGACTGGTTTCGCCTTGTATTGAGTAAAATATTTCGTAAACTTTTAAAACCGCCATACACATGCCAATCAACAATAAGCGCTTATTTTACCGCGAAAGCATGTTTATACTAAAATTTAGGGCAAAGCTATTTTATTGCAGGGATTTTGAATAAGCAAAAAGGACGCAAGCGTCCTTTAAGTTGTGCATTATTCCTATGCCTATTAAGTTTGCTAGCTGTCAGCCAATCAAGCAGTTTTTACTTTTAGCTGGCACCGGCGCTGCAGACCAAACAAACCCAAGGCGGATGCCATTAAGGGCAATGCCGCCGGAACTGGCACGGATGATACTGGCTGGAATCTCAGCCCCACCACAAAGTCGTCAAAATCATAATCGTTTGTGCTGCTATCGTTTAAGCCTAGTATGTAATCAAATGGGCCATAGTCTGTGCCATCAATATCGCCTGGAATAAAGCCGTCCATAATGACAAAACTTCGGCTAAGCCCGTTTACAAAGTTTTGCATTACACCATCGCTATCAACAAATCTGAACTGCAAGGCACCAGCATCCACTACGGTAGAGATTTCTTCGCCAATAACATCCCATTCATTCAAAGCATTCAATACCTCAAAACGAAAACGATTGATATGGGTACTGGATTGGCCCAAGTATACCGCGCTTAAATTACCATCTAACAGCGCGTTGACCGTACCAGTAAAACCATTACTGCGCGGGCCGGTGTAGGTCACTGGTTCACCGTCGTAATCAATAAAGTTAATGGCTTCCGCATCTAGGATAGACAATCCCGAAGCTTGCACATGAACGCTAGCCGTCAGTAGAAGAGCAACTATTATCAGTTTTTTCATTTTTATTATCTCCAATAAACAAGTTAAGGAGATAAAATTATCTGAAAAGAAAAGTTGCTTAACAATTACTCAAACAGGGGATTTTTGCGCGCTAAAAAAAACGGTTTAATTGCATGCTTGAATTAGCCTAACAATAAACCGTTTCCAGGATAGAAAATAAAGGGTAGAAAGTGACCGCTATTTAAGTGCTTCCAAGGCTTTTAACCGCTTTTGTGCATTGGGTGTCACTTCGGCATCCGGGTACTTGGCAACCAGGTCGCGTAAAGTTTTTTTAGCGTTGCTCACTTGCCCAAGCTGAATCTGGCTATTGGCCATGCTGTACATGGCGTCCGGCACTTTTGTGCTATCTGCATGTAAATCAATCACTTTTTGCTGGGTGGCAATGCTGGATTTATAGTTCTTCAATGCAAATTGCGAATAGCCCATGCCGTAAAGCGCATCCGGAACCAACTTGCTGGTCGGATGATCTCTTAAAAAAGCATCAAAAGCGGCGAATGCCTCTTTGTGTTTGGCTGATTTGCTTAAGCTATCGGCTTCTGCAAACGCTTTAACATCCGCTTCTTCTACCGCAACAGGCGTTGTGGGCGTGGCTGGCGGCGCTACAGCGGCACTCTCAATTTTGCGCAACCTGGTATCGGTATCAGTATACAAATCTTTCTGGCGCTGCTGAGTGGTCTCTAAATGATGATTGGCTAGCTCCAACTCACCTTTTAAATTGGCTATTTCCTGCTTAAGTGCTTCTAGCTGGTTTTGCATATCAGCCAAGCCTTGGCCCTTAATCACTGCATCAGTGGCGGCTTGGCTTTTTTTCAACTCATTGATTGCAGCTTGATTAGCCTCAAAATTACTTTGAGTTTTAGCCTCAACCTCCAAGATCTTTTTGCGCGCTTCTTTGTCATCAAATAGCGCGGCATGGCTGTTGATTGCACTACTGGCAAGCAACAGCACAAGCAGACTTCTTGGCAGGTTTTTCAACATTACACTAGGCAAAATAATTACTCGCCTTGATGCACGATATCAACACGGCGGTCTTTGTCGCATGCTTCACCTGCACAATTTTGCGTGGCTTTTTCTTCGCCATAGCTCACTGTTTCGATTTGTGAATCTTGCACGCCTAACAAGTTAAGTGCTTTTTTAACCGCGACAGAACGACGTTGACCCAATGACAAATTGTACTCACGTGTGCCACGTTCATCGGTATTGCCTTGCAGCGTCATTTTGGCACCTGTGTTTGCCAACAGATATTTAGCATGCGCTTCAACGATTGGGCGGTATTCCGCTTTTACTGCATCGCTATCGTAATCAAAGTAAATATTACGTTTGGATAAAATATTGTTTGGGTCGCGCAATGGATTACCGTCTGCAGAACCATTAGTGTTACTGTCTATGGTCACTTCTTTCACGGCATTGGTATCAGCACCAGAACCGTTTGTGCCTGTAGATGCCGAAGTAGGGCTTTTATCCTCGACTTTAGCCGGTGTGATTGGCGTGCTTTTACACGCGACCAACAATACCGCCAAGCTTAACGCTGTGATTAATTTCGTGTTTGTTGCACTTTTGCTTACCATATTGCTCTCCTATTTATGCCTTGATTAAGGACTTAAGTTTAAAACCAAATACAATTATTTAGCGCCCAAACAAGTGTGTCAATTGTTTTAATTCACACATTGGCTGCTGATTAATTCAATAACGGGCCCCAAGCGGGTTCGCGAACATCACCGGCTGCGTCATTTAGACGTTGGCGCACTTTTCCATCGGATGATACTGCCGCCAAGGCGCCACGGCCGCGCACTTTCGTTGCATACAAGATAACGCGGCCATTTGGCGCAAAGCTGGGCGATTCATCCTGGCTGCCTTCAGACAGCAATTGCACTTGGCCAGTGGCGACATCCTGCAGTGCTACCTTGAATTTTCCGCCATCGTTGCGGATATAAGCCAGCAATTTACCATCTGGCGAAAATTTGGGCGATACATTGTAGCCGCCCTCAAACGTTACACGGCTTGGTGTACCGCCGCTGACAGGCACTTTGTAGATTTGCGGTTTACCACCACGGTCCGAACTAAAATAAATATGGCTGCCATCGGGCGAAAACACAGGCTCTGTATCGATGGCATTGCTTTTCGTGATCAGTTTTAAACCACTACCATTGGCATTAATGGTGTGCACTTGCGAGTTTGCGCCATAGGTGAGAACAATCGCCAGTTTGCTACCGTCTGGCGACCAGGACGGCGCGCTGTTATTGCCTTTAAAATTGGCGAGCACTTCGCGGCTACCACTGGTAAGCGATTGCACAAAGATGATGGGCTTTTTCTTTTCAAATGAGACATAGGCCAGTTTACTGCCATCCGGTGACCATGCTGGCGAAATGATAGGCTCATTCGAAGAAACCACGGTTTGCGGGTTGAATCCATCCGCATCCGCCACTTGCAGCGCATAGCGCTTACCCATCTTGGTGATATAAGCGATGCGGCTGGCAAAAGCGCCAGGCTCGCCGGTTAATTTTTGGTAGATAATATCGGCAATTTTGTGCGCGGTGGTGCGCACCTGATTGGGCGCAATCTGGTAATCCATACCGGCTAATTGCGTTTGCTTTAAGGCATCCATCAATTGAAAACTGACTTTGAAGCGCCCACCGGCAATTGACTCCACGCTGCCCACTGTTACCGCTTGCGCTTGCAGGGCAACCCATTCGGCATATTTGATTTGTGCAGGGCTTGTAGGCAGATTCGCCATACCGCGTGTTTCAAGCACCCTGAATAAACCGCTTCTTTTTAAATCGGCACTGATAATATCGCTGATGCTGTCTTTGGTTGCGGCGGCATTACCAAATGGTACTACCGCAATTGGAATCTGTTGTGCACTACCACCGCTGATTTCGATATCGAGTGCGGCGTAACTTACATTGGCCATTAAAAAGCTGGCTAAAAAAGCAATCAATTTTATTAGTTTCATTATCTTTTAGTGTTGTATCCGCTTAAAAGTTCATTTAAATTCTACTGCAAACGAGCAGTGATACCACCCTATTTACATTTTAATTACATCTTTTACGCTTTGTTTACATTAACGGCGCAATGGCCGCACGGCTATTCATTGGGTTTAAATTTCAAATTCAGGTTTCTAAATTTGGCATAAATGGCAGGGTCAGTGGGCAGTGGCAAGGGCTGCGAAGCCGCTATGGCACGCTCTACGGCGTCATCACAAGCAGCGCTACCGCTAGACTTAACCAGCTTTGGCGGCCCGCTTAACTCGCCTGTGGGCAACAAACCGATATCAAAGCGCAATTCCGGGTTGCCATCGCTGCACAGTGTCTTGTTCACGTTGCCGCGAATCTTGGTTTTGATTTTATCGGTATATTCACCGATTACGCTGGCACTAGCCGCACTTGCCGCCTTGGTATCTGCGCCGGTATTTTCACTTAACATATCTTGTTTTAATTTATCCAAAGCTTTTTCACGATCAAGCTTTGCCTCTTTTTCAGCCGCTTTAGCCTCTTTTAGCGCATCTTCGCGCATTTCTTCTGCTAATTTTTTAGTCAGCGCCTCTTGCTTTTGCTTGTCCAGTTTGAGCTTTTCCAGATCGGCTTTTTCTTTTTGCTCAAGCTCTTTTTTCTTTTTTTCCAGCGCTATATCAACTTTAGGCTCTTCAGGTTTGGGTTTTTCCTCAACGATGGGCTTGGGCTCGGGTTTCGGTTCTGGCTTTTCTTCTACAATCGGTTTGGGTTCAGGCTTTGGCTCTGGCTGCACAACCGGCGTAGCTGCGGGCAACTTATCCCACAACTCAACTTCGGTGATATTCAATACGGGATGCGCGGCTTTCCAGTTGAACGAGACCAACATCGCGCCCAATAGCAGCACATGCACTGCAATTGCCAAAAAGCCCGCTTTCCATGAATCTGTATTTTCGTGCTTTCTAATCATGACTAAATAACGCTGCTTAATCTCTGTAACAAAAGGTTTTAGTACTTAAAGGGGTTTGGTTTCTAAGGTGCCGGCTTAAATAGCAAGCCAACTTTATCCACTTTGGCTTGCTTCAATAAATCCATCACTTCAATCACTTTACCGTATGGTGTTTTTTCATCCGCCGCCACCACAACCGAACGTGGATTGCTGGCGCTGTCCTTGGTATTCAATTGTTTTTTAATTTCAAATAACAATTCATCACGCTGCAGTTTTTTGCCTTGTATTTCTGCCAAGCCATCTTTTTGCACGGTCACCACAATCGGTGCCGCCGTCTGCTTTAACGTTTGGCCTACTTTAGGCAAATCGACCACGCCCGGATTGGTCATGGGTGCAGTGACCATAAAAATCACCAGTAACACCAAGGTAACGTCAATATACGGCACCACGTTGATCTGGTTCATCATGCGGCGTTTGCGGGTGCGCGACATGGCTTAGCTCTTTCTCTGCAGAATATTGGTGAATTCTTCCATAAAGCTTTCATAGCGTACTGACAGCCTATCCACACCGGAAGCGAAACGGTTGTAGGCGATCACGGCAGGAATCGCCGCGAATAAGCCGATCGCCGTTGCAATCAAGGCTTCTGCAATACCCGGTGCCACTTGGCTCAGTGTAGCCTGCGCGACACTGGATAGACCACGAAACGAATTCATAATGCCCCATACTGTGCCAAATAAACCAATATACGGGCTTACAGAGCCTACCGATGCCAGGAATGGTAAATGTGCATCCAGGTCGTCCAATTCACGGTTGTAGGCGGCGCGCATAGCACGGCGTGAGCCTTCCATGACATCGCTGACTTCCATTTTCCCCTGTTGTTTGTGGCGGATAAATTCCTTAAAGCCTGCTTCAAAGATGCTGGCCATGCCTTGTGGTTTGCGGCGGCCTGCGGTGACGCTTTCGTATAACTTGTTTAAATCACCGCCAGACCAGAATTTATTTTCAAAATCTTCCGATTCGGTTTCGGCACGCTTAATGGTGGCAACCTTGATAAAAATATACCACCAGGAAAAAAGCGAGGTGATCAGCAGTATCACCATCACTAACTGCACAGGCAAGCTGGCGCCTGCGATCAGGGTAAATAAGGACATATCGTTTGCTACACTCATACTAACTCCATCGTTTGTTTTTCCATGATGACCTTGACTGCTGCCGGCACGGCAATAGGTTTAAAGGTCAGCGCATCTACACACGCTAACTTTACCTGTGCCTCTACTAGTTTCTGCTGATTTAACTGGATTGTTTGTAAAAACTCTACGCTGCCACGACCCATTTTAGTGATTTGGCTGTTGATTGTAAGCAAATCATCTAATTTAGCGGATTTTTTAAATTGAATCTGCATGCTATGCACCACAAACACACAATTGTATTGTTGCAATAAAGTCGTATGCTCAAAGCCCAATATGCGTAACCACTCGGTGCGGGCGCGTTCCATAAAATTGAGGTATTGCGAATGGTAGACCACGCCACCCGCATCCGTGCTTTCATAGTAGACGCGTACCGTCCATTGATGCGAATTTACTGCTGCCAAGCTTCACCTGCTGCTAATGTTTTAGGGACGGGTAATCCAAAATGTTGATAGGCCAACCCAGTGGCGATGCGGCCGCGGGGTGTACGCATTAAATAGCCTTGCTGGATCAAATAAGGCTCCAGCACGTCTTCAATCGTATCGCGCTCCTCACCGATTGCCGCCGCTAGGTTATCCAAACCGACCGGGCCGCCACCGAATTTTTCAAGCACGGCTTGCAATAATTTTCTATCCATCACATCAAAACCAAGGCTATCCACGTCCAGCATTTTAAGCGCTGCATCTGCTACTTCGCTACTGACGACTCCATCGGATTTCACTTGTGCATAATCGCGTACACGGCGCAATAATCGATTGGCAATACGCGGTGTGCCGCGTGAGCGCTTGGCGACTTCTAGTGCGCCTGTCGCCGTGATTTGCACTTCCAACAAACCGGCACTGCGATGCACGATTTTACCCAATTCTTCCGAGGTATAGAACTCCAGGCGCGAAACGATACCGAAACGGTCCCTTAAAGGATTGGTAAGCATGCCGGCACGGGTAGTGGCACCCACTAAGGTAAATGGCGGCAGATCAAGCCGTACACTCCTGGCTGCGGGGCCTTCGCCAATCATGATATCCAAACGGTAATCTTCCATCGCCGGGTAGAGAATCTCTTCTACCACCGGACTTAGGCGATGAATCTCATCAATAAACAGCACATCATTAGGCTCCAGATTGGTAAGCAGTGCGGCTAGATCGCCTGCGCGCTCCAATACTGGCCCTGAAGTCTGGCGCAAATTAACACCCATTTCACGCGCAATGATATGCGCTAACGTGGTTTTGCCTAAACCTGGCGGGCCAAACAGCAGCACATGGTCTAAAGCTTCGCTTCTGCCGCGGGCGGCGTTGATAAAAATCTCTAACTGGCCGCGTGCTTTTTCCTGGCCGACATACTCATCAAGGGCTTTGGGACGAAGTGCGCGTTCTATCGCCTCTTCTTGTGGGCTGGCTGCTTCCGGGGCAATAAAACGGTCTGTTTCTATCATAAGGGCTAAATGGCTATAAACGCAATGCGCGTCAATTAAACACCATTATGAGTTTAATTGCGAAAAATTCTCAATCAATTTTTTAATTGCGACAGGAGAGCCAAGGTGCATACCTTGTCCGTAATGCACGCCTATGGTTTTAAGTTCTTTCAAAATCGCTTCATTTTCAACGAATTCCGCCACGGTTTTAATATTCATGGCTTCGGCCACGCTGTGAATCGAACGCACCATGGCATGGTCAATTTTGTTGATGTGCATTTCCTTAACAAAGGCACCGTCGATTTTCAAATAATCCACTTCGAAATTTTTCAGGTAGGTAAACGATGACATACCACTACCAAAGTCATCCAAGGCAAAGCTACAGCCTAATTTTCTTAAAGCGGTGAACAGGTGAATGGTGTTTTTAAGATTCACGATGGCAGACGTTTCCGTGATTTCAAAGCAGATCGATTTTGCGGGTATTGCATAGATCACTAATTGCTCACGGATAAAGCCCAGCAAGCTTTTATCGCCTAAAGAAGTGCCTGACAAATTAATTGAGAAAACGTAATTACATTTCTCTAAACTTTTATCTAACATTTCGCGATAGGCCGCAAATGTATTGCGAATCACCCAGCGATCAATATTGGGCATTAGATGATAACGCTCAGCTGAGGGGATAAACGAAGTTGGAAGCATAATTTGGCCATCTGCGCTGACTTTCCTGATCAACACCTCAAAGTGATGCTGCGCGGGCACATGCACAGATAGCGGCACAATGGGCTGGCAATACAGCATAAACTGCTCATCATCGATTTCATCGGTAATATCGGAGATCGCCTCCACCTGGCTACGTCGCTGCGCAACTTCAATATCGCCTGCGCTAAATAAAAAGCTTTGGTTACGACCGGCTTTTTTGGCGGAATAGCAAGCCGAATCGGCGGCATGGACAATATCGCTGACGCTGTCAAAGCTGGCGTTAACGACCACAATGCCGATACTGACACCGATATTGAAGATTTTATCGTCATGCATAAACCGGTAATCGCGCACTATTTTAAGTATGGTATTGGTGATTTGATTTGCATCGGCAAGGCTGCAGTTTTCCAGCAACAAGCCAAATTCATCGCCACCCAGACGCGCCAGAGTATCTCTATCACGCATGCGGTTGGTAAACAGCACACTGATTTGCCTGAGCAGTTCATCGCCTGCCGCATGGCCACACGTGTCGTTTACCAGCTTGAATTGATCCAGATCCATATAGCAAAATACATGTTGCGCATTGGCTTCATACACATTTTTCAAACTGCGCTCTAGCCTTGCCTCAAACTCGCGGCGGTTGATTAAACCTGTGAGGTCATCATGTTGGGCTTGGTGTCGCAGCATGCTGGTGGCATCGTTAATTTTGTCTTGCATCACGTCGTACGCATGCTTCAGGCTGCTGGACATGGAATTGAAACCTTTTTGCAGCGTTTTCAGTTCACCGCTGGAGTTTTCAGTGATGGTATGCGCAAAGATACCTTCACTGACCTTGTTCACCGCATGCGCGATTTCCTGGATCGGCTTGGTAATGTTGCGGCCAATACGCCATGCAATCAGGGCGCTCACTAGCAGGCCGAATAAGCCTATCAACAGGATTTTGCTAATCAGGTCCTGCTTGATGCTTTGCAGGGTCTGGTTGCTTAAATCCACATAAACCTGGCCAATTTGCTGCGTGGCTTCCGTTTTGTTAAGGTCTACATCCGTATCGTAAGGACTTGTAAAATCATCGATTTCTACCAGGCTACGATAAATGGGAGCGGTAAAAATGATGCTGCTTTTCTGCCTGAACTCACTGATATTGTCCAGATCAATACGGTTAATCAAATCTTGCGGCAACGGGCGCCCGCTTAATGCCAGTACCGTACCTTTGTTATCAATCACCAATACCGTTCTGACTTCTTGCTCATTCACCAGCGCTTGCTGCACCAGCTTTTGCAGAATCTGGCGATTACCGGAAATAACGCCGTATTCTGCTGCTGGCGCCAATTGGGCGGCAATAATACGGCCGCGATCACTCAATGACTGGTTGAGCACGCCAAACACGTTTGAAATCGCGTATCCTGCCAAAATAATCGCAAACAGCATGGCAGGAATGGTGCCCAGCAAAATAACACGGGACTTGATACCCAAATTATCAAAGCCAAATGGATTAGGCCCGGTCTTTTTAGGCTTTTCTGATTGCTGGTTTAAAATTTTGTCGTCGGTTTTACTCAACTTGAGTGGCCTCCGCTTCTAATAGCTTTTTATACAATTTATCTTCATCGGTAACCGTCACGTTCAATGAGCGCGCTACCTGATAATTGATTGAAAGCGAAAAATATCGTGGTGTTTGCGGCGGTGGTAGCAAACCGGGTGCAGCTTGCGCTCTTACGGCTATTTCTGCGGCTTGTTTAGCCAGTTGCTTGGTTTTGCTATACACCGCTGCTAAAGCGCCAGCACGTACATACGATTGCGAGTAACCAAACACTGGTTTCTGGTGGCGATAAGTCGTCAATAGAATCGGTTGCGCTGTCTCGCGGCTATATACCAGCGGGTCAGGAATCGCCATCAATGCATCGTTATTATCTAGCAGTTTTTGCAGTTTAGGTATTAGTTCCGATTCCTGGTGAATAGTTTCAATGGATATATTGATGCCTTTTTTCTCGCCCGCTTCTCTAATCAGCTCATTGTATTGGGATGAGACTTTTCCAAGCATTACGCCCACATTTTTTGCGTCCGGCAAAAGCGTTTTTATCAGCAACATTTGGCGTGAATAAGGCTGGTCTAAAACAATAGCGCTGAAATTACCTAAATCGCGGCCACTGGCATCCAACAGGCTATTAAAACTGGGCAGCGGTGTATAAATCCCTAAGACGGGCGTGGTGTACTTCAGCTTACTAGCCGCTTCTAATGCTTTCACGCCTAGCGCTATCACCAGCTCACTGTTTTCTGCCACAACAGGCCTTTCAGTCTCCTGCAAGTCAATCACTTTAACACGCAAAGCAGTGTTTTTTGTGAGAATCAGTTCTTCCCTAAAATGATCTACAAATTCCAAATAGGCTTGAGATGGTGCGCTTAATATGATGGTGACGCCAGTATAGGCATGTGATAAGGCTGGGCAACACATGCTCACTATTAGCGCCAAAAATGCTAATTTTTTTACCCAAAAAGAATGATTTGAATCAGTAGACAAAGTGCACCGCTTTAAATACGACAAAATTAACGCTCAATTGCATTAGAAATCCAGCCTGACATTAACCCGGCCACGGCGTTTAAAGGTGTTGTATTCGGCAAATTCTTCATAATGGTTATTGAACAAATTCTCAACCACCATATTCACTTCGCCGTTCCAACGTCCACTTTCAAATTTTCTGGCAACCCTAAGATCCGATTTTCGGATTAAATCGATTTCATCGCCATCCCCTAAAAGGTTAGCCTTACTCACCTGGTAATAGGCCAGGCTGGCATCCCACTGGCGATTGAAGCGATGCGTCAACAGCGAACTAAAGGTGTTACGCGGTGCAGATTCTGCAAAATCACGCTTTAAACCATCGGTTGTTTGCCGAATATGGATATAAGAATGATTCACCAGCAAATTGGTATTTCTAGCTAGGCGCCAGTTAGCCTGGAATTCTATACCTTCCACCCTGGCGCCGCCGCGGTTTACATTGCCGGTCACATCGGCATCCAAGAACGGGTTGAGCAATAATGTCCTGGCGGGTACCGTAAAATCGGTTCTGTCTGTATCCCTGATCACATCATCAATCTGGTCACTAAATAACCGGGCATCCAGCTCAAACCGGCCTATTTTTCCCAAATAGCCCAGCTCACGCGAAATAATTCGCTCTGGCGCTAAGTTGCCTTGGTTTGCCCGGTATTGAAAAATCAGTGTATTGGGATTGCGCAACACCGTTGGGATCACCAAACGATCTTTAAACTTTTCTTCTACATAATTGGGTGTGCGCAAGGCACTAGAACTGCCGATCCTAAATGTATGGTTCGGATGCGGCTTAAAATTCAAGCTGGCTCTTGGCGAAATATCGGTGCCTGTAAAATCGTTGTGTTCTATCATGGCGCCTGCGTTTACAGTCAGTTTTTCATGTGCACGCCACTCGGCGTGGCCAAAGATACGCTGTAAATTGAAATAATCTGTTTTTCTGCTATCCAGGTAATTCGGCGCATACACGGAATCCTGCCTCAGGCTACCGCCCCAGACCGCCCTGATTTGGCTGCCCAGTGCGAAAGTCTGTTGTGCTTCTATATCGGCGCGTTCCTGTACTACATCGTTATTAATCGTCAGGTTGTCGTTCACAATAAATGGGCCCAGCGGGCCAAGAATTGGCCTTAAATTCACCGATGTCGTTTCATCGTCCGATCTATCGTAGCTATGAAATGCTTGCAAGGTGAAATCGCTGGTATCGGAAATATGATGGCGCCAGCGGATTAAGCCGTAGTGGTTGTTAATTTGCTTGGTGCGGGGCAAAAAAACAAAAGGATCATTCTCAATATTGCCTTCGCCACGCGCACCGTCGGCCAGGCCAAGCTCCAGCTCAAGCGTATCTTTAAAATTAATGCGGTAATCTGCCTGTGTATTGATAAAACGCGTGCGTTTAAAATCATTCCTGTCGTCCAGGCCATCATCCTGGCGATAACCGGCAGTAAAGCGATAGCTCAGCGCATCTTGCTTACCGGCATGGCGGTAAAATACTTCATTTCGACCACTGCCATGGCTTGCTACTACACTATTGTGCGGCGTTTCAGCCGGGGTTTGCGTGATGATATTAATCACGCCAAAATAAGAATTGGCGCCATAGCTGGCCGCATTGGGGCCACGCGTCACTTCAATGCGGTCAATATCGACAATCGCAATCGGCAGCTCACTCCAATTAACGCCACCAAACAAAGGGCTGTATACAGATCGCCCGTTAATCATCACCTGCATGCTACCTGGATAGGCCGTTGTCATGCCATGGTAACTGACCGTGTGGTTAGTGTTGTAAACATAGCCTGCGTTGGCGCCTACATACATACCCGGCACCAAGCGGAAGATTTCAGGCAAATCCACAATGCCGCTGGCGCGTATCGTTTCGCGATCAATCACGGTGACTGCAGAAGGTACATCAGCCGCGGCTTGCGATAGGCGTGATACGGTCAGCACTTTGGGCACTTCGCCAATATAATCATCTTCAGACATGATTGGCTGCCTATTTTCCGCATACGCCACGCCCTCAGCCAACATTAAAATAACGGCCACTAACAATCCACAGCTTGTTTCTTTATTGATTGAATGTTTCATCTCAAGACTTTTGATCAGCGTTATTGAAAATTTCTTAACAGTCGTTTTAAATATGTTGCGCGGCTTAATTGCTTACTATTGTTTAAATTTGAGTTTAACCCAATATCGACGTACCAGCCATACAATAGGGATGCCAATCAATAACCATGGAATTGCCGCCATCACAAATGTGATGACCGTTGCAATACTTTCCATAAATACTTGGCCTGCATGTTGAAGCGCACGTGCAACAGGGGCGAAAAATCCTTGCTCGGTAATACCTTGTGCGGCAGTAAAGTTGATATTGACTGCAACCAGATCGGTTTCTAATGCCAATATTTTACGTATGCTGGTTATGCTGTCCAATTCACTTTGCGTATTGGCCAGCTCACGCTCTACCTCAATAATATCTTTGAACTTGGCGGTTTTATCATTCAACATCAACCTGAGTCTATCCCTCAGATTGGTTAGATTCGCGATTCTTGCTTCCGCATCAACCACTTGGTTAGTTTTGTCTTCACTCTCGCGGCTATGTTGCATCACCTCACCGTTTTTGGCTAGTCCGCTTAAAAATATACTCACATTTCTGGGCGGCACCCGTAGGCTTAGGCTGGCAGATGGCGGGCTGTAAGGCGTTTCGCGATTGTAGTTGGCGCTGAGCAATTGGCAGTTGAGTGCTTCGCAATGTTTAACGGCAGCATCGAAACTGGCTTGCATTTTTTCGGGAGATGTTTCAACTTGCAGGTGATGGCGCAAGGCGATGAATTTTTTCGCTTGATTGTCGACAGGCTCGCTAATCTCGGTTAACGATTGTTGTGCACCGTTATCTCCAGCCGCAGAATCAACCGCCATCTTGGCCATGGGGGAGGCCGTAGGAGAGCCTAGGCGCGCCGATTCAGGCGCTTCAGTTGAAGCATCCTGGCTGCTACAGGCGCTTAATATGAGCCAGATCAAACCAATCACGCTGTATTTTTTCATCATTTAACCTTTATTAATCAATCTGATTAAAGCTTTTTTACACGGTGAAATTGTACCCCTTTTAATAGCTTAGTTTTAACTTAAAACGAGCTAACTTATAGGCGTAAAAAAACCGCCCTGGTTTGCGGCGGTTTCAATTTGATGTTCCTAGTGAGCCCTATTTTGAAAGCAATTTAAGCGATTGCCTGATACCTTCCGAAACAGACAGCTCTTTTGGCAGCAATTTGATTGTCGCCAGCGCTTCTTTATCGTTGTAGCCAAGCGCCAATAGCGCATTCAATATATCGCTGGTCGCCGATTTCGGCTGCGCAACGCCCACGCCACTTACACCATTAATCGAAAACTTGTCTTTAAGCTCTAACAGCAGACGCTCCGCCGTTTTTTTGCCGATGCCGGGTATGCGCGTTAGCATCGCCACTTCCTGCAGGTTCACCGCCTGGATCAAATCTTCAATACTGACACCGCTTAAAATAGACAAGGCCGATTTAGCGCCGATACCATTGACCTTAAGCAACTGTTTAAACGTACTTTTTTCTTGTTCGCTGCCAAAACCATACAGCAACTGCGCATCTTCACGCACCACCATATAGGTCAGCAATTGCACCTTTGCGCCTATCTCCGGCAAATTATAGAAGGTGCTCATCGGCACTTCCACTTCGTAGCCCACGCCCGCACAATCGATGACCACTTGAGGGGGCGCTTTTTCAATCAGAATTCCGTTTAAGCGTGCAATCATGTTTTTAACTTACCAATAAGATTTGAAATGAACAACTTTTAAAATCATTATAGCTAAACGAGGCAAGGCGTGGATTTGCTTTTATGGACGCGCATACGAGTTGTATGTAAGTCTATAAAAGTAAATCCGCAACGCAGCATCGTGACGATAGAATGATTTTAAACAAGTCGGCCGTTCTTTACTCTAAAACCGGCTGTGGCTAACTTCCCTAACCCTTGCCCGCCATGCGCATGGCAAATTGCGCAAGCCAAAGCATCGGCTGAATCCGGGCTGGGCAAGCCGGGTAAGTTCAGCAGGCGCTTAACCATCTCCTGCACCTGCTCTTTTTGTGCATGGCCATTACCTACCACGGCTTGCTTCACTTGCAAGGCGGTATATTCCGCCACAACCAAGTTGCGAATCACGGCTGCACTGATTGCTGCGCCACGCGCCTGGCCTAGCAATAGCGTAGATTGCGGATTCACGTTTACAAATACTTTTTCAACTGCCGCCTGGTTCGGATGGTAGGTATCGATCACTTCAAACAAGCCATCTAAAATGATTTTTAAACGCGCCGGCAATTCTTCCCTGTCGTCTTCGCCTTCTACTTTATTTTTTTTACCGCTGGCGGTTTTAATAGTGCCGCTGGCAATATAGGTGATTTTTTCACCTACTTTTTCAATCACACCAAAGCCTGTTAGGCGAAGGCCAGGGTCAATGCCTAAGATTCTGATATTTTCCAAATTGCCACCAAAAAATGAAAAGCGTTAAGTCAGACCAGGCGCGGATTTAATTTTATGAGTGCGCATACTCATGTGTATGCAATCGAATAAAATTGAAGCCGCAACACAGTATGACGACGCGGTTTTCATTTTTATTCTTCGATTACTGCGGTGGTATATACATCCTGTACATCATCGAGGTCATCCAATGCATCTAATATTTTTTGCATCTTGATTGCATCATCGCCGGTAAAAACCGTTTCAACGCTTGGCTTCATCACCACTTCAGCCATCACCGCTTTTAATCCGGCAGCTTCCATCGCCTCTTTGATAGCGATAAAATCATTTGGCGGCGTGATGACTTCTATACTGCCATCTTCATCGGTGACGATATCTTCTGCACCTGCCTCAAGTGCCACTTCCATTACTTTGTCTTCAGAGGTACCTGGTTCATAAAGTAAGGTACCACAGTGTTTAAACATAAAGGCCACAGAGCCGTCGGTACCCAGGTTGCCACCAAACTTGGTCAGCGCATGGCGCACATCGGCCACTGCACGTTGTTTATTATCGGTTAAGCAGTCAATGATAATGGCAGCGCCGTTAATACCGTAGCCTTCGTAGCGAATCTCTTCGTAATTTACGCCTTCTAATTCACCCGTACCTTTTTTGATGGCGCGCATGATATTGTCGGCCGGCATATTTTCTTCTTTGGCTTCAGCCACGGCGGCGCGCAGGCGCGGATTCATGGTGACATCGCCACCGCTTAAGCGCGCTGCTACAGTGATTTCTTTAATCAGTTTGGTGAAAATTTTGCCGCGCTTGGCATCCTGGCGACCTTTGCGGTGTTGAATATTGGCCCATTTACTGTGTCCTGCCATACTATTTCCCTTGATATTTTTTGCATCGATATTTTAACTATCCGTGCATTTTATCATAGGCTTAGCCCACAGAACTTTGTGCTTGATGGTCTTATTCTTGACCTTGTGCCGGATCCACAGGCTGGTGTTTGCGCATGGTGATCACTGAAATCTGCACCAGTGCCAGTGCAATTAGCAGCATGCCAATCAGCTCAAAAGTATTGGGCACTTCATTTAACTGAATCCATGCAGCAATCACACCAATCACAGGGGCTAACATGGATGCCATGCTGGCAACACCGGCTGGCAAACGTTGTAAAGCATACAGCCAGAGTAGCCAAGCCAGTGCGCCGCTTAAAAATACATTGAATAGCACAGACCCAATAAAATAACCCGTCCATTGGATCGGCGGCGCCGGCACGATAAAGGCGATTGCCAGCATCGGTACTGAACCAAGCAGCATAGGCCAGGCAGTCAGGTTAAGTAAATCCAGGCTGGGACGGCGTTGGTGCAGTTTTTTGGAAATAATCGCTGATAGCGCCCAGGATACGCCTGAACACAATGCCAAAAACATACTGAACCCATCGGCCTTGATATGTAGCGGGTCAAAAATCAGCACCATGCCAAATATAGCAGAAACTACCGCTAACCATTGCCAGCCTTGCACTTTTTCACCTAGGATAGGCCAGGCAAATAGCATCACCCAAAACGGCATGGTGTAAGTGAGCACGGCGGTTTTGCCAGCGCCACCTTCAACCAAGGCCCAAATCAGCAAGCCGGTAAAGCCAATGGTTTGCAAAAGACCCAACACCAACATAGTAGGGAATTCTTTTAGGCCCAGCGGCCTTTTAGTGAAATAAATCACCACAAACAATACGAT
>JAZKEN010000041.1:0-6438 GCA_040387035.1 Pseudomonadota bacterium | reverse complement strand
GGGCGACCCATGGCGGCGTAACGGAAAGCAATGCACACCCGCATGTTTCCCCTACGCAATCCAATCCAACGATTGCTGTGGTACATAACGGTATTATCGAAAACCATGACGAGCAGCGTGCTAAATTAAAAGCACTGGGTTACGAGTTTCATTCACAAACCGATACTGAAGTGATTGCGCATCTGATTCATCACTTCTATTCAAAAACACCAGATCTCTTGGCGGCCACCAAATCAGCCATTGCGGAGTTAACAGGCGCTTTTGCCATTAGCGTGATTGCAGTGAATCAACTGGATTTAATGGTCTGCGCGCGCTTAGGCTGCCCTCTTTTGATTGGTTTAGGTGAAGGCGAGAATTTTATCGCTTCAGATGTTTCTGCGGTGCTATCAGTAACCCGTAAAGTGATTTACCTGGAAGATGGTGATGTCGCCACGCTAACAACCGATGCGGTGACCATTTACGGCAAAGATGGCCAATTAGCAGCGCGCAAAGTACATACCAGTGATGTATCGCTTGCCAGCCTGGAGCTTGGCCCTTATAGCCACTTTATGCAAAAGGAGATTTATGAGCAGCCGGTCGCTTTGAATGACACGATCGAAGCTTTAATCGATGATGGCGCTTTTCGGCCGGAGCTATTTGGCACAGGCGCAGCTGAAGTATTCAATCAGCTGGATAGCATCTTGATATTGGCAGCAGGCACTAGCTACTATGCTGCATTAACGGCTAAATATTGGCTGGAAGGCATCGCAAAAGTGCCTTGCAATGTCGAGATTGCCAGCGAATACCGTTACCGCGAATCGGTACCTAATCCTAATCAGCTTATCGTGACTATTTCGCAATCGGGTGAAACCCTGGATACGATGGAAGCGTTAAAACACGCCAAATCATTAGGCCAGCAATTAAGCCTGAGTATTTGTAACGTGCAAGAAAGTGCGATCCCACGTGCATCACAGCTGGTATTTTATACGCGCGCAGGTGCTGAGATTGGTGTAGCCTCTACCAAAGCATTTACTACGCAATTAGTGGCTTTATTTGTATTGGCGGCTACGCTAGCCAAGCAGAAAGGCACATTAAGCGGCGAAAAAGAGCAGGAATATCTAGGCGCACTGCGTCAACTAGCCGGTAGCGTGCAGTATGCCTTGAATTTAGAGCCGCAAATCCGGGAATGGGCAAAGCGTTTTGGCGATAAAGAGCATGCGCTGTTTTTAGGCCGTGGCGTGCACTACCCCATCGCCATGGAAGGCGCGCTAAAACTTAAGGAAATTTCCTATATCCATGCAGAAGCTTATCCCGCTGGCGAATTGAAGCACGGCCCATTGGCGTTGGTGGATAACAATATGCCAGTAGTCGTCATCGCTCCCAACGATGCCTTGCTGGAAAAAGTGAAATCCAATATGCAGGAAGTGAAAGCACGTGGCGGCGAGTTATTCGTATTTGCCGATGCAGATAGCCACTTTACCGAGTCAGATGGGGTGCATGTGATCCGTACCCCACGCCATGTGGGCGTGCTTTCCCCTATTTTACATACCATACCCGTGCAATTGCTGGCGTATCACGCCGCATTGTTAAAGGGAACTGACGTAGATAAGCCTAGAAATCTGGCTAAAAGCGTTACTGTTGAATAAGCATGCAAGTAGAAAACAAAAACAATAATTTTGGATTTTTACGCCTGCTGTTAGCTACTTTAGTCATCGTAGCGCATTCGGCCGAAATATTAGACCAAAATAGAAGCAGGGAAATACTGACCAATATATTTGGCACCATTACGTTTGGCGAGCTAGCCATTGATGGATTTTTTCTTATCAGCGGGTACCTGATTTTAAAAAGTTTTTTAAGCTCAACGACTTTAACAAGTTATTTATTAAAACGTGTACTAAGAATATATCCAGGATTTATTGTTGCTTCGCTATTCTGTATTTTTGTATTAATACCTTTATCAGGTGAGATACATCTGCTTTTCAATACCTCGCCTAGCGATTGGTTCAGCACGATCCGTAGAATGCTGACACTTGAAACGCCACAAGTGCGCAACACTCAATACTCCACTTTAAATGGGGCAATGTGGTCAATCTGGCTGGAATTCGTTTGCTATCTGTGTATACCAATGGTGTATATGAGCAAATTTAATAAGCCTAAAACATATGCCGTATTGGCTGTACTCATGCTGCTTATTTTTCTGTTTACGCAAATATCAGGTAAAAATATTTGGTTGCCTTATGTCAGATTAGATATGCATCACAGCTCGAGATTAATGTTTGGTTTTTTGATTGGTGGCTTGTTTTATTTGCTGAGAGATAAAGTAGTATGGAGCAAACAACTGACCATCATCAGTGCTTTGTTATTGTTAATAAGCCTTAACTTTAAATATACGGCCGAAGTTGGATTGATGACATTTGGCGCATACCTACTATTCAATTTTGCACTGAATTTCAAAAACAAATTTTTAAACAGTATTGGTGGCAAGGTTGATATTTCTTATGGCGTTTATCTATATGCATGGCCAGTACAAATATATGTGATTAAATATTACCCACAAGTTAACTTGTACGTATTGATGTTGATTACATTGATTACAGCATCGGTTTTAGGTTATTTAAGCTGGAGTTTTGTAGAAAAGCCATTTATGCAATTAAAAGGCAAGCTGGATTTAAATGTACGCAAAGCAGCAGTCGGGTTGTAATCTTCTGATAAAGCTTTTTAGCGCACTTATAAGCTGTAGTTTGATATGAGTGACACATAATAATTTTTGTGGAACTAGGCAAAAACCCTCATAGTCGAATCACAATTAAAGTTTAACATTTTGTAATGTTCTTTAATTTTAGGAGATTTCATCATGGCACAAGTCGATCCTATCCCAAAAGATATGCATAGCATTACCCCGCACATCGTCTGTAAAGATGCGAAAGCAGCCATTGAGTTTTACAAAAAAGCGTTCAATGCCACTGAATTGGCGCGTCTAGACGGGAATGATGGCAAGCTGATGCATGCCTGCATCCAGATTGGCGATTCAACAGTCATGATGGCGGATGAATACCCGGATTGGGGTTCTGTAGGGCCTGCTACATTAAAAGGCACACCTGTTACGTTGCATTTGTATGTGCCAGATGCAGATAAAGCTTTTGCGCAAGCCGTGAATGCGGGGGCGACTGTAAAAATGCCGCTAGCCGATATGTTCTGGGGTGACCGGTACGGTATCGTGGTTGATCCGTTCGGCCATAACTGGTCAATTGCAACGCATATCCGCGATGTCAGTATGGAAGAGATGAGGGCCAACGTCGACAAAGCTTGCGCTTGATTTATACTGAATTAACGCAAGTTATTTGCAGCAATAGCTACCCACCTGATTGATGCAAACTAAAACGCCTAGTCAGTCTAGGCGTTTGATTCTTGGGTGTGGCTTAATTAAGCGGCCTAGTTGACCATTGTTGCATCGCCTCTTCACCGGAGCGGTCGATTTTGACTTTGCCATCATCGGTTGAAACAACCCAACTTAGTGGAATGTAGTGATGTTCGCCAGCTTCATCTCTTTTAAGTTTAATTGTGTCCGTGCCTTCCATGTGATCTACTTCTGCAAATTGACCGTCTAATGAGCAGACAACAGGCATATCTGGTTGAATCGTGTTTGCGTTAATCATGATGCTTCTCCAATAGTGTTGAGGAAAAATGTCCCAAACAGTATTAAACAAGATTGGCATTAGTGAAATTATCAGTATATGTCCTATAAATTTGTCAGATAACGCGATGAAAAATGTTAGTAAGTACTAGCTTCTTTCAAAATAATGGGCGTGATATCAAAGCTGCCGCCGTCATGACTGACCAATATTTGCCTGTCTTGAATCGTCAAGCTTATTTGCATGCCTCTACCGGCAATGCCAGCTAGCTCCTGCGTATCAGGCAGGTTAATCACCGTTAAGTTATTAATTTTCAATACCGCTTTGCTGTTCTGCGTCCACCACATATCGGCAATACGTCCGCCATAAAGCACCACTACCACTTGACTTGCGCGCCCTGCGGCTTTGCGGATATCTTTTTCGGTGGGTAAGCCAACGTCCATCCATAGCTCAATCGCACCGGTGAGGTCTTTTTGCCACAGATCAGGCTCTTCGTCGTCTGATAAGCCTTTGCCGAAAATAAGCGTTTCGGTTGCGTATAAGGCGAAACCAATTAGCCGCACCATCACGCGTTCATCGGTTTCAGATGGGTGCTTGGCCAGAGTCAGGTTGTGTTGCGCGTAATATTGCCTGTCCATATCGGCGATATTAAGGTCAATTTTATAAATGGTGGATTTTAGCGCCATTGCGCGTCCCCAGTATAAGCGTCGTCTTGCGCTCGGAAAATAGTTGCCATGTGCATTAGCCTTATTAAAGTAGCCACATTATACCTATCACACGCCTGCCCTGCTTACCAGTTAGTGCCGCTTTCTGTTAAGCTTTCATTCTTTCAAATGTGTAAGTTATCGCTATGGCTCAATATGTAATGTCCATGCTCCGCGTGAGCAAAATCGTGCCGCCAAAACGGCAAATCATCAAAGATATTTCGCTGTCTTTTTTCCCGGGTGCAAAGATCGGTTTGCTGGGTTTAAACGGCTCCGGTAAATCCACCGTGCTGCGCATTATGGCGAACGTCGATAAAGAGTTTGAAGGCGAAGTGCAATGGCAGCCCAATATGACTATTGGCTATTTGCCGCAAGAACCGCAATTAGATGCTGAAAAAACCGTACGAGAAGAAGTAGAAAGCGGTATGGGTGAAGTGATGCAGGCGCAAGCCATGCTGGAAGCTGTGTATGCCGCTTACGCAGAGCCGGACGCCGACTTTGACAAGCTGGCGGAAGAACAGGCCAAATGGGAAAACATTATTGCGGCCAGTGGCTCCGATTTAAGCACGCAGCTGGAGATCGCCGCAGATGCTTTGCGTTTACCGCCTTGGGATGCCAAGATCGGCCCACTATCAGGTGGTGAAAAACGCCGTGTAGCCTTATGCAAATTGCTATTATCCAAACCGGATATGCTGCTGCTTGACGAACCGACCAACCATCTGGATGCTGAGTCCGTGGAATGGCTAGAGCAATTTCTGGTGCGCTTTCCTGGCACTGTAGTGGCGGTAACACATGATCGCTATTTCCTGGATAACGCCGCCGAATGGATTTTAGAACTGGACCGCGGCCATGGTATTCCCTGGAAAGGTAACTATTCCAGCTGGCTAGACCAGAAGCAAGAGCGCCTGAAACAAGAGGAATCGCAGGAGTCCGCTCGCCGCAAAGCGTTAAACACTGAATTGGAATGGGTACGCCAGAACCCGAAAGCGCGCCAGGCCAAAAGTAAATCGCGTATTGCGCGTTATGAAGAGTTAGCCAGCGCCGAATACCAGAAACGCAATGAAACGCAGGAGATTTTTATTCCTGCAGGTGAGCGTTTGGGCGACCAGGTGATTGAATTCAATAATGTTACCAAGGCATTTAAAGACCGTTTATTGATTGATAATTTAAGCTTCAGCGTGCCAGCTGGTGCGATAGTCGGCATTATCGGCCCTAACGGCGCGGGTAAATCGACGCTGTTTAAAATGATTATGGGCCTGGAAAAACCGGATAGTGGCGAAGTGAATATCGGGCAAACCGTTAAGCTGGCTTACGTAGACCAGAGCCGTGACGATTTGGGTAACACCAAAACGGTGTTTGAAGAAATCGCCAACGGTTCGGATATCCTGACAGTGGGCCGCTATGAAACGCCAAGCCGCGCTTATATTGGCCGCTTTAACTTTAAAGGCGGCGACCAGCAAAAAATCGTCGGCCAGCTTTCCGGTGGTGAGCGCGGACGTTTGCACTTGGCTAAAACATTGATTTCCGGCGGTAATGTATTGTTGTTGGATGAGCCATCAAACGACTTGGATGTGGAAACGCTACGTGCGCTGGAAGATGCCTTGCTGGAATTTGCGGGCTGCGTATTGGTGATCTCGCATGATAGGTGGTTCCTGGATCGTATCGCCACACATATCCTGGCGGCGGAAGGCGAATCGCAATGGACATTCTTTAACGGTAACTACCAGGAATACGAAGCGGATAAACGTAAGCGTTTGGGTGAAGAAGGTGCGAAACCTAAACGCATTCGTTACAAACCGATTACAAGGTGAATATAAGCCGATAACGCCGTTATTCTTTCTCGCCGTACTTTTCGTACTGTCTTCGTCGGAATGCCTAGTTTTCGGCTTATCTGGACTATAGCTGGAATGTAAAAGTTTTTTACAGCCAATCCCATTCGATACGCTTTTTATGCGGCGCGTTTTTCATCAGATAATCCCATAATCCTGCGGGTATTAGGCGCAGGATTTTAGCGATGATGCCCATTTGCCAGGGGATAACCTGATAGCGGGCCTTGTTTTCTACGGCCTTGGCAAACTTATAGGCAAATATATCAGCATCCATCAGGAACGGCATTTTATATT
>JAZKEN010000040.1:0-3662 GCA_040387035.1 Pseudomonadota bacterium | reverse complement strand
GATAAATGGATACGCCAAATGGCTGAACAACACGGCATGATTGAGCCGTTTGAGCCAAACCAAGTCAAGATGAATGCTGAAGGTCAGCGCATGGTGTCATATGGTACCTCTAGCTACGGCTACGATATCCGCTGCAGTAAAGAATTTAAACTGTTTACCAATTTAAACAGCACTATTGTTGACCCGAAAAATTTCGACCCGAATTCGTTTGTCGAAGTGAATGCCGATTACTGCATCATTCCGCCAAACTCCTTTGCCCTTGCACGCACGGTTGAATACTTCCGTATCCCGCGCAACGTATTGACCATTTGCCTGGGCAAATCCACTTATGCGCGTTGCGGCATTATTGTGAATGTCACGCCATTTGAACCAGAGTGGGAAGGTTATGTGACTTTAGAGTTCAGCAATACCACCCCTCTGCCTGCCAAGATTTACGCTAACGAAGGCTGCGCGCAGGTATTGTTTTTTGAAGCCGATGCAGACGACGTCTGCGAAACCAGTTACAAAGACCGTGGCGGTAAATACCAGGGTCAAGTGGGCGTTACACTGCCTAAAATCTAGCATTACATTAGATTTAATTAAGGATATTGAATGAAGTTTCGCTTTCCCGTTGTTATCATCGATGAAGACTTCCGCTCTGAGAACTCCTCAGGTTTAGGTATTCGCGTATTGGCCAAAGCCATTGAATCTGAAGGCTTTGAAGTGCTTGGCGTTACCAGCTATGGTGACCTAACTTCTTTCGCTCAACAGCAAAGCCGCGCTTCAGCCTTTATTCTATCGATTGATGATAATGAGTTTATTGAGGAAAACCAGGATGCACTGGATAACCTGCGTAAATTCGTCGATGAGATTCGTTACCGTAATGAAGAAATCCCTATTTTCTTGCATGGCGAAACACGTACCTCACGCCATATCCCAAATGAAATCCTGCGCGAACTCAACGGCTTTATCCATATGTATGAAGATACGCCTGAATTCGTGGCGCGCTATATCCTGCGTGAAGCACGTACCTACCTGGATAGCCTTGCCCCGCCCTTCTTCAAAGCTTTAACCGAATACGCAGCAGATGGCTCATACTCATGGCACTGCCCAGGTCACTCAGGCGGGGTAGCGTTCCTGAAATCACCGGTTGGTCAGATGTTTCACCAGTTCTTTGGCGAAAACATGTTGCGCGCCGACGTTTGTAACGCGGTGGATGAGCTTGGTCAACTATTAGACCATACAGGCCCGGTGGCGGCTTCTGAGCGCAATGCGGCGCGTATTTATAATTGCGACCATTTGTATTTTGTGACTAATGGCACTTCAACATCAAACAAAATGGTGTGGAATAGCACAGTTGCGCCAGGTGATGTGGTGGTTGTAGACCGCAACTGCCATAAATCGATTTTGCATGCGATTATCATGACAGGCGCCGTACCGGTATTCTTAATGCCGACACGCAACCACTTTGGCATTATCGGCCCGATTCCAAAAAGTGAATTTGAATGGGAAAACATCCAGAAGAAAATCGACCGCAACCCGTTTATCCTGGATAAATCCGCTAAGCCGCGCGTATTAACCATTACGCAGTCTACTTATGATGGCGTGTTGTACAACGTAGAAGAGATCAAGGACATGCTGGATGGCAAGATTGATACGCTTCACTTCGATGAAGCATGGTTGCCACACGCGACATTCCACGATTTTTACGGTGATTATCACGCCATTGGCGAAGGCCGTCCGCGCTGTAAAGAGTCAATGGTATTTTCGACGCAATCTACGCACAAACTGCTGGCAGGATTATCCCAGGCCAGCCAAATCCTGGTGCAGGATGCCGAAAACAATAAACTAGACCGCGACATTTTCAATGAAGCGTACCTGATGCACACTTCTACCAGCCCACAATATTCAATTGTAGCGAGTATCGATGTGGCCGCTGCCATGATGGAAGCGCCAGGCGGCACGGCATTGGTTGAAGAAAGCCTGATGGAAGCCTTGGACTTCCGCCGTGCGATGCGCAAAGTAGATGAAGAATGGGGTGCAGACTGGTGGTTTAAGGTATGGGGCCCAGATGACTTATCTGAAGAAGGCCTGGAAGAACGCGACGCCTGGATGTTAAAAGCCAACGACGAATGGCATGACTTTGGAAATCTGGCCGAAGGCTTTAATATGCTGGATCCAATCAAGGCGACCATCATCACACCTGGCTTGGATATCAAAGGCAACTTTTCTGAGAAATTCGGTATCCCTGCGGCGATTGTGACTAAATACCTGGCTGAACATGGCGTAATCGTTGAGAAAACAGGCTTGTATTCATTCTTTATCATGTTCACCATCGGCATCACCAAAGGCCGCTGGAACACCATGGTAGCCGCTTTACAGCAGTTTAAAGATGACTACGACAAGAACCAGCCTTTGTGGAAAGTGTTACCTGAATTCGTGCAAAAGCAGCCTAGATACGAAAAAGTAGGTTTGCGTGATTTGTGCGAAAAGATTCACGCAGTCTACAAAGCCAATGACGTAGCGAAACTCACCACAGAAATGTATTTGTCAGATATGGTGCCCGCCATGAAACCAACCGATGCGTTTGCTAAAATGGCGCATCGTAAAATTGATCGCGTAGCGATCGATGACCTGGAAGGTCGCATCACAGCGGTGTTGTTGACACCCTACCCGCCTGGCATTCCCCTATTAATCCCAGGTGAACGCTTTAATAAAATCATTGTAAATTACCTGAAATTCGCGCGTGAATTTAACGAAAAATTCCCTGGGTTCGAAGCCGACAATCATGGCTTGGTCAAAGAAATAGTGGATGGCAAAGCCGTTTATTTTGTCGATTGCGTGACACAAAATCCATAACACAAACCTAGTTAAGTCATTGTAAAGAATAGTAAATTCGGCATAGCCCATGCGAGCTATTTGAATTTAAAACACCCTCGTTTAAAGTGGGCACGTCTTTAACTTACTTAATTAGGAATATGATGTTAAAAAAATCGTTATTTGCCGCTATTACAGTTTTGCTATCAGCAACGGCACAAGCTAACACTGTCAACGTGAGCTATGTTTCACCTAACACAACAGTTTCAACAAACGTTTCAGTTAATGGTAGCTCGCTGTACAGCAATATGGGTAGCTATAACCTTTCCACTTCAGATGTGCCCGGCACACTTGTCGGCTTTTGTGTTGACCCGTTTCAATTAGCTTCTAGCACCCCAACCCCATACGAAAGCAGCGCATTAGATGCAAGCGACTTTATCAGTGGCAACGGTGCAACCCGTTTTGCTAATGCACAAAAGCTTTTTGATAATGCTTATGCAAGTTTATCAGGCGCTGAACAAACGGCTGGCTTTCACTTGGCATTGTGGGAAATTTTCCATGATGACCTGAATACCGCTACCGGCGTTATTTCATCTGCAAGCGGCGCGAATGCCGGCATGCTGGCCGCTGCTAATACTTTTTTAAGCGCTTTAAATGGCTGGAATACCTCTAATGCTTATAACTTGACGTTTTATGCGAACAGTCAGCAACAAGACTACCTGACAGCAGCGCCATCTTCAGTGCCAGTGCCTGCTGCCTTGCCTTTACTAGCATCAGGTTTACTAGGCTTTGGTGTGATGCGCCGTCGTAATAAATCAAACTAAGTTATTGGTTTAATCTAAAAAAATAGCGCTCTGATGAGCGCT
>JAZKEN010000039.1:0-7588 GCA_040387035.1 Pseudomonadota bacterium | reverse complement strand
CCTCATCGTCTAAGGCTTCCGCTCAGGGAGGAAAGAAGCGGAAAGAAAACTAAGCGTCAACTTAGCTTTCATGTAGTTTCAGATAGCCTTAATCACCGATAGTTCAGTCTATCATCCAGTTTTTTATGACTTTTTCATCGCCTTTTTCATGGCCTCACATGCGATAATATTGGCATGCATAATCAAGATTCTCTACTTACCGGCCTTAACAATAAACAACTGGAAGCCGTTACGCTACCGCATCAATCGGCGCTTATTTTGGCAGGCGCAGGCAGCGGCAAGACGCGCGTACTCACCACCCGCATCGCCTGGCTGATTCAAACCGGGCAGATTTCGCCCATGGGTTTGATGGCGGTGACCTTTACCAACAAAGCCGCCAAAGAGATGCTGACGCGCCTAACCGCTATGTTGCCGATCAATACCCGCGGAATGTGGGCGGGTACTTTCCATGGTTTATGTAATCGCCTGTTGCGCGCACATCATCGCGAAGCGGGCTTGCCTTCAACGTTCCAGATCCTGGATACCGCCGATCAGCTCAGCAGTATCAAGCGTTTGATGAAACTGATGAACGTAGACGATGAGAAATATGCGCCCAAACAGGTGCAGGGCTATATCAATAGCTGCAAAGAAGAAGGCCTTCGCGCCAATAAAGTAGACGCATACGACGGTCATAGCCAAAAACTGCGTGAGATTTATGAAGAATACGATAAGCAATGCAACCGTGAAGGGGTAGCGGATTTTGCTGAGCTTTTATTGCGTTGCTATGAGTTATTAAGCCGCGATGAGCGCATTCGCAACCATTACCAAAGCCGCTTTCAATATATCCTGGTCGATGAATTCCAGGATACCAATCGCTTGCAATATCAATGGCTTAAGCTATTAGCCGGCAAAGAAAACTGCTTGTTTGCCGTAGGCGATGATGACCAGTCGATTTATGGCTTCCGCGGTGCACGCGTGGGCAATATGCGTGATTTTGAAACCGATTTCAATGTGCAGAATATCGTGAAATTGGAGGAGAATTACCGCAGTCACAGCAATATCCTAGATGCTGCCAATGCCATTATTTCGCACAACAAAAATCGCCTGGGTAAGAATTTATGGACTTCGGCAGGTGCAGGCGAACCTGTTAGGATCTATGAAGCCTATAACGATAATGATGAGGCGCAGTTTATCGTCGATGAAGTGAAAATGCTGCAAAGCGAAGGCACGCCGCTAGCGGATATGGCCTTGCTGTATCGCAGCAATGCACAGTCAAGGGTGCTGGAACATGCCTTATTCTCTGCCAACCTGCCCTACCGTGTGTATGGCGGCTTGCGCTTTTTTGAGCGTGCCGAAGTAAAGCATGCGCTGGCTTATATGCGCTTGATGGCGAATGCCAATGACGACACGGCGCTATTGCGCGTGATCAACTTCCCTGCCCGTGGCATTGGCGCACGCAGCCTTGAACAACTGCAGGAAGGTGCGCGCCAGAACGATTGTAGCTTATGGCAAGCGGCGTTAAATAAAGTCGGCAATGGCAAGATTGGTGGCAAAGGACTTGAAGGTTTTGTCGCCTTGATTCGTGAAATGACAGACCAGGCCTATGGCATCACGCTGGCAGAAGTCGCTGAGTTGGCGACTACCTTCTCTGGTTTAAAAGCACACTACCAGAACGAAAAAGACGGTGAAGACCGCATTGAAAACTTGGAAGAGTTGGTCACAGCTGCCGTTGCGTTTACCAACCAAGCGTTTGGTAACCACAATAACGTGGATGGCGATGCGCCACAAGATTTGATGACGCAATTCTTGACGCATGCCAGTTTGGAAGCCGGCGATCACCAGGCAACGATTGGCTATGACGCGCTGCAATTGATGACGGTGCATGCCGCCAAAGGCTTGGAATTTAAAGCCGTATTTATTAGCGGCCTGGAAGAAGGCCTTTGTCCGCACGAAAATAGTTTAAGTGAAAACAACGGCCTGGAAGAAGAACGGCGCTTGATGTATGTAGCGGTGACGCGTGCACGCCAGCGCTTATATCTAAGCCATGCGCAAAGCCGTATGCTACATGGCCAAGTGCGCTACGGCATTCCGTCACGTTTTTTAGATGAGATTCCAGAGGGCCTGTTAAAACGCTTGAACAACCGGCCAGCAGCCAGATTAGGTGGCGGTTACAATGATAGCTACGTCAGCAAATCAATACAGGCTTCAGCACAAAACGCCAATATTTACCCCTTTAAAATCGGTCAAGGCGTACGCCATAATAAATTTGGCGATGGTGTAGTGGTCAGCTATGAAGGCAATGCAGATAACCTGGTGATCAAGATTAATTTTGGCAGCAACGGCCTGAAAACCTTGGCAATGGAATACGCTAAATTGGAAAAAATCTAGCGTTGATTCATCAAGCCTTAGGCTTTATCAACGCCCGCAGCCCTGAATACATCGCGGTAGCTGACATATTGAAACGCCAGCATCAAGGTAGTCGCCAGCAATAAGCAGCCAAATACCAGTAATGAAGTGAGCATTTGGCCTAGCAATGGCACCAAGCTGCCGATAATGCCGACAACGATACCGACCACCAGCATAGCGCCCACGATACCCGCTGTAAGCAATAGCCATGAAGCACTTAACGCGATCATGTATTGCAATGAGCCTGCGATGCTGGATTTGATGGCTTTCACAACGCCATAATTATTAAACGCAATCAGCATAGGTGAAAACCAGGTCGCCATCATCAGTGGAATCAGCATCAACGCTAATTTAAGCAACAAGGGCATCATGACCTGCATCAGTTGCATGGCTTGCGATTCTGTCATTTCGTCCTTGCCTTGCGTGAATTTGAGCAGGCCTTCAATATCGCTATTCAAGATAAAGCTCACCACTACGCCATACAGCAAACAAATCGCACCCAGCGCCATCAGGTTAGGGATCTTGGGCTTAATCAATTCAATCACTTCGCTCACACTCTGCTGTTTTTGCATATCCGCATTGCGGTACAGCGCGATTGCAATCGCCAGAAATACCGGCCATAGTAAAATTGAAAAAAATGCGAAAAACTGTAAGCCAGGGATTGATGGCAACATCATAAACAGGCCCACATAAGCCAAGCCTAGCAGTAGCCATTTACGCGGTGCCGTCTTAAACAAGGCCACGCTTTCTTTTACCCAGCTGATTCCTGTTTTAGTACGCGATTCCAAAATTGCCATGATGATTTCCTTTGCGCTTAATGCTTTTTAGCCAGCGCAATATGTTGCTGTAATATGTTTTTAAAATGATTAGGGTCTTTGGTGTGCGTTAACGCGCCATCCGCTGGGAAATAAAAATCGTATAAACGCGATAACCAAAAACGTAGTGCAGCACGCCGCAATAAAGTGGGCCACAGTTGCTGCTCTGCCGCAGTAAAGGGTTTTACACGCTGGTATTCTGCTAGGAAATGGCTCAATTTCTCTTGATCGATATTGCCCAGATCGCTGCCATTATGGTGCAGGCACCACTCGTTGACTGCAATCGCCACGTCATACGCCAGCACATCGTTGCACGCATAGTAAAAGTCGATAAAGCCGCCTAATTGCCCGCCATCAAACAAGACATTATCGCGAAACAGGTCACCATGCACCACACCATGCGGCAAGTGAGTGCTATCAATGCTTAATTGATAGGCCAACTCGCTTTCAAGCAACTCGCTATCCGCCGCAATCAGCATTTTGGGCAGCACTTGCTGCGCTGTTTTGATAAACCAGTCTTGCCCGCGCTGGTTATGGCCTTGTTTTTTAAATTGCTCACCTGCCAAATGCATATTGGCTAAAGTCGTCGCTACCTGCCCCACTTGTGCCATATCCGGTGTGGCAACATCTTTACCCTTAAGGCAAGTGACCATTAAGGCGGGCTTGTTTTTAAGCAGGTGCAAGGCAAGGCCATTTTTATCGGCAATCGGCATGGGGCAAAGAATATTATGCCGTGCCAGATGTGCCATCAGATCGACAAAATAAGGTAATTCGCCTAATGTATTTTTCTCAAAAATAGTGAGTACATAACGATTGTTTTGCGTGATCACAAAATAGTTGGTATTGGTGATACCGGCAGCAATACCTCTTAGTTCCACAACTTCGCCGATGTCAAAATCGCGCAGCCAGGTACGTGCTTCTTCTAAATTAAGGGTGGTAAAAACAGACATTTCACTCTACATAAAAATTAAGAGGGCTGAGCCCTCCTAACGCATTATTGAATACGAGAACTTCAACAATTACAAATTAAAATCTAAAAATAATCCACTTTGGCACACTTAATGGTGGATTTGGACCCACATTCACCCAGGCGCCATTTGAATCTTCTTTGTGCAAGTAATACGGTACGCCATGGTCGGGCGTCACTTTCATCATATACATTTCGCCATTGATACGGTATTCCTCAATGGTCTCTTTACCTTTTTTGCGGATCGTAATCTGCGGCTCAATCGCAGGGTCTTCCAACGCCTCACCGTCCACCACTTTTGGTGGTGGCTGCACTTGTTCCAGCGGCTCTAAATTATTAGGCTGCGCAGCATAACTGTTTGCGGCCAGAAATAATGAAACAGCAAATATTTGCATAGATAATTTAAATTTTTGCATCACTATACTTTTCATTTTGCCACCAGTTGAATTAAGTTAATTCATTCTAACAAAAGCACGCTAAAAAAGCAGGGTAAAACAGCTGTTGCTTATAAATATAGCTGAATTTTACGCTCAGCCGGAGTAAGCTCGAATCCGGTTAATTCATAATGTTTAAATATAGCTTCTACGATCTCTTTGGGGTCATCTATCATTTGAATCAGATCCATGTCTTGTGCAGAGGCCATGCCTTCCAGCACCAAGGTATTTTTCAGCCAATCCACCAAACCTGCCCAGAAATCCTTGCACACCAAAATAATCGGTATTTTGCGCGATTTGCCCGTTTGCACCAGCGTAATCGCTTCCATTAATTCATCCAGCGTGCCAAAACCGCCGGGCATGACCACGTAGGCGCTGGCATATTTAACAAACATCACCTTGCGCATAAAAAAGTATTTAAACGTGATATCAATATCCTGGAAACCGTTGCCATGCTGCTCAAACGGCAGCTCAATATTCAAACCCACGCTAGGGCCAACGCCATCGTAAGCCCCTTTATTGGCGGCTTCCATAATGCCTGGCCCACCGCCAGAAATCACGCTAAAACCCGAATCCGATAACAGGCGTGCGATTTCTTCAGTCAATTGATAGTAGGGATTATCCGGCTTGGTGCGCGCGCTGCCAAAAATTGACACGGCTGGTGTAATTTCTTTTAACTTTTCGGTGGCAGACACAAATTCTGCCATAATCTCAAAAGCATGCCAGGCTTCGTTTTCTGTGCTTGCGCCATTGAGCAACTCTGATTCGGTTATTTGTGGTAATTTTTTAATCATTTGATTGACTCAACAAATTCTGTTTATTAACTAAATATATCATCTATCGCCTATGAAAACGCTTTTGCTTGTTGATGGTTCATCTTATCTTTACCGTGCTTTTCATGCCTTGCCTGATTTGCGCAACAAAGCTAACGAACCCACTGGCGCCATCCGTGGCGTACTGAGCATGCTACGAAAACTGCATAAAGACTACCCTGCTGATTATAGCGCGTGTGTGTTTGATGCAAAAGGCAAAACCTTTAGGGACGATATTTACCCTGATTACAAAGCCAATCGCCCCAGCATGCCGGACGATTTGCGCAGCCAGGTCGAGCCCCTGCATGAAGCGATTAAAGCCATGGGCTGGCCACTGCTGGTTGTGGATGGCGTTGAAGCGGACGATGTGATTGGCTGCCTGGCGGAACAGGCAGAAAAGCAAGGCGTGCGCGTGATTATTTCCACCGGTGACAAAGATATGTCGCAGCTGGTGAATGAACATGTGACTGTCATCAACACCATGCCCAATGCCTTTAGAAAAGGCGACGAAATACTGGATGTTGCCGGAGTCGAAGCGAAATTCGGGCTTAAGCCTGAGTTGATTGTGGATTACCTGACATTGATTGGCGACACCGTCGATAATGTGCCAGGCGTGGAAAAAGTAGGCCCGAAAACCGCGGTAAAATGGCTGCAGGAATATGGCTCACTGGACAATATCATCGCTAATGCGGATAAATTTGGTGGCGTGGTGGGTGAAAACCTGCGCAAAGCCTTGGACTGGCTGCCGACTGGTCGCGAGCTAATCACCATCAAATGTAATTTGGATAGTTTTGAAGGCATGCCTGCAAGTTTTGATAGCTTGATGCTGCAAACACAGGATAAACCCAAGCTTGCGCAATTGTATGAGCGCCTGGATTTTAAAACCTGGCAGCGCGAATTAGGCACCGATGTGAAAGCTGGCACGCCAGCCGCTGCCCCTGAATTAGCCACGGGCGAAACCAGGGGTTTGTTCGATGCGCCGAATACAGCCTTAAAAGCAAATACGCCAGGTGCGCCGAAAAAAGAAATCGCCGAAAAGATCGACTACCAAGCCAACACTGCACGCAATTTTGAAACGATTTTAACTAACCAGCAACTGGACAATTGGCTGGCCAAATTGCAATCCACCCCGCTGGTTTGTGTGGATACCGAAACCACTTCTTTAGAGCCGATGACCGCCAGGATTGTAGGCTTATCGTTTTCGGTTGAAGCCGGCAGCGGCGCTTACCTGCCGCTCACCCATGATTATTTTGATGCGCCGGAGCAACTGAATTTTGCAGAGACTTTGGCCAAACTTAAACCCATTCTAGAAAACCCTGATATTAAAAAGGTCGGTCAAAACCTTAAATATGACCAGCATATATTAGCCAATCATGACATCGTGCTTAAGGGTATTGCGCACGATACGCTGCTGCAATCCTACGTATTTGAATCGCACAAATCGCATGGCATGGATGCCTTGAGTGAGCGCCATTTGGGCATCAAAACCATTACGTTTGAAGAAGTGGCCGGCAAAGGCGCCAAGCAAGTGAGCTTTAACCAGGTAACGGTAGAAGTGGCCGCCGAATACGCGGCAGAAGATGCCGATATCACGCTGCAATTGCATGAAGCCATGTACCCACAAATCGCAGCTGATGCAAAACTGGATTTTATCTACAGCCAGATTGAAATGCCCAGTTCGCAGATCCTGTTTACCATTGAGCGCAATGGTGTGCTCATAGACCGCGATATGCTGAATATTCAAAGCAATGAGATCGGCGCGAAACTAGTAGCATTGGAAAACCAGGCCTATGAATTGGCCGGACAGCCTTTTAACCTGGGTTCGCCCAAACAATTGCAGGAAATCCTGTTTGATAAACTGGGCATCAAACCAACCAAGAAAACGCCTTCTGGTGCGCCTAGTACCGATGAAGACGTATTGCAGGAATTAGCCCTGGATCATCCGCTACCTAAAGTTCTATTAGAGTATCGCGGCTTGGCAAAACTCAAATCTACCTATACCGATAAACTGCCCAAAATGATCAACGCGCAAACCGGCCGCGTGCATACCAGCTATAACCAGGCCGTCGCCATTACCGGCAGGCTGGCCAGTTCAGACCCTAACTTGCAGAACATCCCCGTTAGAAGCTTAGAGGGCCGCCGCATACGCGAAGCCTTTATCGCCCCTAAAGGTTC
>JAZKEN010000038.1:34179-96371 GCA_040387035.1 Pseudomonadota bacterium | reverse complement strand
TGCCAGCCTCTATCCCCGCATCCCAGCCAGCTTTATTCACAAAACATGGCGTAGAGCCAACCAGAACCAGGCGCCTGATGCGATCTGGCTGGTTTAAAGCGATGCGCTGCGCAACCAGCCCACCCAGTGACCAGCCCAGCACATCTGAAACACCAGGAATCACTTGCGCGACTTCATCAGCCAGCGCATGCAAATGATACGGCTCAATCGGCCTACTGTTACCCATGCCTGGTAAGTCCACCAGATACAGCATGTATTGCGCAGATAGTTTTTTAATCAAAGGCTGCCATACGCCACTGTGCATGCCCCAGCCATGCAGCATCACCAATGGTTGGCCCTGCCCGATTATTTCAACATGTGCGCTCATTTAGTTTCCATACTGGCGGCCATCATCTCTTCCGCCTTGTTAATCATATCTGCCAAGCGTAATACATCGTCAACAGAATGTGCTGCCGATAATGAAATACGTAGCCGTGCTGTGTTCACAGGCACTGTGGGCGGGCGTATCGCCGGTACTAGAATACCCTGCGCTTGCAAGTGCTCACTTAAGGCCAAAGCCGCATGATTGCTGCCAACCACCAAAGGCTGTACCGCTATATCGGACGGCAATAACTGCCAATTTTTTAACTTTAAATTCGCCTTAAGGGTAGCAATTAATAAGCGCAAATGCGCGCGCAGCTCATCACCGTTTTCAATTAGCGTAACCGCAGCGGACAATGTCGCTGATAGTGCCGGCGGCGCAGGTGTTGAATACACATAGCTATTGGCTTTTTGAATCAGGTAATCAATCACCACCTGCTCGCCTGCTACAAAGGCACCTGCAACCCCTGCCGCTTTGCCCAAAGTTGCCATCATGATGATGCGTGGGGATTTTAAATTAAGGTGGCTTAAACTGCCTTTACCATGCTCACCCAGTACGCCAAAACCGTGTGCATCATCAATATAAAGGTAGGCATCGTATTTTTCACATAAGGCCAGATACTCCGCTAACGGCGCGATATCACCATCCATACTGAATACGGCGTCAGCGGCAATCAGTTTATGCTTGGCCGTGCTTTGTTTGAGTAGTTTTTCAAGCGCACCCACATCGTTATGCGGAAAGCGATGAAAGGCGGCGCGGGATAAATAAGCGCCTTCATTTAAGCAAGCATGGTTTAATTTATCGGCGAAAATCGCATCATTCCTGCCCATCAGTGCGCCAATCACGCCGATATTGGCCATGTAACCCGTTGAAAACAATAAGGCAGCGGGCAATTCTACAAACTTGGCCAATTGTTTTTCCAATGCATCGTGGTAGCGATGATGGCCAGTGATTAAATTGGACGCGCCGCTACCTACACCAGAATCACCTGCCGCTTTTTGCATGGCAGTAATCAATTTGGGATGGTTCGCCAGGCCTAAATAATCATTACTGCAAAATGACAAAAAATGCTTGTCGTTGGCAACAATATGTTCGGCCTGTGGTGAATCAAGCAGCCTGCGCTGGCGCAACAAGCCATCCGCCTTGCGTTGGATAAGCTCTTTATGCAGGCCAGAAAACAGGCTTAATTCATGGTTTGATGCAGCGAACATTATTTGCTTGGTCTTTAACGGTTAAATTTTGTTAATGCCTAGATTTTGTTAATACCAAGCTTGGCGAATAACTTTTTATCCGTTGCTGCTTCCGGGTTACCAGTTGTCAGCAGTTTTTCGCCGTAGAAAATACTATTCGCACCGGCTAAAAAGCATAAAGCTTGAATGCCTTCACTCATACTTTGACGGCCAGCAGATAGACGTACAAAGCTATTGGGCATGGTAATACGCGCCGCCGCAATCGTTCGTACAAACTCAATCGGGTCTAACTCATCGGTGCCGTGTAATGGTGTGCCTTCCACTTGCGTCAGCAAGTTAATCGGCACACTCTCAGGCGGCTGTTCCATATTGGCAAGCTGTGCCAGTAACCCGGCGCGCTGATTGCGCGATTCACCCATGCCGATAATACCGCCACTACATACATGAATATCTGCATTCCTGACGCGGCCTAATGTGTCTAGCCGGTCTTGATATGTACGTGTAGTAATCACATCACCATAAAACTCCGGCGCTGTATCTAAATTGTGGTTGTAGTAGTCTAAACCGGCATCTTTTAACTGCTCTGCCTGTCCTTCTTTTAACATGCCCAAAGTAGCGCAAGTTTCCAAGCCCATGGCCTTAACTTCCTGGATCATTTTTAATACAGGCTCTAAATCACGCTGTTTTGGACCACGCCAAGCGGCACCCATACAGAAACGGCTGGCGCCATTATCTTTGGCTTCCTGCGCTGCAGCCAGCACATCATCCAGCTTCATCAATGGCTCATTTTCAACTTCAGTATGGTAACGCGCAGCTTGTGGGCAGTAACCGCAATCTTCAGAACAGCCGCCGGTTTTAATTGATAAAAGTGTGCTCACCTGTACTGCGTTAGGGTCAAAATTGGCGCGATGAATGGTTTGTGCCTGGTGCATCAGGTCACTAAATGGCAGCTCAAACAAGGCCACAATATCGGCGACGCTCCAGCGATCGACAGTAGCGGGCTCAACACAGGCTTTGCTTTGCTTTAAAGCATCTAGGTTTATAATGGCTTCTGAGACTGGATTGGGGTTGATTTCTAACATAATGCATTCCCTGTAAATACGATGGATATTGGGTTTTATTGACTGACTATTGGGCAAATTATATGCTGTAAAGGCTATATGAAGCAAACACTAAACAAGTGGTTAAAAAGTAGGCATTTGTCAAAATTTGCCAATATTGCCAGAAAATATTCGCAGCGCGCACTTAAACAGAATTGCCTGCTATGTGCCGCAAGCAATGCCAATGACATCGGGCTTTGCACGGCTTGTTTTAACGATTTGCCTTGGCATCCAGCCAGTAGCTGCCCACAGTGCGGCTTGTCTTCCAGCTACCAGGTATGCGGCAGCTGCCTGAGTTCACCGCCTGATTTTGATGCCAGTTATGCGCTATGTTTGTATTCCTATCCAGTGGATGCGATGATGCAGGCTTATAAATACGGTAGCCAGCTCAATTTGAGCAGGGTATTTGGGCAGCTTCTATCGCAAAAAACGCAGGCTCAACAGATCGATATGATTATCCCCATGCCAATGCACCCTACCCGTTTAAAAGAACGTGGCTTTAATCAGGCACTTGAAATTGCAAAGGTATTAAGCCAACACAATACTCAATTGCTGGATTACAAAAGTGTGATTCGTCAAACGCTGACGCCGCCACAAGCGAGCCTGCCCTTTAAACAGCGGGTAAAAAACATAAGAGGTGCGTTTAGCGTGATTGATGCTGGCAAACTGGTAGGCAAACGCATCGCTATTGTCGATGATGTGATGACTACAGGTACCAGCCTGAATGAACTGGCAAAAACGCTAAAGCGTGCCGGCGCAGCACATGTAGAATGCTGGGTAATCGCACGCACACTACCACATTGATTATTCGCAAGTTTGTATTTTTTCATTCCCGCGAAAGCGGGAATCCATTCTAAAAAGCAGTTAAAATTGCAATTGGATTCCCGCTTTCGCGGGAATGACAAATCAAGAAAGCCTGCAATGTTTGAAATAGCACTATTTGAACCGGAAATTCCACCTAATACCGGCAATATCATCCGCCTATGCGCCAACACTGGTGCCAATTTACACTTGATTGAGCCGCTTGGTTTCAAGCTGGAAGACAAGCAATTAAAGCGCGCAGGTTTGGATTATCATGAATATGCCAATTTAAAAGTGCATAAAAATTGGGCGGAGTTTAAATTGGCAATGACCGGCAAAAGGCTATTTGCAATCACCACCAAAGGCAGCCAAAATTATGCCAAAGTACAATTTAAAACAGGTGACGTGTTTGTATTTGGCCCCGAAACGCGCGGCTTGCCAGAAGAGATTCGTGCGGAATTTACGCCAGAGCACCGATTGCGATTGCCCATGTTGCCAGATAGCAGAAGCTTGAATTTGTCGAATAGCGCTGCCATTTTGCTGTATGAAGCCTGGCGGCAGATCGGGTTTGAAGGTGGTGCTTGAAATTGTTTGCCAAGCTTGGAATGACCAAGTTTATGCAATGCCGTATGACGACGATACCGCTTTAAAAGCCTTCCGCTTTTTGGCCTCGCCCCAATAAATCCATCACTGCATCGCGCGCTGATTTACCATGGGTTAAGGCTTGATTCACCTCACAGGTAATCGGCATATCGATGCCCATGGTGTCGGCGAGCCGCATCACTTCGCGCGCGGTATTCACCCCCTCGGCTACATGGCCCAAGCCTTGCAGAATATCTTCCAGTGATTTACCGCTGGCCAGTTGCAGGCCAACTTCACGATTCCTGGAATATTGCCCGGTGCAGGTTAAAATCAAGTCGCCTGCCCCTGCCAAACCCATAAAGGTTTCGGCTTTTGCACCCAGCGCCATACCAAAGCGGGTGATTTCAGCAAGCCCGCGCGTAATCATGGCAGCGCGCGCATTATTGCCAAAACCCATGCCATCGCTAATACCGGCGGCAATTGCCATCACGTTTTTTACCGCGCCACCGACTGATACACCGACTACATCGGTACTGTTATAAACACGCAGATTACTGCCATGAATCAGGTTGGCAGCACTGATGGCAAAATCAGCATCATTTGCCGCCAGTGTTACCGCGGTGGGCAAGCCGCGTACTAATTCTGCTGCAAAACTCGGGCCAGACAATGCACCCCATTTTTGGCCCGGACTTAATTCTTCCAGTGCTACTTCATGCGGCAGTTTTGCGGTTTGTGGCTCTAAGCCTTTATGTGCCCACAGAACAGGCTGGTTGGATTTTAATGCTTTAATATCTTTTAGTATCGCTCTAAAACCGGCAGTAGGCACCACCGATAAAATAATATCGGCCCCATCAATGGCAACGCCTAAATTATCTTCAACCTGTAAATTATCGTTGAATTTGAAATCGCCCAGATACATGGGGTTAGCACGTGCTTTGCGCATGCCTGAAACGTGCCCGCTATTACGTGCCCATAAAGATACTTTGTGCTGCTGACTAATTTGTATGGCTAGCGCTGTACCCCAAGCACCCGCACCTAACACTGCAATTTTAGTCATTTAACTCAAGCCGCTCATTCAAATATCACTTTTTAATTAATACAAGTTTTGATTCATAGCACTACTTATTTCAAGCGGCTTTTAATTTAAACCCCATAACACACTGCTAGGGACGAAACCTGTTATACCATCCCTATGTTTAACTTTCACCCAGCCTGTTTTAGTACTGGTAGGCAACAGCTCTAACACCACATCTTTATCTACTGTGGCAACCAGGCTCGATGCGGCATCCTCTTCCAATTTAATATCGGTTTTAGCCATCACCAGCACGGTGCGTTTGCTGCTAAGCTGCTTGCCTTCTACCCAGCTTAAGCTACCGGCCGCATCACGGATTTTGATCCATTCACCCAAGTTCACAATCACTTCAACCGGGTAACCTTGCCCCAGAATATAGACCTTGCTGGCTTCGACCGATGGCGCGTCATATAAAATGGCTTTAGCCGGCACAATAGAACGATATTCCAGCGCAGATGCTAGATTGGAAATTGCCAAGCCCATGATCAGGCCTAGCAAATACTTATTTATAAAAAAATCAGTTCGCTTTTGCTGCATTTTCAGCTTGTTGCTTTTGTTGCATAAACAAAGCTTCAAAGTTGATTGGGTTTAATAAAACCGGTGCGAAACCTGCACGCGTCACCAAATCAGACACCACTTCGCGCGCATAGGGGAACAGAATGTTAGGGCAAGTAACGCCCATGATCATTTCGATATTTTCTTCCGGAATATTGCGAATCGCAAAAATGCCGGCTTGTGTTACTTCTACCAAAAAGGCTACTTTGTCGCCGATTTTTGCGGTTACCGTTACTTTAATAGCCGATTCGTAAATACCCTCATCCAGCTTTTGTGCGGCATTACCAAGCTCTACGTTTACTTGCGGTGAAGTGCGGTCGGTAAAAATCTGTGGCGCATTAGGGATTTCTAATGAAGCATCTTTTACATAGAGCTTTTCAATTGCAAAGCCAGGTTGTGCTTCTTGTGGTTCTTGGTTTGTTGCTTTATCTGCTGATGCCATATGATTTTCCTAAAAACGATAATTGACTTTGATTAATTGCTTTGATTAAAAATTGCTTAAAATTGAAGCTGTAAAACTATTTTAGCTTTTAATTGATTTTTGTTCATTACATTATTGTGACAATCTGCTGTCTTTAAACAAGATTAAGCAGCGGGTCTAGTTGACCAGCGACATCTAAGGCGCGTAATTCGTCATAACCGCCCACGTGTTTGCCGTTGATATAGATTTGCGGCACGGTGCGGCGACCAGTTTTTTGTGTCATTTCCGACCTAAGCTCTGGCTGTAAATCAACACGGATTTTATTGATGGCAATGCCTTTTGACGTTAACAGCCGCTCTGCATTGATGCAATAAGGGCAAGTCGCAGTTGCATACATCAGCACATCAGGTGTGTTTGTGGTTTGCATGTCAGCGGCAACCTAGCTTTTAACCAAAGGCAATTTAGCCTCAGACCAGGCATCTAAACCGCCTTGCAGATTATTTAACTGGCTAAATTGCTGGGCTTTTAAAATGGTGCAGGCGGTTTTAGAACGCATGCCGCGCTGGCAATGCACCAGGACCGGCTTATCTTTAAACTTTTCAATTTCTTTTAAGCGTTTTGCAAGCTCTGCGACAGGAATATGTTTAGCGCCCTGGATATGCCCACTGGCAAACTCAGCTTCATCGCGCACATCTAAAATCAGAGGTTTGCCACGATTCAACATCAGCACCGATTCTGTCGCCGTTAAATTATTGACGCCACTTGCCCCACGATTAAGCATGGGCCAAAGCAAAGCAATGCCAGAGCCAATGGCCAGGCCAATCAGCAATGCGTTGTCTTTTACAAATTCAAACAGGGTTGGTTCAGTCATATTGTTTCCAAAATCATTATTTCTCAAAAAAAGCGGCACATTCGCACAATGTTTACTTGCGGGCAATTATTTAAATGCGCAATTACATGCGCATTAGACAGCCAACTATTATAATGGATATATTAAAGTTGATTTGGAAGATTTTGACATGTCAAGCACTCCTGCTGTTACGCCCGCCATATTGTTGATTTTAGACGGCTTTGGCCATCGCGAAGATGTTGCCAATAACGCCATTGCGCAGGCTAACACGCCTAACCTGGATGCCTTAAAGCGCACGGTACCGCATATGCTGATCAATGCTTCCGAGCATTATGTAGGCTTGCCGGATGGCCAGATGGGCAACTCCGAAGTGGGGCACCTGAATATCGGTGCGGGACGCATTGTGTTTCAGGATTTTGAGCGCATCAACAATAGCATTACCAGTGGCGAATTTTTCAAGCATGCTGAGTTGATGAAAGCCTTACAAAACCTAAAAGCCAACGACAAAGCCTTGCATATCTTCGGCTTATTATCGGATGGTGGCGTACACAGCCATATCAATCATATCCTGGTTATGCTGGAAATGGCTGCGCAGCAAGGCCTGCAAAAAATTTATGTGCACGCGTTTTTAGATGGCCGCGATACGCCGCCGATTAGCGCCGTGCCTTATATCGCGCTGCTTGAAGACAAAATTCAAATGCTGGGCGTGGGTAAGATCGTGTCTGTTTCTGGCCGTTTTTACAGCATGGATAGGGACAAGCGCTGGGAACGCATGACCCCTGCTTATCATATGATTGTGGACGGTGTTGGCGAATTTACCGAAGCAACAGCCAGTGAAGCTTTGCACAACGCCTACGCAAGAGGCGAGCAAGACGAGTTTGTGAAATGTACCGTCATTCGCCAGGCTGGTGCGCCGGCCACTTGCCTGGAAGATGGCGATTGCGTGGTCTATATGAACTTCAGAAGCGACCGTGCGCGCCAACTAACCGATGCCTTGTTAAATGACGATTTCGCGGGTTTTGCGCGCAGCCGTGTGCCAAAACTATCCGGCTATTTCACTTTAACGCAATACGATCAAAACCAGGTACGCGCAACGCCGATTTTTGCCGCAACCAATGTACCCAATACGTTTGGCGAATACGTATCCGGTTTAGGCTTAAAACAATTGCGCATTGCTGAAACTGAAAAATACCCGCATGTGACCTTCTTTTTTAATGGCGGTGATGAAGCGGTATTCGCTGGCGAAGACCGCATTCTAGTGCCTTCACCCAAAGTCGCCACTTATGACTTACAGCCGGAAATGAGTGCACCAGAACTGACCGACAAATTGGTAGCGGCAATTGACAGCCAGCAATATAGCGCGATTATCTGCAACTATGCCAATGGCGACATGGTGGGCCACACCGGCAATCTTGCAGCCGCTATCAAGGCGGTAGAAACGCTGGATACCTGCGTAGGCCGCGTAGTAGAAGCCGCCAGGAAAAACGGTGCAGAAGTCATCATTACCGCTGACCATGGCAATGCTGAAGTGATGTTTGACGGCATCAACAACCAAGCGCATACGCAGCACACCACCAATTTAGTACCCATGATTTATGTGGGGCGTAACGCTAAATTGGCTCAGTCAGGCGCTCTGTCCGACTTAGCACCCAGCTTATTAACCATGATGGGATTGCCGCAACCTGCTGAGATGACAGGGAAAAGCCTGCTTAGCTTTCCAGTCTAGTCAATTTCCAACTTAGGCAAAACGATTACATCTATTTTTAAATTCGATTTAATGTTTAATTTACATCGCGCTTCACTTGCTGTTGTTATCGTTGCACTGCTTAACTGCGCCGCAATTGGCAACACATTTGCAGCAAAAAAAATTGACGCCGCCAAAGAGGATTTAGGCGATTTGCAGCAGAAAATCCAGGCCCTGAAGCAAGAGCTGGACAATAAGCAAGCCGCGCATAAAGACGCCGCAGATGCGCTTAAAGACTCTGAAACGGCCATCAGCCAAGCCAACAAAAAACTATTTGAGATCAATCAAAAGCAGCAACAAAACAAAAGCACATTGGTTTCATTAAAAAAAGAATCACTCACCATTAATGAAAAGCTTGCTGCACAACAGAAAAAACTAAGCAGCCTGGTTAGGCAGCAATACCTGCATGGCAATCAAAGCTATACCAAGCTGTTACTGCAAAACAAAAACCCCAGCCAAATTTCGCGCGATATTCAATATTATTCCTACATCGCAAAAGCGCACGCGAAATTAATCGATGAAATGCAGGGCACTCTTGTTAAGGTTAAAGCGTTGAATAGTGAGACAGCCGCCACCTTGCAAGCGGTTGCCGACCTGAAAGCAAAACAGCTGGCTGAACGTAAACAACTGGTACAGCAAAAACAAGAGAAATCCAAAGTGGTTAAATCACTTTCCAGCCAGATTGCAGCGCAACGCAATGAAATTAAAAAGCTGAAGCGAGATGAACAAGGCCTGTCTAACCTGGTTGAGCGCTTAGCAAAAATTGTGGCTAAAAGGCCACCTAAAAAAGCGCCTAAGCCTAAAACAATCGCCAAAAAATCTGCTACGCCCAACCAACAACCCAGCAACCAGGCCATTGCCAAAAATGAGGAAACGCCAACCAATGCTTACGCTGGCAGTAATTTTGCCTCACTAAAAGGCAAGCTGAACTTGCCTGTGCGCGGTGATGTGACCAACCGCTTTGGCAGCAGCCGCTCAGACACCGGCGTTTCATGGAAAGGCTTGTTTATTCGCGCCAGCGAAGGTAGCGACGTTAAATCAGTTGCCAGTGGGCGCGTAGTGTTTGCCGACTGGATGCGCGGCTTTGGTAATTTGATTATTGTGGATCACGGGAGCGGCTATATGAGCCTATACGGCAATAACCAGGCGGTGCTCAAGCAAGTGGGCGATGAGGTAGATGCAGGCGATAATATTGCCGCGGTCGGCAATAGCGGCGGCAATGAAAGCAATGGCTTATATTATGAATTAAGGCGCGCCAGCAGACCGTTTGACCCATTAAGCTGGAGCGTGATTCGTTAGTTGCTGTGGCTTGATTAACGGCTAATAACTAGCGTTGATGCCAGACAATAGCCATAAACAAAAAAGCGTGCCTGAGCACGCTTTTTTTATTTGCCGCTTAAGTTAATAAGCAACAAGCGATAAAACTATTGTGCTGCGGCTTCTGCCGGTGCTGCCTCAGCTGGTGCGGCTTCTGCAGCGGCTGCATCAACTGTAATGCCTGGCACGCGCTCTTCAGCTGTTGGCTCATAGCCGCCTGCTGATTCTGGTGCAGCGGCTGGCGCTGGTGCTGATTCAGCTGCTGGTGCTGGTGTGGCTTCCATGGTTGCTTCAGCTGCCGGTGCTGCCGCTTCTTCTGCTTTTTCACCACATGCCGTTAACAATAAAGCGCCTAATAAAGCTGGAACTACTAACATTGCGTTTAATTTCATCTTATACCCCTGAGTTGTTCTAAAAAAGGTTAAATTTAACCTATACCTGCAATCATAACAAAACTCCTGCTAATGTCATACTGTCAAGCCGGTAGTGTTGTTTTAATGCATTAAATGTTAAAGGTTTGTTGCAAAATTAGCAGCGATTAGGCGTCCTTTTGCGTAAGCCTCTACCTCATAGGGGCTTTTAAAATAGCCATAGCGGCAAGACCACAGGTATTTTAACAAGCTCATACCATGTAAAAACTGCGAAACATGCGTCAATTCATGCCCTAATAACTCTGCGCCACGCTTGGTATTGGCCTGATAAAAACCCTGGCGAAAATAAATCGTACGCCCTATCACCACTGCACACATACTGCGGCGCAGCCAAAAAGGCACTTGTCCATCCACGATACGTGCTTCATTAATCACTACCTGCGCAAAATATGGGCTAAATAAAGCGCGTTCTTGCTGGGTCAAAGGGCGGCCTTTAGGCTGATCACTCATATTTATCAATCACCCAGAGCATGCAAAATAATGCGCCTGGTAGCCGGCAGATGCCTATGCTCAAATAAAAATATGCCTTGCCACTGCCCAAGCGCAACTTTGCCGTTTAATAGTGGAATCGACAAACTGGTTTGGGTTAATGCGCTACGCACATGCGCCGGCATATCGTCCGGGCCTTCAACCGTATGGATAAACAAATCATCACCATCCGGTACCAGGCGTTTAAAAAACGCCTCCATGTCCACTAGCACGTCAGCATCATAATTCTCATTAATCAGCAAACTAGCCGATGTATGCTGAATATACAAAGTGAGTAAACCCGTATCGAATCCCAGCTGGTTAGCCCATGCTAATACTTGCGGCGTGATATCGTAAAGCCGGCGGCCCTGCGCATTGACGCTGATTTCTTTTGTAAATTGCTGCACGTTTAAATGCCTTATATTTGAATATCTTGTAGATTAGCACAATCTAATATTTTTTATTTACCACTGAAAAGCACTACAAAAAATTTGCAATAAAAAAGCCTAATGCAGGCAGCATTAGGCTTAAAGGATGGCAATCAGCGCTTATTCTGGCGCTGGAACCGGAACTGGACAGCAGCGATATTCCTGGGATTTGTCTAACAATTCAATTTGTTTGCGTAGCAAGTCATTCTCCAGTTGTAATCTTTCATGCAATACCGGCTCACACACAGCACACTCATCCAGGCAGCCTTTGACGATAATGCCTGGCGTAGGCAAGGAAAACTCCGACTCAAAATCAATGCTTAGCTTGATTTCCTTGCTGACCTTCCCTTCCTTATCAATCAGGTTTTTTTCGTGTAGCTCTTTGTTTACCTCGTTAAGGGCTTTTTGTCTTACTGCAGAGTCAAGCGGCTTTCTGAAATCGGCACTGGCGGCCAAGGTTGGACGCACCAAATTCGGTGCGGATATCAATAAACTACTGGTATCCGCCTGGGTGCTTAACAAATCAGCACTTGCGGCATTTGCCGCCACAGATTGACGTTTTAATATAGCCGTAGCAGGAATATCCTGCGGTACTAATGCCACGGGGGCACGATTTTGCGCAGGCTGCAGCACACCGCCTATGGGTGCCACATCATCAAGCACGCGCCGTTCTATCGACACTAATTCAAACGTGGTTTTTTGCTTTTTATTGAGTCGATAGAACATATATGTCACGGCATGGCATTTATTAAAATTGGAAAACTCACGTGATGAGGCCTCAAAATGGTCTTCCGATTCGCCTTCAATATGGGTGCGGCTTGATACTTCACCAATCGAAACGGAGTGCGCCTTGCGTGAAGCACTGACCGCCTGCGATGCTGCGCTTTGCACATGTGTGCGCTGCTGGTTTAAATAATCGGCCACCGAGCTACTATTGTGATTGCCTTTTGCATTGGTGCTGGCGCTGGCACTCAAGCTCAACAGGCCAATGCTGCCACTGGCATCACCATGAAAATCCCAATGCCCTTCAGATGAGCTTTCAGCGTGGCCCGATTGGGCGGCAGAGGCATCCGCTAGATACTTTTGTGTAGCGGTCATAAAATATTGCTCTTCTGATATCTGCTCGCTGCGGTAGCTCATCTTAGTCTCGCTGTCGTAACTGAAGCGGCTTCTTCTGTCGGTACTGCTTAAGCGCACTTTTTCGCCAGGTAGTAATGTGGTGCTGTAAACAGGGTCGCCTAAAGTCAACCCCAAAGTACAGCGTGTAAACTTAAAGTGCAGAATCACTTCAACATTCACTTTACCATTGCCGCTTACAACTCTGGTTGGATAAGTCAGCACGCGACTGAAATTTATGATGTCGCAATGGTTGTCTTCAATCAATTGTGGACAGCAGGGAATTGCTGCCGGATGTTTTCCGTCCATGATGTATCTCCTTTTGATACTCTTTAAAATGGTTTAAGCAATGGGGTTAGCGTTAACCCCATTGCAAGTTGAGTCGACTAGCCTTTTCTTAAGCAGAAACCAATAGCCAAGGGTTGGTAATAGTGCCCGCCGCCTGCGGCATAAGAGGTACCAGAAACGTAACCGATAATGGCTCTATCGTGAGTTGTGAGTTGCACCACATAGCCGCAAGCGGTCATGCCTGCGGTAGCAAAGCTCCACTTACCCGATTCTCCGGTTAAGCTCGGCCCTACCGTAGGCGTTAACGTCACCGGGCCGCCGCCGCTACCTAATACCGCAATCGAAACGCTGCTGTAATGCTCATCCGCCGTGATGTAGCTACCAGTAATGGTGTCACCGATATTAATGTCTGAGCATGGGCCCTGGTCCATGGTAATGCTTGCAGTTGGCGCGGCATTATCAATACGCACCATCACAACATTTGATGCATAAATAGTGGCCGGGTTTATCGCATCCTGTACCTCCACGCGCAGCCAGCGATAGGGGCTAGCGCTGCCCGCCGTGTGTAAAACACCCAAAATATCAAGATTGATAAAGGTTTGTATTGGCGCGATTAAGTCTTCTTGATACGCCACGAAACCATCGGCTTGCGGTGCCAGGCTGATGGGTGCGGGAAAGGTCCATGTGCCACCGGAAAGCTGCTCAGTCCTGATATCAAACGCTGTAGTGACCGGGTTAAAATGAGTGCCATCCACACTGGCCGTTAGCCTGTACTTCAGCTTGGCTGCGCCACTGCTGGCATCGGGTGCATTTCCGATATGACCACTGATCCACAAGGAGTTAGCAAATGGCGCTTTGGTAAAACCACCATTAGTCAGCAAGCCCGTTGCAGGGTCAATTTCGGCTACACTTTGTCCGCAAACAGCGGTAATCACGGGGGCAGGTAAACCTGTGTTATTGCCTGCTTTAGGTTTTAGCAAAACGGTGGTTTCTTCTGCATTACCCCAGTTTGGTTTGTAATTTGGTGAGTTAGCAGGTGGTGCTGAATTCCACGACAAAATAGCGCGCATCTTGGCAAAAACAGGACCGCTGTGGCAAGGCTTGCGGTATTTATCTAAATTAACAGGCAGCATCACCGCGTAATGCAAACCGTTTTTTGGCAGCGGATTCATATCGTACACTTGCACTGAAGACAAGCCCATATCCTGCCAGCCAGCGCCAAAATCCATGTAGAAGCGAATATATTCCTGACTGCCTTTGGTGCATAGATTGCCTGAATAGCCTTGGGGCTTTTTCACCTTCAAGATGCCCACCAAGTGATCCAGCGAGGCACGCGGTTGCAGGCCAATACAATTCAATTCTTCATAATCGATATTGCCATCGGTATTTTTAATGGCTTCGATGACTTTAGGCCAATCAATATGAATGCCGCCAAATATCGGCGATTTTATTAAGCTCTGGGATGGCAGCGCATGCAGCTTGCTGAGCTGTGTTGGCGTTTCTGTTAATTCCGTCACCATCGGGAAAAGCGCACGATGCAAATGCACACCCTCTTTTTCATACGATGTCAGCAACGCCGGCAGTGCGGCCAACTGAGGCTTCAGCGTGATAGTCTGCTCTATATCAACTGCAGAGCTAAGCTCTTGCAGCAAGGCCGGTGCCATCAAGTCTTTTAATACCAATTGAGAAGCCGGGCGTGCCAGCACATAAGCATCCACCGCATTACCCCACACCGGGGTGTAATGCGGCGTATTAGCTGGCGGCGGAACATTCCAGGATAAAATCGCACGCGCCAATATCTGGTTGGCACGTTTGCAATAGAGTTTTTCTGGCTTGATCGGCATCTCTAATGCATATTCCAGCCTGCCATCATGCTTGACATCGTGCACAGTAATGCTGGTTACACCCTGATCCTGCCAGCTAGCGCCATCATCATAAGACAGGTAAAAGCGCACATACTCTTGTGAGCCTGCCGAGCATAGTTCGCCAGAATAGCCGCTATCCTGATTGATATACAGCACGGTTTTGAGCAAATCAAATTGTGGCTCCAGGCCTAAACAGCCTAGGTTTTCATACAGCGTGTTGCCTTTGATGGGAAACACCGGCTTAGGGAAAAGATCGGGGTTTAAATTGCCAAAATAGTTAGGGTTCGAAATAAGCAACTGGGCAAAAGCGCCGCGATGCTTTATTAAGTCGGCATTGATCGCCTGTCGACTGAATGGTGGTTTGATCATAATCATCTCCAAAAATTAGCTACGTCATACACATGTTTTAAAATTTAAAACAATTCAAATAAAGAGCGGCTTGCTACCACCTTTATTTTTAGGTTACGCGGCTAGTTTTGGATTAACCAGTCTGCACATGCATACATTTAAGGCCAATTTCAGGTATCTTCAGAAAACAACCATCCTTGCTCTTCTACCGTTTTGATAGCAGCATAACGGCAATGCACATCCAGCAAATCCATGGTGCGTTGAAATTCGGTGCGTATAGTAGCGGGTGATTTATTCAGGTATTGGGCGATCACTTTGGCATCGGTAGTTTTTAAATAAAGGCAAGTTTGCATCAATTTACTCAGCGCCGGAGTCAGGGGATTGTTGTTCATATTGTTATCCTTAAGCCTAAGACTATTAAAAAAAATGCAGTTTATCTCAGCTAAAAAATCAAAAAATCCCCTAAACTAGGGATTAAGTTAGCCGGATAAACGGCTTAAAACCCAGTTAAATGCTTGGTTTAAGCCCCAAAAATGGGAGGGTTTAAAAATCGCTCAAGCTGCCCCCAAATTGGGGTTCTGTTATGACTGCACGCTATTTTTAGGTATAAAATAATCCACTTATTGAATTTCATATGGATAGTTGAAAGGCCCTGTGATGAATAACAGTCAAACAATTACAAGCCATAATCCCGAACTGGACCTCATGTTTGAGCGGATTGTTGACGTGCCAAAGGAAGCCATCTGGGCGGCTTGGACTACGCCTGAGTTGCTTAAACCCTGGTTTTGCCCACTGCCCTGGAAAACGGTTGATTGTGAGATAGATTTACACGTTGGCGGCATTTTTCGTACCGTGATGCAATCTCCAGAAGGGCAGCAATTTGACAATAGCGGCTGCTATCTGCAAATCCTTCCCAATCAAAAACTGGTTTGGACTAATGCGCTTGAGCCTGGCTTAAGACCCGCCAAACAGCCCCTTGCCAATCCTGACCACCCCTGCGAAGAGTTTATGATGACGGCGACGATTTTATTGGAATCGGTTGCAGGCGGCACCAAATACACCGCACATGTCATGCATGCTCATCAAGAGGCACGCATTCAACATGAGAATATGGGCTTTAAGGAAGGCTGGGGAGCGTGCCTGGATCAGCTGGTCGCCATGATTAAGGACGGTAATCGCTGATAAATGTACACCGCGTGCAACACACTATGCACTTAAACTGCACGCGTTACTTACCAGCCGAATGGATAACCGTAATTTAAACCAAAGCCAAAACGGCTACCATAGCCCCTGTTATATCGATAAAAAGGATGGCCATAAAAACCGCCAAAGCGTGGCCCCCAAAACGGGTCATAGTAACTATTACGCGCCATATCGCGTTCGCGCTTAAGCATTTTTTCAGCGACTGCACGTTCTTTTTCACGCTTGTTCATTTCGTCCGCAATCGCATTTTGCTTAGCTAATTCATTACTTTGATGGATATAGTCCAAGACTTTGGTATCGACACCCTGCTTGCTTAAAAGCAAGGTTTGCGCGGGCGTTAGCTCATAGCGTGAATTGCTCGCTTTGATTTTTGCAATGATTGCGTCTGGGGTTTTGCCTTGTTTGGAATCATTCACAACCTCATCCAAACTGACGGTGGCAACAGCCGGCGGTAGTATTTTTGCCAACTCTTCAGGCGTAATACGCTTAACCTGTGATGGCTGTGTGCCTGTGCTGGCGCAACCAGTCACCAACATTAAACTGATGATTAATAACCATACACTTTTCATTTAGTACTCACTTTCTTTAAAGCTGGCGATGCCTGCGCAATGCTGGCATCAAAATCGTGGCGTTTGGCTTCGTATAAACCCAACACTTTTTTTACATAAGCGCGCGTTTCCTTGTAAGGTGGCACACCTTTATAGCGATCCACCGAACCTTCACCGGCGTTGTACGCCGCCACTGCCAATGTCACATCGCCCCTGAAATAAGACAATAACCAGCGTAAATATTTCACACCACCTTTGATATTTTGGCTGGCATTGTAGGCATTTTTCACATTAAAGCGGTCAGCCGTGGCGGGTATTAATTGCATCAGACCATGCGCCTCTTTGTTGGACTTAGCCGTTACCTTAAAATTGGACTCAGCCGTAATAATAGACAGCACCAGTTTTTCATCCACCTTGTACCAATCCGCAATCGTACCCACCAGATCCACCACCCAGCGCTTATTTTTAGGCAGGCCGGCGATATAGGCATCAATTTTGGGCGATTGCGCATTGGCATAATCCTGCGCAGGGGCTTTTTCTGGCGCCACCGCTTCCAACACGCAAATAGGCGTATCGTTGGTTTTGATTTCAATAGTTTCCAGCATTTTCTGCGCTTCAAAATGCCCATGCGTTGAAGCGATGCCAAATAGATTGGCCGCATAATCACGGTTTGCTGGCACACCACGCCCAAACGCATACAGCATGCCCAAGCGGTACACGCCCTCTGCACTGCCGTAACGCGCTGCTTCGCAATAAAGATTGGCGGCTTTCCAGGCAGCGTCCGTATTGTTTTCTTCGCCTAACAACACGCTGGCTCGCTCTAGCAAATCCTTGATAATCGGAGGCTCATTATCAAAGATTTCCAATTCACTAGAGGTATAAGCCACACTGATGCCAACACCCATTACCAGGTTTAAAGTAATCACTAAAAAAGTAGTAATCAGTGTTTTCATCAATGTCAGCTTGCGCGCTAATTAGCCTTTTGTAAACGCCATCTTGCCACCTTTGTTGTCTACCAATATCGTGTCTTTCGCCACAAAGTGCCCAGCCAGGATCTCTTTGGCCAGCGGGTTTTCAATTTCACTTTGGATAGCCCGCTTCAGCGGCCTTGCCCCGTAAACAGGATCAAAGCCCGCATTGGCGATTTCTGCGATTGCGGCATCACTGATATTCAGCGTCATGTCCATTGCCGTCAAGCGTCTTGCCAATAATTCAATCTGAATCTGTGCAATCGATTTCACTTGCGCCTCACCCAGACTATGGAAAACGACCACTTCATCAATACGGTTGACGAACTCCGGCCTGAAATGCGTTTTCACTTCGCCCATCACCGCCAGTTTCACCACTTGGTAATCCTGGTCCGCCATGCTTTGTATCATCTGGCTGCCAAGGTTAGACGTCATGATGATCACCGTATTCTTGAAGTCCACGGTACGTCCCTGGCCATCGGTCAAGCGGCCATCGTCCAACACTTGCAGCAATACATTGAACACATCCGGGTGCGCTTTTTCCACCTCATCCAGCAGAATCACGCTGTAGGGCTTACGGCGTACCGCTTCCGTCAGCGTACCGCCTTCTTCATAGCCCACATAACCCGGCGGCGCACCTATCATACGTGCGACACTGTGCTTCTCCATAAATTCACTCATATCGATGCGAATGAGGTGCTCTTCAGAATCGAACAAGAATCCGGCCAGGGCTTTGCACAGCTCGGTTTTACCGACACCGGTCGGACCCAGGAACAAGAAACTACCGTAAGGGCGATTCGGGTCGCTCAAGCCAGAACGCGAACGCCGTATCGCATCAGAAACCAGGCGCACCGCTTCATCCTGCCCAACCACTCTTTCATGCAATTTGGTTTCCATGGTCAGCAGTTTTTCACGCTCACCAGTTAACATCTTGCTAACAGGTATACCCGTCGCACGACTCACCACTTCTGCGATCTCATCCGCACCCACTTCGGTACGCAGCATCCTGTTTTTGGATTGCGGGGTATCGGCTTCTGAATTCGTTGCCTCTTTCAGTTGCGCTTCCAGTGCAGGGAGTTTGCCGTATTGCAGCTCAGACACTTTTTGCCATTCACCTTTACGTGTGGCTTCTTCCATCTCGAACTTAACCTTTTCGATGGCTTCCTTGATATGGCTGGTACCCTGTACCTGCGCTTTTTCAGAAGTCCAGATATCCTCCAGATCGGCGTATTCTTTCTCTAGTTTTTCAATCTCTTCCTCAATCAAGCCAAAGCGCTTGCGGCTGCCTTCGTCCTTTTCGCGGCGCACGGCTTCGCGCTCGATTTTGAGTTGGATCACGCGGCGTTCCAGTTTATCCAGCACTTCCGGCTTGGAATCGATTTCCATCTTGATACGCGAAGCGGCTTCATCGATCAAATCGATGGCCTTATCCGGTAAAAAGCGGTCGGTAATATAGCGATGACTGAGCTCCGCCGCTGCCACGATGGCAGGGTCAGTGATCTCAACACCATGATGCAATTCGTATTTTTCCTGCAGGCCACGCAAAATTGCAATGGTGGCTTCAACCGTCGGCTCATCCACCAGCACTTTTTGGAAGCGTCGCTCTAAAGCCGCATCTTTTTCAATATATTTGCGGTATTCATCCAGGGTTGTCGCGCCCACGCAGTGCAGCTCACCGCGTGCAAGCGCAGGCTTGAGCATATTGCCGGCATCCATTGCGCCTTCTGCCTTGCCGGCACCAACCATGGTATGCAGCTCATCGATAAAAACGATGGTCTGGCCTTCATCCTGCGACAGCTCTTTCAGCACAGACTTCAAGCGCTCTTCAAACTCACCGCGGTATTTGGCACCTGCCAGCAAAGCCGCCATATCCAGCGACAGTACTTTTTTACCCTTTAGTGAATCCGGCACTTCTTCATTGATGATGCGCTGTGCTAAACCTTCCACAATCGCGGTTTTACCCACGCCCGGCTCACCGATCAACACCGGGTTGTTTTTTGTGCGGCGCATCAATACTTGAATCACGCGGCGAATTTCGTCATCACGCCCGATCACCGGGTCTAGCTTGCCTGAACTGGCGCGTTCGGTCAGGTCGACTGTGTATTTTTTCAGTGCTTCACGATTGCTTTCACCTTCTTGGTCGTTAACATGCTCACTGCCGCGCACTGCCAGCACTGCCGCTTCCAGCGCGGTTTTTGTAAGGCCATGCTGTTTGAGTAATTTGCCAGTCTCGCCTTTATCTTCAGCCAGTGCCAACAGGAACATTTCACTGGCAATATAGGCATCGCCGCGTTTTTGCGCGAGTTTGTCGGTCACATTAAGCAGATTGTTTAAATCACGCGAAATGGCGATTTCACCATTAGATGCCGTTGATTTAGGCAGATTGGCTATTGCGCTATTTAATTGCGTTTTAAGCGGCGTCAGGTTAACGCCAGCGCGTGCCAATAATGAGGATGCGCCGCCATTATCTTCTTGCAGCAAAGCCAGCAGTAAGTGCTGCGGCTCTATGGCTGTATTATCAGCGCCCACCGCGATGCTTTGCGCATCACTTAACGCTTGTTGAAATTTTGTGGTTAGTTTATCGAAACGCATATTCGCCTCCTTAATTGTATGCAACTAAGATGGGGCGAATCTTGCGGTTTTCAATATAGCTGATTACGCCCGCGTAGCTAATTGAGCGGGATCAACTGGTAGCCGCCCCGGGTATTCCAGGATAAGTAGACTTGCTTAGCATGACTGATTAACTGCGGATAATCGGCTTTATCATTCGCGCTGGCCAGCACTTTTGCTTCATTCCAATTTCTGCCGCCATTGTCTGAGAACATACCCATAATTGTATAGTTCTTGGCTTCCACCTCACGCCATACCAGCCAAACTTGCTCATCCTCTTTTTGGCCGGATAGACTTAATATCGCAGGATGGCCCGCCTGATGTTTGTTATTGCCAAATTTTTTAGCGGGAGAAGACGCCCAGGCCACACCGTCCATGCGGCTGTAATAGAGGCCCGGATTAGCATCATTGCCATCAAAATACGCCATATGGTAACCCCACCAATCTTTACCCTCGCCACCTGCTGCCAGCGCAGCGCCATGATGCGGGCAACCATCGATTTTCCAATGCCCGAATGTAGCGCGATGTGGCTGGGGTTTACTATTATCCGAGGGAATTTCGGCAATATTATGATCACGTTCGTTGCCTTCAAACACATGGCGCCACATGGTGACCACTGTATTATTTGAACCAGTACCGTCCGGCTTATTAGTCGTCACAATCCGGCAGCATTCGCAACTATTATCAGCCAGCCTTTTTTCTGGCTGAAACGACGCGCCCTGGTTCGTTGAAACCGCATAATAAATGGCCGTGCCGTCATATTTCTTCTTGGCTAGCTTGGCGGCAACCGCGTCACGCTTATCGATCCATGTCACCGTAATTTTACCGTCCTGACTGACATTTAGCGCATTGAAGGCATGGGTAATTTCGGCACGATCCTGGTGCACGATATAAGGCGCTTCAAAACTTTTTCCGCCATTGATTGAGCGTGCAAACCAGATATAGCCGGCATAATTCGTCTCTAAATTTTGCGTCCATGTTAGGTAGATATTGTTTTGCGCATCCAGCGCGATCTGCGGCCTGGCCTCATTATTGGCGCCGATTTTTTGTGGCTTTGCATTGACCTTTACTGGCTTGGAAAAGCTTTTGCCAAAGTCAGCACTTTTATCGACCAGCAAAAAGCCGCCTTCAACAGAAGCACGCCATAAATTGCCTTTGGAATCAAATGCAACGCTGATTGCAGACATGCCGGGGGCTGGGTGTTTTGTATGATTTTCATGTGCGATGCCAGAAAAAGTCGCGACAAGCAAAACCATCAATAATAAAAAACGTTTCATTTTAATCTTTCACACTCAATAGTTTAATCAACTGAATACAAAAGGCTTTAAGCCTTATTGCATCAAGCCGATTGTATTTAGATCAATACTTAAATTCCGCACCTACATAAACCGAACGGCCATCACCCGGCAAGAACAATGATTGATTGGTGCCAGGCCGTGTGGCATCTAGAATCACGCTGGTTGATGCGACATATTTTCTGTCAGTTAAATTACGCGCATCGACAAACCATGAGAATTGCTCATTCACCTTTTGGCCTGCTTTAAGCCCAAAGATAGTGTAATTATCCGCATACAAGGTCTCTGCAAAATCCACTGCATAGCGCTGTGGCGAGAACTCAGCCGTTGGGCCTATGTAGAAGCCATGATTGCGGTACATCAACTCTCCGCGCAATAAGCTTTTTTGTAAACCGGGCAAATCGCGGTTGCCAAAAGTGTTGTCATCATCAAACCGGAACTGATTCACCAGCAAACTTTGACGCCATTCCAGGTGCCAAGGTAAGCGTGCCGTTAAGCCCAATTCAATACCGGCATGAATAGTTTTATCGGCATTGGTGGTTTGGGTGGCAGCGGCTGGATTATTGCCCGAAGCAAACACCGCTGTTTGCAGTAATTCATTGTTTAATTTGGCATAATAGGCTGAGAAATCCCAATCTATGCGTTCACTATTGCCGCGCGTACCGATTTCAAATGTAGTACCGTCTTGTGCATCGACAATATTGGGACGAATGCCACCGGCCAGTTCACCAAAAGAAGGTGGCTCATAGCTACGCGAGACATTGGCATAAAACTGTACATTGGGTTTGTAATCATACAGGACGCCTACTTTTGGATTGGTTTGCACATAAGTTGCCTCAAAACTTTCATCCTGGGCAGTGCTAGCAAAAAACTTATCTTTCAACTTTCTCTCAGAATGCGTGTATTGAAGGCCGGTAACCAGGGAAACATCGGGCATTACATAGAAGCGGTTCTCTGCGTAGGCTTCTATATTTTTGGAGCGATTTTCCAGCTTGTTCTGCCTTGCGCCACGGGTACCCAGATTATTGGTCCATCTATCGTCATAGCCCACGCCAAAGCTAGGGTTAATGCCAACGATGAACTCGTTCTTATGCCCGAACAATTCACCTTCGTGCGAAAACCTGGCTTCAAAACCGTAATCATTGGTGTCTTGGTCTAGCACTTGAAAGATGGGGTGAAATAAATCTTTATGTGAAAAATAGGCACTCAATTGCAGGTTGCTATGATCCCCGATCAGGATATTGGTTTTGTTGGCAACACGAATCAAATCGATATCGCGCTTTTGCTGGCCTGTGCTGGTGCTTAAAAACGCGTCACTCGGGTCATCTTTCAATTGTGCCTTGGTTAAATTGCCTGGCAGATTTGAATCGCTTTTGGCATAGCCAATATAAAAACGGGTGTCTACGTCACCGTTGATACGATAGCCAAAGTTGGCATTGATGCGCTCTGTATCTTGTGTGGCGTAATCGCGAAAACCATCCTGATTAAACGTGCTGCCGCTGATGAAATAATCAAAATCGCCAATCACATTGCCTGTGCTCACACCCAAACGGCGATAGTCAAAACTGCCCATCTCTGCGCGTACATTCAGGTGGTCGGCATCGTAACCGGAAGGCGAGATAAAGTTAATGGCACCACCTAAGTTGCTTGCGCCGTAACGCAGGGCATTTGCGCCGCGATACACTTCAACATAGCGCGTTGCCATTGGCTCGATGGCTTGGTAATCAAAGCCGCCATCGGCTTGATTCACAGGGATACCGTCTTGCATCAGCTTTATGCCACGGCCATGAAAGGTACGCTGCAAACCAGAGCCGCGAATGGAAAGTCGGGTTTCTTCTGCACCAAAGCGCGATTGCGCCAGCACGCCAGTGGCCAATCCTAGCGTATCCCTGAAATTAGAAACGCGGCCTTCACGCACTTCTTGCAAATCGACAACAGTGACGCCGCCAGCGGTTTTATTAATCGTTTGTTTGGCCTCATCGATATTGGGTTGTGTAGCCGGGCCTGCTTTAGCAGCCGTGACACCGATAGTATCTAAACGAATGCTTTCGTTGTGCTCGGCAAATACCTGGTGTGAAAAACTAAGGCTTAGTGCACTTATTACGCATAGATGAATGTATCTCATCATGTTACCTCCAAAAAATAATGTGATGCCACAAATGAATTGCGACAAAAAATCGGATATTTTTTAGAACGTGCTAGGTGGCGCTTGTGAAGGTGGAAGTTTGTGCTGGTGTGATGAAACGACTGGTGTGGCGTACTGTGCTAGCTGCTGCGCTGTGGCTTCTAGCTGGGCAATAATCAATGCATTTGTTGCCGGAAAACTCACTGCAGTAGCGGCACTGCCGCAAAACGGGCAATGTTCTAAATGCATGGGCATCGTTTTGGGTGAGGATTTGCTCACCACAAATTCAGTGGCTAATTGTTTGCCCTTTGTGGTGATGACTTGGATAACGACTTTTTCACCCGTGCTGGTACACACCTCTTGGGCAAAGCGATTGGTGTTGTTTTGCGCGGCTAATGCGTGCGAAATACTGGGCGCAACAGACGCAAAAAATATTGCAAACAACGCAATACAATGCACAAAACGAAATAGTCTTTTTGACAACATGTATACATTGTACTTTTGCATTTCATACAAGGCAAATTACATTTTCTTATATAGGATTCAGCTAAAAATCAGAGTCGGTATAAATTAGGTTAAAATCCAGCCATACTCAATTTAAGGCTTAATAACATGGCAGCTGGCAGTTTACTTGCACTTTTAGACGATATTGCAACCATTCTGGACGACGTTTCTGTGATGACCAAGGTGGCCGCTAAAAAAACGGCCGGCGTATTAGGCGATGATTTGGCGCTAAATGCACAACAGGTTTCTGGCGTGGCGTCAGAACGTGAGCTGCCCGTAGTATGGGCGGTGGCTAAGGGTTCGTTTATCAACAAACTCATTTTAGTGCCTACTGCCCTATTGATTAGCTATTTTGCACCTTGGGCAATTACCCCCTTATTAATGATTGGTGGTGCCTATCTGTGCTTTGAGGGCTTTGAAAAAATCGCTCACAAGTTTTTGCATGGTGAGGATGACGAAGCGCACAGCAAAGCGATTGAGCAAGCAGTAGCCGATCCAAAAGTAGATTTGGTGGCTTTAGAAAAAGATAAAATCAAAGGGGCGATTCGTACCGACTTTATTTTATCGGCCGAAATTATCGTGATTGCACTGGGTACCGTTGCCACTGCCGCATTTAGCAAACAAGTCACTGTTGTATCGCTTATCGCACTGGTGATGACGGTTGGTGTATATGGTTTAGTAGCTGGCATTGTCAAGCTGGATGACTTTGGTTTGCATTTAATGCTAAAAAAAGGCCAAAGCTTTTACAAGCAATTACAACGAAAAACCGGTGAGAAGATATTGGCGTTTGCGCCAATTCTAATGCGCACTTTATCAGTAGTAGGCACCGCCGCCATGTTTATGGTAGGTGGCAGTATTATTGGCCATGGCATACCGGCACTTCACCACTTTTCGGAGCATATCGCCGAAGTTATGCATAAATTACCAGCTGTCGGCGGTATTTTAGCCACTGTTTCACCAGTCATTATAGATGGTTTAATTGGCTTAATTGTCGGTGCGATTTGTGTAGCGTTATTTGAGATTGTCAAAAAATTATTGCCTAAAAAGCATTAACGCGCTAAAAATTAGTAGCCCATTCTAGCAAGTACCAAACATAATTAATGTAGGTAAATAATGCATCTACAACTTCAGGCGACTACTCATCGTCTGAAAAACGCTCTTCCTTAAACGGGTCCGCTTCATTATGGTAGCCGCGCACTTCCCAAAAGCCACGCCTGTCGTATTCATGCAGTTCAATTGCTTTTAGCCACTTGGCACCTTTCCAGGCATAGCGTTTTGGCACAATCATGCGCACCGGGCCGCCATGTGCGGTGGTAAGCGGATATCCCAGCACCGAATGCGCGACAATCACATCGTCATCCAGCAAGGCTTCTAGCGGTAAATTAGTGGTGTAGCCATCGTAACCGTGCAAAGTTACATAATGCGCATTATCCAGTGGACCTGCCATCATCAGCAGCTCTTGTGCCTTTACTCCCACCCAATCCATGTCTAAACGCGTCCAGCGCGTTACACAGTGAAAATCAGATATGTCCGTTACTTGAGGAAGCGCTTGAAAAGCATCCCAATCCAGGTTCAATTCATTTGAAACCAAGCCATATACACGCAATTGCCAGTTTTCTTTATTGATATCCGGCAGTATGCCTAAATCGAGAATAGGGAAATTCTTCACCTCGGTCTGGCCGGCAGGTACCCGAATATCTTGATTCACTTTTCCAGGCGCACTGCCTTTTTTGGCAATGGCTATCTTGCCTGCAATCAGCTTTTTCCAATCGGGCACTGCAATCTCCTCGTTTAAGGCACTGCTATTTTTAGCTTTTTTATACTGCAGGTTTTTTAAAACTATCCATCAATAAAAGCGCAACACCAACACAAATCGCACTATCGGCTACGTTAAAGGCCGGCCAGAACAAATCGTTTACATGAAATGACAAAAAATCCACCACATATCCCAGGGTAAGCCTGTCATACAAATTGCCGATTGCGCCGCCTAATACTAAGGCCAGGCCCAGGCAAAAAAGTTTTTGGTTTTGATGCTTTTGGATCAAATAAGTGATCACTAATATCGCCACCACTGAAATACCGCTAAAAAACCACTTTTGCCAGCCGCCTGCTTCTGCCAAAAAGCTGAAAGCGGCACCTTCATTGTGATAGCGCACCAAATCAAAAAAACTGGTGATGGTTAGGTGTTCACCATATTCAAAAGCGCGTTGAATTAAATGCTTGGTGTAAAGATCAACCATAACGATTACCGCGCTAATACTTAGCCATTTATAAAGTGGTTTCATCTCACCAATCCTTCATTGCCGCGAAAGCGGAAATGACGAAAATTGAAAAATCATGCATACGATCTCACCTCGCCCGTACCAAATAAATTGCTCACACAGCGTCCGCAAATAGTCGGGTGTTCTGCATGAGCGCCAATATCTATACGATAATGCCAACAACGGTCGCATTTGCCATGGGTGCTTGGCGTTACATCGATTTGTACAGAGCCTGCTTGTTTATACACGGTTGCGCGTGAGGTGATCATCACAAAACGCAGGTCTTCCTTTAGGCCAGCTAATGATTCATACAGCTGCCCATCAGCGTAGATATTGATTTCTGACTGCAATGATGACCCCACCAGGCTTTGAGCGCGCTTTTCTTCAATCGCTTTATTCACCAGGCCGCGAACATCAATCACATCTTGCCAAGCTGATATTTCCTTTTCACTCAAACCATGTGCTGGCAATGCATACCAGGCATCTTCAAATACCGATTTTTCCGCATCAGTTTCTAAAAGCTGCCAGATCTCATCTGCTGTAAAACTCAAAATCGGCGCGATTAAGCGCATAAAGGCATGGGTGATATGGTGCAATGCACTTTGCGCGGCGCGGCGCGCGTGCGAGTTTTCACCTGCGGTATACAACCGGTCTTTCAGGATATCCAGGTAAAAACCACCCAGGTCTTCCGAGCAGAAGCTCACAAATTTCTGTACCGCCAGATGGAATTCATAATGCTCATAATCGGCCAATATTTCTGTTTGCAGTTTTTCGGTTAAATACAAAGCATAACGGTCGATTTCCAGCCATTCATTGACGGGCAAGAGATCTTTATTTGCATCAAAATCCGCCAGATTCGCCAACAGGAATTTCATGGTATTGCGAATACGGCGGTAGCTTTCTGCCACCCGCTTCAAGATTTCATCGGAAATTGTCAGTTCAGCAGAATAGTCCGTTGAGGCCGTCCATAAACGCAAAATATCGGCACCGTAGGTATCCATCACCTTTTGTGGCGCAACCACGTTGCCTTTGGATTTACTCATTTTATGACCTGCGCCATCTACCACAAAACCATGCGTTAACAAGGCATTGTAAGGGGCGCGGCCATCAATGGCGCAACCCGTGAGCAAGCTGGATTGGAACCATCCGCGATGCTGGTCAGAACCTTCCAGATATAAATCAGCGGGGAAATTCAATTCCGGGCGACGTTTTAAAACCGCCGCATGCGTGGCGCCGGAATCAAACCAGACGTCTAAGGTATAAGTGACTTTTTTGTATTCCGCCGCATTGTCAGGTGCATGCTGTGCCAGGAAAGCCACACCATCCAAGCTAAACCAGGCTTCAACGCCTGCTTTTTCAACCAGCAAACAGGCTTGCTCTAATAGTGCAGCCGTTTTTGGATGCGGCTCACCGGATTCTTTATGCACAAAAAACGGCATCGGCACGCCCCAGTTACGTTGGCGCGATACGCACCAGTCCGGGCGATTTTTAATCATCGCCTCTAAACGTGCACGGCCCCAGCTTGGGAAAAATTTTGTGTTATCCACCGCATTTTGAGCAATCTCTCTTAACTGAGAACTAAGTCTCTCATTTAAAACTGCTACTTGTTCAGAATTTGCTTTTGCAAAATCAATTGGCGAAACATTGTCGTAGTCTTGAATGGATTTAGCTGAAGATACATCCATTCCGATAAACCATTGATGTGTCGCCAGCTGCATCAATGGCGTTTTGTGGCGCCAGCAATGCGGAAAGCTATGATTTAAGCGCGCACTGGCAAGCAAAGTACCATTTTCCTGTATCTTGGCCAGAATCACTTTATTGGCATCCTGGCGCGTCAGGCCGCGAATCGCTTCAAATTCCACCAGGTCACTGTTGAAGAATTTACCATCCCCGCCCATCAGGATACGTGGTTTTTCATTCGGGAAATTGGCTTTCATCACCAGCCAGTCATCATTACCATGCGCCGCGGCAGTGTGGACCAAGCCTGTACCTGCATCGGTTGTGACATGGTCGCCGCAGATAATCGGCACCTGGCGATGATCGAATGGATGGTTTAGCTGCAAACCTTTTAAGACCAGGCCTTTGCATGATGCTATGACCTTGTAACCTTCTTCACCGTAACGCGCTAATGTGCTGGCTGCAAGCTCATGCACCAGAATCAAAAGGCCTTTGCCTGTTTGAATCAAATCATAATCCAGCTCAGCATTTACGCTCACAGCCTGGTTTGCAGGTAATGTCCACGGTGTAGTAGTCCAGATCACCGCATAGGCATCACCGGTCACTGTTACACCAAACGCCTTACCTAATGCTGCGTTATCCACCACCCTGAAACCCACATCGATTGCAGGCGAATTGACATCTTCATATTCCACTTCAGCCTCAGCCAGGGCAGAGCCGCAATCGACACACCAGTGCACCGGTTTGCTGCCTTGATACAGGTAACCATTAGTATAGATTTCGCCTAAAGCACGCATGATATCGGCTTCGGTTTTAAAATCCATCGTCAGGTATGGATTATCCCAATCACCCAGCACACCAAGGCGAATAAAGTCTTTCTTCTGGCGCTCTACTTGTTCCGCCGCGTAGGCACGGCACAACTCGCGGAATTTGGCAGGGTCAATATTTTTACCATGATTTTTTTCAACCACCAGTTCAATCGGCAAGCCGTGGCAATCCCAACCTGGCACATACGGCGCATCATAGCCGGCCAAAGTTTTAGATTTAATGATGATGTCTTTTAGGATTTTGTTCACCGCGTGGCCGATATGGATATCGCCATTGGCATACGGCGGGCCGTCATGCAGGATGAATTTCTTTGCGCCTTTTCGTGATGCGCGAATGCGCTCATACAGTTTTTTATCTTGCCATTGTTTTAACCAGGCCGGTTCGCGCTTGGCTAAATCGCCACGCATAGGGAAAGGCGTTTCAGGCTGGTTGATTTTATATTTTAAATCTTTGGTTTCTAGATTTTTAGTATCTTGGGTCATGGTTTGATTCTTAGGTTTTAATTCTTGGTTTAATTCTTAACATTTGTTTATTTAAAGTACTGTCTAGCCACAACAATATCTTGAGCGATTTGCGCTTTTAACGCCTCTAACCCGCTGAATTTCATTTCATCACGTATCTTGTGCAAAAATTCCACATGTACATGCCTGCCATATAAATCTTCATTAAAATCAAGGATATGCACTTCCAGAGACAGCTTTGGCACGCCCGCAATAGTTGGGCGCACGCCTAAATTGGCTACCGCCTGTAAACTATCTAATTTTACTGCATATACACCCGTTAAGGCAGGCCGCTCATGCTTGATATGAATATTAGCCGTTGGAAAGCCCAGTTCGCGACCGCGCTTGTCACCATGCACCACTTTACCGCTGATGCTGTAAGCACGGCCTAACAACTCTGACGCCAGCTGCAAGTTGCCATAAGACAGGGCATCGCGTACGCGTGTGCTGGATATGCGCTCATTGGCAAAATTGACTGGCGCAAAATCAATCAAATCAAATTGATTGGCTTTGAAATCGGCAACAGTGCCTGTGCGCCTGGCACCAAACCTGAAATCTTCCCCCACCAGGATCGTATTCACCTGCATCCTTTTGCGCAGGATTTCATCCATAAACGCCTGCGCGGTGATGGATGAGAATCGCTGGTTAAACGCGCAAACAAAGGTTTTCTGCACGCCTGCCTCAATAAAGTATTCCAGCTTTTCACGCAAATTACATAGGCGGCTAGGCGCATTCAATGGCGTAAAGAACTCGCGCGGGTGCGGCTCAAAAGTCATCACTGCCGGTGTCAGGTTTTTAGCCTGTGCCACTTCAATCAAGCGTTTTAACAATGCCTGATGACCCAAATGCATGCCATCGAAATTACCGATGGCTAATGCAATCGCCGGCTGCTGCGATCGTGGAATATGCCTGAAAACTTGCATTAGTGCTTCACTCTACGCATATAGTCTTTAGGCCTGAAACCCAATAGCAATAAGGTTGCAAAATAACTCAAGCCGCCCAGCACAACCAGGCCGCTGATATAGATCAAGCGCTTGATCAGGCTAAAATGCAGCCACGCGCCAGCATCACCCATCGCAACATACAGCACAATCGTCATCACACCCAAGGCGGTCATTAATTTACCTAAAAAAACCAGCCAGCCAGCCTGCGGTTGATAGATATGCGCTTTACGTAAATGATAAAAAAGTAATGTGGCGTTAATGCAGGCACCTAAACCGATAGCCAGCGCCAAAGCCGCATGGTTTAAATGCAGCCCAAAGATAAAAATCAGGTTCATCAGTTGCGTTGCCACCAAGGTGAATACCGCGATTTTTACCGGTGTTTTGATATTTTGCCGCGCGTAAAAGCCAGGTGCCAGGATCTTCACCAGAATCAAACCTAATAAACCAATGCTATAGGCAATCAGCGCCTGCTGCGTCATGGCCACATCAATCGCGGTAAACTTTCCATAATGAAATAAGGTAGCCACCAAAGGGGTCGCCAATACCGCCAGTGCCACCGCTGCCGGGGCTGCCAGGATAAAGGTTAAGCGCAATCCCCAGTCCAGCAATTGTGAGTATTCACTATCGTCACTACCGGCATAGGCTTTGGATAAGCTTGGCAATAATATTGTGCCCAAAGCTACGCCCAGCACCCCTGTTGGAAACTCCATCAGGCGGTCTGCGTAGTAGAGCCAGCTGACACTACCCGTATTTAAAAATGAGGCAAAAATAGTATTAATGATGAGCGAGATTTGCGCCACGGAAACCCCTAAAACGGCTGGCCCCATCAATTTCAAAATGCGCCACACGCCTTCATCATCACGCTTCATTTCAAATTTTGGCAGTAATCCAATTTGCTTTAAAAACGGGATCTGAAACATGAGCTGTAAAAAACCACCCACAAATACCGCCCAGGCCAATACCTTGATGGGTTCTGCAAAGTGATCTGCAAAAAACAGTACCGCCGCGATCATGGAAACATTCAGCCATACCGGTGTAAACGCCGGGATACCGAATTTGTTATAGGTATTGAGCACGCCGCCCGCCATGGAAACCAGCGAGATAAAGAAAATGTAAGGGAAAGTGATGCGCAACAACTCAATCGTGAGTTGCATCTTATCCGGCTCAGCTTTAAAGCCTGGCGCGATCAAAGCCACAATCCAGGGCGCTGCCAACATACCCAGCAATGTCACACCGACTAAAATAATGCCCAGCCAGGTGGCGACACGGTTAACCAAACTATGGGTTTCCTCAAATGAGCGCTGGCTTTTATATTCCGCCAAAATCGGTACAAAGGCCTGGCTGAACGCCCCCTCCGCCGATATACGGCGCAGCAGATTCGGAATCTTGAATGCAACAATAAAGGCATCCGTAATCATGCCCGCACCAAATACACGTGCGATAAGCGTATCGCGCACAAAACCCAATATGCGCGAGACAAACGTCATGCTGCCTACTTTAGCTAAAGCTTTAAGTAAATTCATTTAATATTTTGGTTAGATGGCTTCGGTGAATGCTTCTTTTTAATAGCGTGCATTTTAACATGGCAGCATGCCTTTATTTACATGCTTTTTAGTGATTAGTTCTTGCTAAGTGAGCCAAAAAACACTATTATGCACGGTTTCGTATTAACACTAACTTACATTAGTCAAAGTATTCTTACTTTGGACAAAGCATTGGGATAATGAACACATGGCAAATACCGCACAAGCACGCAAACGCGCACGTCAATCCGTAAAAGTAAATGCACATAACTCTGCATTGCGTTCAACTTTACGTACTGCAATTAAAAAAGTATTAAAAGCAGTAGAAGGTGGCGATAAAGCCGTTGCAATGGCTGCTTACCAGGAAAACGTAAGCGTGATCGACCGTATTGCTGATAAAAACATCATTCACAAAAATAAGGCAGCACGTCATAAAAGCCGCTTAACTGCAGCGATTAAAGCATTAACGACTGATGGTCCTGTGATGTTAACTAAAAAAGCAGCGCCTGCAAAAGCAAAAGCGGCACCAAAAGCTAAAGCAGCTGCAACAGCCAAACCAAAAGCAGCCGCTAAACCAGCTAAAACAAAAGCTGCTGAATAATCCTAGCGATTAGTTAGCAACGCCAATAAAAAAGCCTCGCATGCGAGGCTTTTTTATTTTGGCTATTTAACTCTGGTTAGCAGCCGACATTCAATTCACTTCGCGCAATCAATGCCGCATTCAATACCGCTTGTTTATCTTGCCCAATCACGGTGAAATGTCCCATTTTCCTGGCGATTCTAGGCTGTTCCTTGCCATATAGATGTAATTTCAAGTCAGTGTGTGCAAAGGCTTTATGCCACGCGGGCGCAACACCATTCACCCAGCTATCGCCTAAGATATTCACCATCACCGCGTAACTATGCAGGCTGGCGTCACCCAAGGTTAATCCTGTCATCACACGCACCTGCTGTTCAAACTGATTGGTGATGCAGGCATCAATCGTATAATGCCCTGAGTTGTGCGGGCGCGGTGCGATTTCATTGACCAGCAATTGATTGCCGACAACGAAAAACTCAACGCCTAACACACCAACATAATCTAATTCATTCGCTAATTTTTTAGCTAATTCTTGCGCATTGGCTTTAACCACCTCAGAACATCTGGCGGGTGCTATGCTGATATCCAGTATACCGTTAAGGTGGCTGTTTTCTGCGGTTGGATAAGCAGCGATATGGCCGCTTGCATCACGTGCCAGTACAACCGACACTTCCAGGTCAAGCGGTAGCATCTGCTCCAGCACACAGGTTTCCTGTTTAAAGCCGGCAAAAGCCTGTTGCGCCTCGGCTTGGCTTTTCACACGCGCCTGGCCTTTTCCATCGTAACCAAAACGCGCGACTTTCAAGATGGCCGGGTACAAGTCGCTATCATCTGCGGGCAAGTCAGCTGCCGTTTGAATCACTGCAAATGGCGCGACCGGCAAACCAGCTTGCTTAATAAAGTTTTTTTCCAGCACACGGTTTTGCGCAATCGCCACACAAGCAGCATTCGGCCGTACTGTTACGCTTTCCGCTAGTTTTTCCAAACTGCTTGCCGGTACATTTTCAAATTCTGTTGTGACCGCCTGGCAGGTTTGTGCTATTTGTTTCAATGCATTGGCGTCGTCATAATTGGCGCACAAATGCACATCGGCAATTTTACCGGCCGGGCTATTAGCATCCGGATCCAACACGGTGACTTTATAACCCATTTCATGGGCGGCAATCACAAAAAAGCGACCTAACTGGCCGCCACCTAACATACCCAGCATCGCTGGTGGATTAATGATGTTGCTGACGGTCATGGTTTCTCGCTTAGCTCCATTGCATGCACTTTATCGCTTTGTTTGATTCTGAATTCTGCCAGTTTTTGGGCTAGCGCTGCATCGTGGTTCGCTAAAATTGAAACCGCAAATAAACCGGCGTTAGCGGCGCCCGCATCGCCAATCGCGAAAGTTGCAACGGGTATGCCTTTTGGCATTTGTACAATCGATAATAAGGAGTCTTGCCCTTGCAAATGCTTGGAAGGCACCGGAACACCCAATACAGGCAGTGTAGTTTTGGCGGCCACCATACCTGGTAGGTGGGCTGCACCGCCTGCGCCTGCAATAATGATTTGATAACCGTCTTTATGCGCATTTTCCGCAAATGCAAACATCAAATCAGGTGTGCGATGTGCTGAAACCACTTTAGCTTCATAACTCACACCAAAATCGGCCAGCATCTGCGCGGCATTTTTCATCACAGGCCAATCGCTGTCAGAGCCCATTACAATTGCGACTAAAGGTTTATTCATTTCAATATTCTCATTCAATAATAATCAAGTTATCTCTGTGTATCAATTCAGACTCTTCGACATAACCTAAGATACTTTCGATTTCACTGCTGGCTTTGCGCCTGATGCGTCTGGTGTCGTTTGAATTATAATTCACAATACCGCGCGCCACTTCAATGCCCGCTTCATTCACACAGGCAACCACATCGCCGCGCTCAAAACTGCCTTTTACTTCCGTCACGCCAATTGGCAGCAAACTTTTACCATCTGTTTTTAGCACTTTTACCGCGCCTGCATCCAATACTAGCTTACCACCTATGCGTAAATGATCTGCCAGCCATTGTTTTTTGGCCAATGTCTTCATTTGCGTAGCTTTTAAATGCGTACCGATCGCTTCACCTTTGCTCAAACGCATCAATACATCTGGCTCACGACCCGACGCAATAATAGTATGCGCACCGCTTTTAGCGGCGCGTTTTGCTGCCAGTATCTTGGTCAACATGCCGCCAGTGCCCACATTGCTGCCTGCACCACCTGCCATTTTTTCCAACTCAACATTACCGGCGGTTTCAAAATTGATAAACTGCGCTGCTTTATCTTTACGCGGATCCGCCGAATACAGGCCTTGCTGATCGGTTAAGATTACCAGTGTATCGGCTTCGATCAAGTTGGCGACCAATGCTGCCAGCGTGTCGTTATCGCCAAAGCGAATCTCTTCAGTCACCACCGTATCGTTTTCGTTAATGATGGGAATCACGTTTAAATCGAGTAAGGTTTTGAGTGTGCTGCGGGCATTTAAATAGCGCTTTCTATCGGCTAAATCTTCATGCGTCAGCAGTAATTGTGCGGTATGCAAACCGTGTAGCGCAAAGCAGCTCTCATACATTTGCACTAAACCCATTTGCCCGACAGCGGCTGCGGCTTGCAACTCGTTGACTTCAACCGGGCGTTTTTTCCAGCCAAGTCGCTGCATGCCTTCCGCCACCGCACCACTGGAAACCAGCACCACCTGTTTGCCTTGTTTAACCAGCGCACTGATTTGTGCCGCCCATGCGGCAATCGCCGTTCTATCTAAACCCTCACCATTGTTAGTGACCAGGCTAGAGCCGACTTTTACAATCAGTGTTTTACTCTTCAGCAGTAATGATTGGCTCATTTTTCTGGGTTTCTGTTTGAGAAGATTCCTCTTGTGCCGCTTTTTTGACAGCATCCAGATGATCCATCATCGCATAGGTTAGCTCTTTGCAGCCCACACCGCTAATAGCAGATATCGCAAAAACAGGGCCTTCCCAGCCGTAATCCTTGACGAATTTTTTCACCACGTCTTTGCTATCTTGCAGCATATCGGTTTTGTTTAGTACTAACCAGCGCGGCTTGTTGTAGAGCTCTTCATCATATTTCTTAAGCTCGTTGACGATCGCTTTCGCTTCCGCTACAGGGTCGGTCGCATCATCAAATGGCGCGATATCCACCAAATGCAATAGCAATGAGGTACGTGCCAGATGGCGTAAAAACTGGTGGCCTAAACCCGCACCTTCTGCCGCACCTTCAATCAAGCCAGGCACATCCGCGATGACAAAGCTGCGTTCTGCGTCCACGCGCACTACACCTAAGTTCGGGTGTAACGTGGTAAACGGGTAATCGGCGACCTTTGGTTTGGCAGCAGAGACAGAACGGATGAAAGTCGACTTACCGGCATTGGGCATGCCCAGCAAGCCAACATCGGCTAACACCTTAAGCTCCATGTATAGCTCAAACTCTTCGCCTGGCTCACCTTTGGTACATTGGCGCGGCGAACGATTGACCGACGATTTGAAATGCACGTTACCTAAACCGTTATTGCCGCCTTTTGCCAGCAACACTTTACGGCCATGGGTGTCTAGATCGACAATCATACGTTCTGTGGCTTTATCTGAAATCACGGTACCAACCGGTACGCGTAGGATTGTGTCTTCACCTTTCGCGCCGTAGCATTCTGCGCCGCGGCCATTCTCACCGCGTTGACCGCGGAATGTGCGGGTGTAACGATAGTCGACCAGTGTATTGATATTGCGGTCAGCAATCGCGTAAATTGAGCCACCCTTACCACCGTCGCCGCCATTAGGCCCGCCCATAGGCTCATATTTCTCGCGCCTGAAGGTGGCAACGCCGTTGCCGCCGTCGCCTGCGTAGACTTTAATGGTCGCTTCATCAATAAACTTCATTCAAAAACCTTTATAAATTCATTTTTTCAAGCGCATCGCGGCGTTGCGCGGTACTCAAAATCCTCATGTACTATATGTACACTCCGGTTTTTGCGTTCCGTGCGCCTTGCGCTACATCTTAAAAAATAAATTTCTAAAGGCTTTTGCATAATGCACGGAACAGTCATTCTAAATCATTTAATCTGAAAACAAAAAAGCCCCATCAAACGATGAGGCTTTAATAATATTACTTAAATTTAAACTGCAACAATGCTTACAGTATGGCGACGTAGCGCGCCTTTGATTGCAAATGTTACTTTGCCTTCGATTTTTGCAAACAATGTATGGTCTTTACCCATACCAACGTTTTCGCCAGCGTGCATTTTAGTGCCGCGTTGACGTACGATGATGCTGCCTGCGCTAACAACTGTTTCACCGAACGCTTTAACACCTAGGCGTTGTGAGTGTGAATCGCGACCGTTACGTGAACTACCGCCTGCTTTTTTGTGTGCCATGATTTAATCCTTTAATACTTACTTAAATACTTGAATGAATAAGCGTTTAATTATTCTGCAGCTTTAGCCGCTTTGGCTTTTGCTGCTTTAGGCGCAGCTTTTGCAGCAGATGCGCCTGCCGCTAAAATTTCACCAATTTGAATCTCTGTAAAGCTTTGGCGATGGCCTTGCGTTTTACGGTAGTGTTTACGGCGACGGAATTTGAAAATCATCACTTTATCTGCACGGCCATGTGAAAGCACGGTGGCACTCACTGTAGCACCAGCAATTAAAGGCGCGCCGATTGTTGTATTTGCGTCATCAGAAATCATCAACACTTTGTCGATAACCACTGTAGCGCCAACATCGCCCACGATTTTCTCTACTTTAAGTCTCTCACCGGCAACTACTTTATATTGTTTGCCACCTGTTTTAATTACTGCGTACATGGTTTTGACCTTGCTTCTACACGTTCAAATGAATCGCGCATTATACTGAAATTACGGCACATTGCAAACCTTAAATCGCAATTATTCACATGTTTGATTCATTGATAAAACTTGGGGTGAATTCATTGAAAGTCGTGAATATAGACGGCGATTGCCTGTGTTAAAATATTGTTAATTATATTAGCTTTTTATTATTGGCGCATCGCGTGGCTTTAAAACCTATTCAATCTTCCATTTCGCTTGATATGCAAGCGGTCGACAGCGTTATTCGCAACTCTCTTTATTCTGAAGTTAGTTTGATTAATACCATTGGCGAACACATTATCAACGGTGGCGGCAAGCGCCTGCGCCCTGCTTTGGTACTGCTTTCCAGCGGCTTATTCAGCCCGATTCAGCCGCAGCACCATCAATTGGCAGCGATAGTAGAGTTCATACATACCGCCACCCTGCTGCACGATGATGTGGTGGATGAATCAGCGATGCGGCGCGGCAAAAGCACGGCCAATCATTTATTTGGTAACGCCGCCAGCGTATTGGTTGGTGATTTTTTATACTCACGCGCCTTCCAGATGATGGTGCAATTAAAAAATATGCGTGTGATGGAGATCTTATCGGAAGCTACCAATGTAATTGCCGAAGGCGAAGTCTTACAGCTGCTGAATATTCATAATGCCGATGTGACCGAGCAACAATACTTGAAAGTCATTCATTACAAGACGGCGAAATTGTTTGAGGCGGCCATGCGCTTGGGCGCAGTGATCGGCAACGCTTCCAGGCAGGATGAAGACGCCCTGGCACTGTACGGCATGAAGCTGGGCACAGCCTTTCAATTAGTCGATGATGTACTGGACTTAAGTGGAGATCCCGACACAATCGGCAAAAATCTGGGTGACGATTTAAGTGAGGGCAAACCAACGCTGCCTTTATTGTATGCCATGCATCATAGCTCGCCAGCCGAAGCCGATACCTTACGCAAAGCAGTAAAAGCGGGCGGTTTAGAGGATTTAGATACCGTACTCGCTGCCGTCAAAGCCACGCAGGCTAACGAGTATGTGCTGAATCTGGCCAGGCAGGAATCAATTCAAGGCTGTGCAGCGATTGCGCATTTCCCGGATTCAATCTACAAACAATCGCTGGTTGATTTGGCTGATTTCGCGGTAACGCGTAGCTATTAAAGCTTAGCGGCAATTTAAAAGGTGTTAGCAAGCCTTAAACTAAAGCAACAGCGTTAATTTAAGGTAATCGGTTCGCCGCTTTCTGCATGGAAATAACTTAAATGCGCGCAATCACTGGTGCCATTGGTCAATGTACCGTCAAACAACGCTGTTCCGTCTACATCTACAACCGCGTAACCGTTATGATAAAGCGTCACTTCTGCCAATTTTGACGCGGTAGCTTTATCTTTTTCGCGCGTGTGCACATGCAGCTCACGCAGTGCAAAACTGATGCAGGTTTCAGCTTCATCCTCGCCATAGACTTCCCACTGCTTGCCGCCTGTTAACTGTTTCAACCAGCCTGGCAAATCGACTTCTACGCGGCAGATAATCGGCTCATCCCAGGCAGGATGGTCGATATTATTCAACTCGATTAATTCTCTACTATTTAATAATGATTCTTTTTGACTGGTCATAATTGTTTCCTAAACGCTTGCATCAACATCTAATGACTACATGGTGGCTGAACGTTTTATTTCAAGCAATTTTAACGCCAAATGTATAGCGCCTTACCTTTACATTACAACTATCCAAGTTGCACACTTACTTTAACGATGCGATGATGATAATAGTTTACCTTAACTTTCAAGCTTATTTGGAAACCTTATGTTTGATTTTTTAATGCCACTTTCCGATTTACTGCGCAGCGAACCGTCTGCATTTATAGTATGTTCTGTCATATTAGGACTGGTGGTGGGTAGCTTCTTAAATGTGGTGATTCACCGCTTGCCCAAAATGATGGAGCGCGAATGGCATGCCAACTGCCTTGAGCTACAAGGCAAGGAAGTACCCGAGCAGGCAAAATATACCATCGTCACGCCACGTTCAGCCTGCCCTAAGTGCGGACATCAAATCAGTGCGTTGGAAAACATCCCGGTTATCAGCTACCTGTTTCTGGGCGGAAAATGCAAAGGCTGCAAAACAAAAATCAGCCTGCGCTACCCTTTAATTGAAGCATTATCTGGCGCATTGATAGGCGCTGCCGCGTATCAATACGGCTACACCTATGCCGCACTGTTTGCCTTTGCATTTATATTTGCATTGATCACGCTTACTTTTATCGATTTTGATACGCAGCTATTACCAGATGACATCACTTTGCCATTGCTGTGGTTGGGTCTATTGTTTAATCTAAACGGCGGCTTTACCGATTTAAAATCGGCGGTCATCGGCGCCATGCTGGGTTATTTCATCTTGTGGAGCGTGTATTGGTTGTTCAAGCTGGTCACTGGCAAAGAGGGCATGGGCTATGGTGACTTTAAATTGCTGGGTGCCATTGGCGCCTGGTTTGGCTGGCAACTATTGCCGGCTGTTATTTTGCTAAGCTCAGTGGCGGGCGCCTTGATTGGCATTGGCTTGATAGTATTCAAAGGCCAGGGTCGCAGCACAGCGATTCCGTTTGGACCGTTTTTAGCCCTGGGTGGTATTGCGGCATTGTTCTTTGGCCAGCAACTGGCAGGGCTTTACTTAGGATAAACATGTACGTTGTTGCGTTAACTGGCGGCATTGGCAGCGGCAAATCAGAAGCTGCAAAAATATTTGCTGAGCTGGGTGTACCGGTTACCGATGTAGACGCTATCTCCCATCAGTTGACCGCCGCCAAGCAGCCTTTGGTAAAAGAGCTGGAAATGAATTTTGGCAGCCAATATATCACCGAGAGCGGCGCTTTAAATCGTGCCGCAATGCGTGATTTAGTTTTTAACGATAAAAACGCTTTAGCCAAACTCAATGCCATATTGCACCCGGCCATTTATGCAGAGGCGATTCAGCAACTAGCGCAACATGCAGATGCCCCATACCAGATACTGGTTATCCCCCTCCTGTTTGAAAGCCCGCGTTATTCCCCGCACATTGACCGTATCTTGGTGATCGACTGTGATGAAAAAACCCAAATTGCGCGCATCAAGCAGCGCAGTCAATTAGCAGAATCGCAAATTATGGCCATTATCAATGCACAAACACCGCGTAAAAAACGCCTAATGCTGGCAAACGATGTGATTGAAAACAACGGAAATGTGGAAAATCTTCGTGAAAAAATATTAGCGATTCATAAAAATTATATTAATACTTGCATACTTAGCAAAACAATCTCATAATCTGCATCAATTTAATTCTATAAGTAAGCAGACTTTAAATTTTACAAGATGTCTAGCTACGAATTTCCATTTAACGAGCGTATCCGCACACTTTTACGATTAGAAGACCTCTTTTCAAAAGTGTTGCTCAATGTTGATGGTCAACATCAACATAATCACCACAGCGCGCTCATCTCCTTACTGCAAATGCTGGATATCATTGACCGCGCTGACCTTAAAATGGATTTGGTGCAGGAATTAGACCGCCAGCGCTTATCCATGCAAAATCTGCGTGGAAACCCTGTCATTGCAGAAGCTGTTTTAGACAAAATCCTCAAACAAATCGGCGCCTGCTCAACCACACTGAGAAGTGATAGCGCCAAACTGGGGCAGCATCTGCGTGAAAACGAATGGCTGATGAGCATTAAACAGCGCGCCGGTATTCCGGGCGGCGTTTGCCAGTTTGATATTCCATCCTACCACCACTGGCTTAACCTTGATAGCACAAAGCGCAAGCAAGATTTTGATAACTGGTTGGCAAAACTCATGCCTATGTATGATGCCATCAAAACGATTTTACATATCTTGCGTGGCAGCGGCGTGGCAACCAAACACCATGCAGACAGTGGATTTTTCCAGCAAATGCTAGGCGGCGCCAAACCCGCACAAATGCTGATTGTTCAAATGGATGACGACTGCCCCTGTTTTCCTGAAGTCAGCGCAAATAAATATGCCATCAATGTACGCTTTAACGGTTTAGATTTTGTGCAAAAACCCAAGCAATGTGATCATTCTATCGATTTTACAATCACTCTTTGTAACCTGTAACCCGTAATTTACGAATCTGCAATCCAAGTCATTTATAATACGGCACACGATTTTAGGAGTTGCCAAATGTCAGAAATAAAACCGCGTTTAGTCGCTTGCCCGCAGTGTAAAAAACTCATTGAATACAGCATCAATAATAAATACCGCCCTTTTTGTTCAGAGCGTTGCCAGCTAATTGATTTGGGCGACTGGGCTAACGAAAACTATAAAATCCCCGACAATTCGCCGCCCACTACAGATGACGATTTGAATTAAAAATCCTGGACATATGCAATTATATTTGCGCTGGTTGGTCACATCATTACTTTTCCCGGTTTTTATTAAAGTGAATCAATATTATGAAAAAACTATTTAAAACGGCTATTTTTATCTCACTACTCACCACTTTCCAGGCACATGCCGATGTCAAAATCAGCGATGCCTGGGTGCGGGCCAATGCGCCAGGCCAAAGCGTAGGCGCGGCCTATATGTCACTGACGAGTTCGCAGGATAGTAATTTATTTGCCGTTGAATCACCGGCTGCCGGCTCTGTTGAAATCCATAGCATGACCATGACTAATGGCGTGATGAAAATGCGCATGCTGGAAACTTTGCCATTACAAGCAGGTAAGGTTGAAAAACTAGCGCCAGGTGGTTTTCACCTCATGCTGTTCGACTTAAAAAAGCCGTTAAAAGCGGGTGAGCAAGTCAAATTCAAGCTAAGCTTTAAAGATAAAGACGATAAAATCACGCAGCAAGAAGTTGTACTGCTGATTAAAGAAAAAAACTAATTGGCTGGCTAAATCTAATTTAAACGTGCCAAACCGCGCGCTGCATGGCAATGCCGCGTGCGCCAATCTGTAAAGCCCTTGCCAGGTCTTGCTGCTGCATGCCGCCCAGGGCATAAACCGGTATTTGTACTTGTTCAATCATCTGCGCCGCTAGTTGCCAGCCTAAAGGCTGGGCATTGTCGTGGCTTTTGGTGGGATTAACTGGCGACAGCACCACAAAATCCAAGCCTAATTTTTCAGCATGGGCTAATTCTGGCGTAGTATGGCAGGAAGCCGCCACCATTAAACCTGCTGGCTTTTCCTTCAGTTGCATTAGCTGGGCGCTGGTCAAATGAACACCGTCGACGCTCAACTGATGCGCCAATGCAATATCTCCATTGATCAACACTTTCGCCTGATAGCTGCTTGCCAGCGCAATCACTTTAGCTGCAAAACTTACTATATCTACGCTTGATAGCTGCTTTTCGCGAATCTGAATCAGCTTTAGTCCTTGCTTTAGCCGGTTTTCCAACGCGCCTAGAAACGCCTGCTCACCCATCTCTTGCAAATTACTGATGGCATAAACAGAAGGCAGGGCCAAAGCATGCATAATGGGCGCGTTGGCAGGCAATACGGGTGAGACGGTGATGTTAGAAGGCGTTTGCCAGCTTAATTGCTGGCCTTCCTGCGCAGCCAATGTGCCTTGCCATTCGGTCACAAAATAGAAATGCAGTTTAACGGTTTTAGCGACAGAATCATGTGTGGCGGGATAATCAAAGCGGCGGGTTAACCAGGCTTGTATTTTTGTGGGGGTGATGCCCAATTCTTCCTGTAACTCACGGCTTAAGCCTTGTTCGGGCGTTTCGTCAGCTTCGATTTTTCCACCAGGGAATTCCCACCAGCCAGCCCAGCCTTTGCCAGCCGGTCGGCTTGCCATTAAAAACCGGCCATCGACCTGCTGCACGATTGCAACCGCTACCTGCACGACTTTAGTCATGTGATGATTGTGTGCTTAGACCCACTTTGCCAGCATAATCCCTTGCAAACTGATACGCCACGCGACCACTGCGCGCGCCACGGGTATGGGTAAACTGCAAGGCCGCTTTGTGTGCGGCCTCGTCAAAGTTCAAACCAAACGTTTCTAACCAGTTCTTGGCAATGGCTAAATACTCATCCTGGTCAAATGCATAAAACGACAGCCATAAGCCAAATCGTTCAGCCAGCGCGGTTTTTTCCTCAATGGTGTCGCTGGGCCTGATTTCGCCGTCGATATGCTTCACCGCCAGATTGTCCACCATATATTCCGGCATCAGGTTTTTCCTGTTGGATGTCGCATACACCAAAACATTATTGGAAATACTCGCCACTGAGCCATCCAACACCACTTTTAGCGCCTTGTAGCTGGCGTCATTTGCCTCAAACGTCAGATCATCGCAAAAGATGATGAATTTTTCTGACCGCTCACGGATCTGGCTGACGATTTCACTCAAAGAGACCAGGTCTTGCTTGTCCACTTCAATCAAGCGCAAGCCTTGTGATGAGTAGGCAGTGAGTAAGGCTTTAATCAGCGACGATTTACCCGTGCCGCGCGCACCTGTCAGCAAGACATTATTGGCAGGTAGACCCGCTATAAACTGGCGCGTATTACGCACAATCTCTGCTTTTTGCGCATCGACAAAATGGATATTGGCCAGCTGCGTGTGGTGTGGGTGCGGAATCGCCTGCAAATGGCCTTTGCCATTTTGCACAACCCAGCGCCACGCAACGGCATTCCAGTCAATTTGAGCCTTAGCGGGTGGTAAAAACCCTTCTAGTTTGTCAATCAAGCCTTCTGCGCGTGTGATTAAATTTTCTAATTTGTCCATTGGGTTTCTTTTTTGGTCTGGCATTCAAATCACTTTGGTACTGAAAATATTAGAAAATTCAGAATTTTAGGATGCAGTGCTAGGCGCACGGAACGCAGAAACCGGAATGTACGCCTTGTACATGAGGATTTCGAGTACCGCGCAACAACGCAATGCGCCTAAAAAATGAATTTTCATTTATGAGCGATAGTCGGCATTGATTTTGACGTAATCATATGAAAAATCGCAAGTCCAAATCGTGATATTTTCTGCACCGCGATTCAGCACAACGCGCACCAGAATATCAGACTCTTTCATAATCGCGGCGCCTTGTTCCTCTTTATAACTGGCCGCGCGGCCACCTTTCTCAGCCACCAACACGTCGCCCAGGTATAAATCCAGCTTATCGGTATCCAAGTCGTCGATACCAGCATAACCAATCGCGGCCAAGATACGGCCCAAGTTTGGGTCTGAGGCAAAAAAAGCGGTTTTTATCAAGGGTGAATGGGCGATGGCATAGGCCACTTTGCGGCATTCCGCTTCATTTTTACCGCCTTCTACCGTCACCGTCATAAACTTGGTAGCGCCTTCTCCGTCACGCACAATGGCCTGCGCCAGCTCAATAGCCACATCGGTTAATGCATCGCGCAACACAGCAAAGTCAGCACTAGTTTCGGTGATTTCTGTATTGCCTGCCAAATTAGTCGCCATTACGATCAGGCTATCATTGGTTGAAGTATCGCCATCGACCGTAATACAGTTAAACGATTTATTTACGGCATACTGGATAATGGCCTCAAGCGCAGATTGGCTTACAGCCGCATCGGTAGCGATATAGCCCAGCATGGTCGCCATATTAGGGTGAATCATGCCACTGCCCTTGCTGATGCCGGTAATCGTCACCGCTTTGCCACCCAGTTGAATCTGGCGCGATGTGCCTTTAGCCACAATATCCGTGGTCATAATCGCTTCGGCTGCGTTTAGCCAGTTGTCTTCCTTTAAATTTTCAATCGCCGCCGGCAGGCCTGCAATCACTTTATCCACTGGCAGCGGCTCTAAAATCACACCCGTTGAAAACGGCAATACCTGGTTTGGGGCAAGATTGAGCAGCGCGCCTAAAGCATCACAACTTTGTTTGGCGCGTTTGAGGCCATCTTCACCCGTACCCGCATTGGCGCAACCGGTATTCACCAGCAAAGCGCGAATACCGGCGGCTTGCGTCAAATGCGTCTTACACAAAATAACCGGGGCGGCGCAAAAACGATTTTGCGTAAACACGCCTGCCACACGGCTATGCTCCGGCACGGTGATGACTAACACATCTTTACGATCCGGCTTGCGCACATGGGCTTTGGCAAATCCCAATTGAACGCCTTTAACAGGCAACAGGGCAGATGAAGTGGGGGCGCTTAATTTTACTGGCATTGAATGTCCTACAAATAGAAAAGTATCTTGAATATTTTAAGTGGTTTTGGGTGAATTAAAAAAAATTATTTTTTTGCTTTTATGTGCGACAGCGAACAAAACAATAAAAAGGTTGCAAGTAGAGTTTGTTTATTCTGATATTTTACTGATGAGCGCATGTTTTTAAATTACATCAACGCTTTTAGAGCGTTTGCCATTATCTTTATTGTAGCGATCCATACAATCCATATTTTTCACTGGCAAGAACAATTTGCGACAGAAAAAGCCTTGTGGATATTGCTAGGCAATGGAACGGTTTTCTTTGTTTTTATTTCCGGCTACTTATTCCAGCATTTGTCTGCGAAGTTTAAGGCAATTAAATATTATCGCTCAAAAATTTCAAATGTTTTATTGCCTTACCTAATAGTCTCCATTCCGGCACTGCTCTATTTCTTGGTCTTTCCGCATGAGGTAAAGCTGTTTCCCAATTTTTACGAAAATCCGTTATGGTTGCAGATAATCTACACCTACACCCATGCCCTGCACTTGTATCCGTATTGGTTTATTCCAATGATTATGCTGTTTTATCTAGCGGCGCCGGTGCTGCTATGGGCAGATAAAAGAAACATTTTTTACTGGCTTTTGCCTCTACTAATCTTGTTTTCATGCTTGGCTGATAGAAGCACTATATTAAGCAGCTTTATTCACTTCTTTTCCATCTATGTGATGGGCATGTTTTGCAGCAAGTATAAAGCCCAGGTCAATGAGTTGCTGTCTTATAATTCAATCAGGCTGTTCTTGTTGCTAGGCTATACCACATTATTTTTATTTGAATTTTTCGCAGTGGTGCCTGATTTTAAACCCATCAATTTCGTTCAAAAAATATTTCTGCTGTTTTTAATGTTAAGTCTATTTATTAAGTACGATCAGTACCTTAATAATATTTATGTCAATACGCTGGCCAATGTCAGTTTTGGCATCTTTTTCCTGCATGCTTATGTGCTGTTTGTATTGAGGTTGATTTCCATTAATACAGGTAAATATGTGCTGCAAAATGAGCATGCCATGATTACTGGTAATTTTATGATTTTTGCGACTACTGTTATTTTGATTTTATTGATTTGCACTTACTTTACTTTTTTAATCCGAAAAATGCTGGGTGCAAAAAGCCATCTGCTTATCGGTTACTTAAAGCCGGGCAAGTTAAGCGTCGCTTAACGGCGGTGCCTCGATTACTGTTAACCAAACGACCATCTTTGTTTTAAATGAATGCCTTGCTTGTTACAAGCGGCATTCATAACAAAGGCCGAATGGCATAGGTGTTAGCAAACACCCTCCGCGTAACCATTCACAAGCAGCACATATAACCTAGCTTAGCAAACAAACATTATTTATCCATAAACAAATGGACAAATAATGTTGTAAGTCATATCCATCTGCAAATTCCCGTCACATTCTTGCTTAACCACCTAAAAGAACCAACAAGATTTAAATCAAGTCGCAAGCTTAAAAATCGTGCCCAAAGCTTTTGCGGGCTAAGGCTTTCATAAAAATTTTCATATTGTGCTAGACTTTTAAATTAATATTTATTTTTGCAACAATATGCAAAATGCAACAAAAACAAAAACATATTCATATTGAAAAAATCAAGCTACTGTATCTGCATAGCTTGATTCCTGCTGTACTTAGCGGCATAGCGGGTTTGTTTTTGGTTGCGGCTTTATGGACTAGCGCGAATAAACAGCATTTGCTTATCTGGCTAGGCGTTACTTTACTACTGGCTTGCGTGCGCATTCATCTGATCAGTAAATTTCAGCGCTGTAAACCGCAAGGCGAAGAAGTACTCAAATGGGAAAAACCCTACTCCATTAGTCTATTGGTGGTATTTTTGTCTTGGAGCGTAGGCTTGCTTTGCATTATGCCTAAAGACAATTTAAGCGCGGTTTTTATCATCAACACTTTTTCGATTGGCTTGGCGGGTGCTGCCATTTCCTGGTACAGCCCTTTGCGTTATCTGCAAATGACCACAATTTCGCTGGCGCTTATCCCCATGATTGTCGTTTTGCTGACCCTGGGCCACGAAGAGGCCTTGTGGGTAGGTGTTGCCGCCTGCTGTATGTATATTTCCTGCATGATTACCAGCGTGTTATTGCAAAAAACATTTAATGGCAATTTAGAGCTGGCTTATGATTTAGATATCGCCAAAAAACATGCTGAAAATATCGCCAGTACCGATGTACTAACCGGGCTTAATAACCGCCGCGCTTTTTTTGATAAGGCAGAATCACTGTTTGCCTATTGCAAGCGCAACAACCAGCCTATCAGTGCCTTGATGCTGGATATCGACCACTTTAAGAAAATAAACGACACCTATGGCCACTCAGCAGGAGATGTTGCTTTGCGCAATCTTGGGGATTTACTTAAGCAGCACCTGCGCGAATCTGACCTATCGTGCCGCTTTGGCGGTGAAGAGTTTGCGGTGCTACTACCCAATACCACCGCCGATGAAGCATGCGAAATGGCAAATGCGCTCAAACACATGATGATGACCTCCAGCATTGCGCTGGCCGATGAAAATGCCCTGTCACTTACCGCCAGCTTTGGCGTTTCGGCACATGGCGAAACCGTGGAAGACCTGTTAAATCATGCCGATGAAGCCATGTATTTAGCCAAGAACGGTGGCCGCAATCATGTGATGGCTTACTGCGCGTAAGTGTTTATGCCCTACGCCAGGTTGTGCCTTGAGGCGTGTCTTCCAAAATAATACCGGCATCCGCAAGCTGTTTACGGATACGGTCTGCATCTGCAAAGTTTTTTGCTTTCTTTGCATCTATCCGATTTGAAATCAATTGATTGATATTTGCTTCCGTGTAGCCAACTTCACCACTTGCAGTTGCAGTATCATCATTATTTACGCTATTTACAGAACCAATTACACCGCCTTGCAAAAACGCATTGGCGTCTTGTTGCAGCAGGCCCAGCACACCAGCCAAATTAAATAATAAATCAGCAGTTGCAGGCTGTTTGCTTTTATTCAGCTCACTCGCCAAATCAAACAACACGGCCATGGCTTCCGGGGTATTGAAATCGTCATCCAGCGACACTTTAAAACGTGCAGCCTGCGGGTGCTGCCAATCAATTGGCGACTCAGCTATTTCATAGCCACGCAAGGCCGTATACAAGCGGGTCAGTGCTAACTTTGCGTCATCCAAATGCTGGTCGGAATAGTTAAGCGGGCTACGATAATGCGCGCGCAGAATAAAAAAGCGGACCACTTCGGCATCGTATTTTTTTAACACTTCGCGAATAGTAAAAAAGTTGCCCAAAGACTTGGACATCTTCTCATCGTCCACCCGCACAAAACCGTTATGCATCCAGTAATTCGCCATTTGGCAGGGCTTACCATCATGGCTATGCGCCGCCTCAGATTGGGCGATCTCGTTTTCATGGTGCGGAAACTGCAGATCTTGCCCGCCGCCATGAATATCAAAGTGCGCGCCTAAATGCGCGGCACTCATCACCGAACATTCGATATGCCAGCCCGGGCGTCCAGCACCGCCACTTGGTCCGCCAAAAGGTGACGGCCAATTAGGCTCATTTGGTTTCACCGATTTCCACAGCACAAAATCCATGGGGTCTTTTTTAAAAGTGTCGATTTCTACGCGCTCACCGGCGCGCAAATCTTCTAGAGTTTTACCGGATAATTTGCCATAGTCGTTAAAGCTGCGCACGCTGTAAAACACGTCGCCATTAGCGGCGGTATAAGCATGGCCTTTTTCAATCAGCGCGGCAATCATGTTGATCATGCCATCAATATATTGGGTGGCGCGCGGCTCAATATCGGGACGGATAATGCCCAATTTGGCTGAATCCTCATCCATGGCATCAATAAAACGTTGCGTTAAATCGCCTATCGTTTCATTGTTTTCATTGGCACGCTTGATAATCTTGTCGTCAATATCGGTGATATTGCGCACATACGTGACTTCGTAACCGGAGGCGCGAAACCAGCGCGAAACCATATCAAAAACCACCATCACGCGTGCATGGCCCAAGTGGCAAAAGTCGTATACGGTCATGCCGCAAACGTACATACGTACGGTATTTGGGTCTATGGGGGTAAAAGCTTGTTTATCGCGGCTTAGCGTGTTGTAGATTTTTAGCATGGGTAAAGTTAAAAATAGGGTTTTGACATAAATTTACACAATTTTGTGTTAAAAACTAACGAATCAGCCGTGTATATTAAATGGCCTCTTGGATGTTAGCTACGCTATTGATAGAATGGCGTTTTAATTATGTATTTGAGTATATCACAATGAATATTCACAGCCGCCCGCTATATAAACTTGCTATCCAGTTTTTGTTTGCATTAAGTATTGCAACGTCTAACGTGTTTGCTGATGAACTTAAAGATATTTCTCAGCTATCCGAACAAGGCCAGCAAGCGGCAGCGCTTGAACGTATCAATGCTTACCTGAGCGCCAACCCAAAAGACCCGCAAGCCATGTTTATGAAAGGCATTATCCAGGTTGAAAGCGGCAAACGTGACGATGCGATTAAAACCTTTACCGATCTAACCAGCAAATACCCCAACTTGCCAGAGCCATACAACAACTTAGCGGTGTTGTATGCCGATGCTGGCGAATATGACAAGGCGAAAAAAGCGCTGGAAACAGCCATCAAAACACACCCAAGCTACGCAACCGCGCACGAAAATCTAGGTGATATCTATGCGCGCATGGCATCAGAGGCTTATGACAAAGCTTTGCAACTGGACAATGGCAACTCACGCGCGCAAAGCAAACTATCCATGATTAAAGATTTATTTGGCACGGGTAATAAAGTGGTGGCAAAAGCAGAACCGACCAAATCGACTAAAACAACCGGCACGATGCCGATTCGCCCGGCCGATAAAAAAGTAGAACCGGCAAAAACGGCTGAATCGACCAAAGCGCCTGCGGATACCTCAGCAGACGAAGAACGAAGCGTGACCGATGCCGTGGGCAACTGGGTAAAAGCATGGTCTAGCCAGGATGTGGACAAGTACTTAGCCAGTTATGCTGACAGCTTTAAAACCCCAAAAGGTGAAAGCCGCAAATCTTGGGAACAACAGCGCCGCGAACGTATTAGCGCCCCCAAAAGTATTAGCGTAGAATTAACCAATCAAGACGTAACGATTGTAGATAGCAGCAACGCTAAAGTGACTTTTAAACAGTCTTACAAAGGTGCCGGCAAGGCAATTCGAACCGATAAGACCTTGTTACTTAAAAAAGAAAATGGCAATTGGTTAATTGAGCAGGAAGTTGCATCAAACTAAGGTTTATAAATCCCCAAATTTGTAAATCGCAAACTGATTGAATCAATGACACACATAAACGGTAATGCGGATTAACTTGAAATTGAATGTATTAAAAAGTACCGCTATTTTAGCCTTTGTACTGTTGCCGTGGAACGCAACAGCGGTCAATCACGGCAGTATGGCCGATTTACTGATGGCCCAAAAGTTCGGCAAATCCCTAGTTGAAAGCCTGTTAGTAAAAAGTCTTTTAGAAATCACGCAAGGCAACACCAAACAAGCGTTTGCAACCGTAAACGAGCTTATCCGTACCGCGCCTAATTTCAAGCTGGCGTATTTAATTCGTGGTGACTTGCTGTCTGCACAAGGCCGCCCAATCGAAGCAATCGGTAGCGCCAACAGCAAAAGCTCTAAGGTAAACGATGAAACGATTGAAGGCTTGCGCGACGAAGCACGCACGCGCATCAATTATTACTTGTCAGACAAGAAAATCAACCAGTTACCCAATTTATTGATCAAGCTTACCGACGAACAAACGCATGTGATCGTGGTGGATACCGTTAAATCGCGCTTGTATCTATACAGGAATGTAGATGGCAATTTGCAGTACGCTGCCGATTATTACGTCACGATTGGCAAGAACGGCGCAGGCAAGCAAGTGCAAGGCGACAAACGCACACCAATCGGCGTCTATTTTGCAGGCAAAAAACTGACGCAGCCTTTAGCGGATATGTATGGTGACGGCGCTTACCCGCTTAATTACCCAAATGAATTAGACCAGCACCAGAAGAAAAATGGCTTTGGTATCTGGCTGCATGGCACACCCACCAACACTTACAGCCGCCCACCGCGTGCAAGTGACGGCTGCGTGGTACTTAGTAACCCAGATTTAAAGTCGTTGGCACCGGCTTTGCAGTCGGGCAAGACCCCTGTCATTATTTCTGACAATATTGAATGGCTGGATAAAGACAAATCGGACTTTCAATCAGATCAACAAAAAACACTGGCAGAAACCATTGATGACTGGCGCAAAGACTGGGCAGCACAAAACGCCGATCAATATTTAAGCCATTATTCCCAACAGTTTTTTTACGATGGTGGCAGCTTGCAGAAATGGGCAGACTACAAACGCAGCATTCAGGCAAACAAGCCTAAAGTAGCCATTAATATCAACGACATCAGCATGTTCAGTTACCCGAGCTTGAGCAAAAATACACAAGAAAATATTGTGGTGGTAGATTTTGAGCAGGATTTCAGAAGCCAAACTTTACAAAACAAAATGCGCAAGCGCCAATACTGGATTAATGAAAACAATCAATGGAAAATTATTTATGAAGGCGCAGTTTAACGCAATGCAATTACTTACCCGGTTTTTAGCCACCAGCAGCATCGTTTTAGCATTATCCAGCAGTTTGCAAGCCGCCCCCAGCGTAGAGTTTCAAACCAGCCAGGGCAATTTCACGGTAGAGCTGTATCCTGAAAAAGCGCCAAAAACGGTGGCCAATTTTGTGCAATATGTAAAAGACGGTTTTTACGATAACACCATTTTTCATCGGGTGATTAACCGTTTTATGATTCAAGGCGGTGGTTTTGAACGCGATTTATCTGAAAAGAATACGCGCGCACCCATCGTCAACGAATCAAACAACGGCCTGTTAAATGAGCTGGGCACTATCGCCATGGCACGCACTGCCGACCCTGACTCGGCCACAGCGCAATTCTTTGTTAACTTGGGTGACAACCAGTTCCTGAATTACACCAACCCAGATCCGGAAGCGATTGGTTATTGCGTGTTTGGTAAAGTCACCAGCGGCCTGGATGTGGTGCAAAAAATCGGCTTAAGCGCGACCGGCAATATGGGCAGGCATTCTGATGTGCCGATTAAACCCATCACCATCAAAAGTGCAAAACTCATTTCGGCGGAAGCAAAGTCCGCAGCAAAACCCGAAGCTAAATAGCCGGTATTAAAACCAAGCCAGCTTCAATCTATTCAAATTTTACTCGTTTTTAAAAGGATCTACCGTGGTTAAACTTTCTACCAATTTTGGCGACATTACCCTTGAACTGAATGCAGAAAAGGCACCGATTACGGTTGCGAATTTTTTGCAGTATGTGGAAAGTGGTTTTTACAGCGATGTGATTTTTCATCGCGTGATTGATGGCTTTATGATCCAGGGCGGTGGTTTTGACACCAGCATGAAACAAAAGAGTACCGTTGCCGAAATTAAAAACGAAGCCAACAATGGCTTAGCCAATGATAAATATACCATTGCCATGGCACGTACTTCTATTCCGGATTCTGCCAGCAGCCAGTTTTTTATCAACGTTGGCAATAACGACTTTTTAAACCACACCGCGCCGACATCTAGCGGCTGGGGTTACTGTGTATTCGGCAAGGTAGTCGAAGGCATGGATGTAGTGGACAAGATCAAAGCGGTTAAAACCGGCAGCAAAGCAGGCCACCAAGATGTGCCTGTAGAGCCGGTGATTATTAAAAGCGCTGTTGTCTGCTAATCAGCCAGGCGCAAAACAGGCTTTAACTGACGCGCTTATCCTATGCATCAAAGTGCTCACAGCCTGTTTATTTCTGACTTACATTTGTGTGATTCGCGGCCCAATATTACACAGGCTTTTATTCGTTTCTTGCAAGAAACAGCCACAAAAGCTGAAGCACTGTACATCTTAGGTGACTTATTCGAATACTGGGCTGGCGATGACGCTATCGATGCCGGCCATCAGCAAGCCGTTATCGCCGCGCTTAAAAGCCTTAGCCGGCAAGGCGTGGCGCTTTTCTTTATGCATGGCAATCGCGATTTTTTGCTGAATGACGGCTTTGCACAAGCGACCTTAGGCAAGCTACTGCCAGACCCCACTTTACTATACCTTTATGGCAAACCCGTTTTACTCAGCCACGGTGATATGCTTTGCACCGATGATATTGCCTACCAGCAATTTCGCGTCCAGGTGCGCAATATTGATTGGCAAAGCCAGTTTTTGAGCCAGGCACTGGATGAGCGCATCGCATACATTGAGCAAATACGCATGAAAAGCGAGATTGAAAAATCGCTTAAAAACATGCAGATTATGGATGTGAATCAGCAAGCGGTAGAGTCTATGCTTCGTGAACATGGTTATCCGCCGTTATTGATTCATGGCCACACACATAGGCCGGATAAGCATGTGGTGCTGGTAGACAATCATATTTGCGAACGTTGGGTGCTAGGGGATTGGTATGAACAGGGCAGCTATTTGAAACTAGATGACAAAGGCTGCGAATCGCAAAGCCTATGATGTCTAGCCAATCCGATTTTTACCATACCTTAAACTGAATGCACATTAAAAATCGGCCATGCAAAAACTATTAGTGTGCACCAACTATCGCGGTAACCCAAACAGCCCTTCATGTGCGGCACGCGGCAGCCATTCTTTATTAAGCGCTATATCGCAACAATGCCAGCATAACAATCTAGGCATACAAGTTGAAGAAAGTGCTTGTTTGGGATTCTGCCAGATTGGTCCTAATGTGCGCCTGGTACCAAATGGCGATTTTTTTCATGGGGTTTTGCAGGATGATTTAAGCCAAATCATCAGGGCCGCCAAGGATTCTGGCTAAACTGGTATTATCTAAAACCAGACGGCGTTAAATAACTATAAATCCTAGGCATAGCTATTGTAGCCAGGGATTCTTTCTTCAACCACTTCATCGATTTGTGCCGATTCCAGGAATTTCTCTGCATACTTTAAGTAGATTTTTTCGCGTATAAATAAATCAAAGATATCAGGGTCGATATGGTTATCTAACTTCATTTTGCCCAAAATATGCAGTGTTTCAGATAAGGTTTTTGCTTTTTTGTAAGGCCGGTCTTTAGAAGTAAGCGCCTCAAAGATGTCAGCAACACCCATCATGCGCGCAGGTATGGACATTTGCTCACGCGTTAACCCTTTCGGATAGCCCTTGCCATCCATGCGTTCATGATGACCGCCCGCATACTCTGGCACGCGGCGTAGATCTTTAGGATACGGCAACGCTTCCAGCATATTTACGGTCACCACAATATGGTTATTGATAACGGTGCGTTCTTCTGGCGTTAGTGTGCCACGTACGATGGTTAAGTTGTACACCTCGTTATCACTCAAAAATTTCACACATTGACCCGAATCACTTAAGTATTCGTAATTGGCGATAGTGCGCACACGCTGCTGATCGGCTGGCTTCATAAATTCGCTGCCAATATTGATGTTGCGAATAAAGTTTCTGTCATCGTCCAGCTGGTTTTTAATTTGAGATAACTCTTGCTCGATAGGTTTGCTATCCAGCCGCTTACCAGCTTGCAATTCGCCCATCGCTGTGCGCAAAAGCGCGTTTTCGCGCTGGGTTTTTAACAGCTCAAAACGTTGATCAATCAAATGAATGCGGTCAAATGTGGTTTCTAGCTTGGTGGCTTTATCCATTACCGATTCGGGCGTGGTTACCTTGCCGCAATCGTGTAACCAAGCGGCGATTTTTAACTCATAGACCTCTTTATCGGTCATCGTAAAATCGCGAAACGGGCCAGCATCCGTTTTAATCGCGGATTCTGCCAGCATCATAGTCAGCTCCGGTACACGCTGGCAGTGGCCGCCCGTATAAGGCGATTTTTCATCAATGGCATCGGCGATTAATTTAATAAACGATTCGAATAAGTTTTTCAGCCCGTTGATTAAACTCTGGTTGGTAAGCGCTACCGCTGCCTGCGAAGCTAATGACTCTACCAGGCGCTGGTGCGATTGCGAAAAAGGGATAATCTGCTGGCTGACCGGGTCAATTGCATTGATCAACTGCAATACCCCAATAATCTCATTTTCGTGGTTCATCATCGGAACCGTTAAAAACGATTGTGAGCGGTAGCCCATCTTGGCATCAAATTTGGCGGTGCCGGAGAAATCAAAACCTTCGGTTAAATAGGCATCCGGAATATTCACTGTTTTAGCATTGGTGGCACTGTATACCGCCACCATGGTTAAATTGGGTTGACCATCTTCAGCATAGATAGGCAAAGGCGGAAAAGGGATAGGCTTGCCAGTGGTGCCGCCCATGGCGATATCTAAACTCAGGTTACGCAATATTTCAAACTTTAGATGGTCGTCCTCTGTCATAGTGTACAAAGTACCGCCGTCTGCATTGGTCAGCTCTTTGGCACCCAGTAGGATTATTTCCAGCAGGCGCTTATGGTCATGCTCGGCAGATAAGGCTACGCCAATAGAATTAAGGCGTTCCAGCTGATTAAGTACATCTTGTTGAATAGACTCAAGCGACATAATTTAAGCAGTCAAGAAGCATCATTGAATCTGGTACGGTTCAATCCAGCGCTAGGCTAGATGAAACTCCATTTTAGTGCCCGCCAATTCTATAATATCCTGGTCATTCAAAGCATGCGCCTGCACACCAATCTGCAAACCATTGACCACAGGATGATTATTGCCGCCAACATGGGTAATAAAGTAGCCATGCGGCCTTTTGGTAATCACGGCCACTTGCGATCCGGGTTTTCCAAGCGTAGTCATGGTTTTATTAAGCACCAATTCACGCCCTGAATTATTGCCGGTAATCACCAGCAGACGGCCAATACTTTCAACGGCTGCTGGGCCAACATCTTCTACCGCTTCTTCGGCTTCCACCGCTTCCGGCAAACTTTCTGCTGTTAAATGGGCTTCATCATTTGCGGCTGTTTCAGCCTCATCCGTTTGTGATTGCGCCGATTTCTGAGCGGTTACAGGCTCTTGTTTAGGCAGAATCATCATGGTTTTTTCAAAACCATCGCCTGCCATAGAAGTATGGTTTTCATTTAGGTATTTAAGCTGGTACTTACCAAACTCGATCACATCTTGATGTTGCAACACATGTTTTTTAATGACTTTGCCATTAACCATGGTGCCGTTGGTGCTGTTTAAATCTTCCAGGAAAGAGTCATTGCCAATGGTCACAATCACGGCATGCACGCCGCTGACAGCCAGGTTGTCAATATGGATCTGGTTGCTTGGCCTGCGCCCTATCGTCATGCGTTCTTTGTCTAGCTCAAATTCACCCATCGGGTTGCCATCTAATAAAAAATGTAACTTTGCCATAATGACCCTCAAATATTAACTAACTAAAATAGTGTCTAACAAGATTTTCTTAAAGTTAGCATGCGCACAACATTTTAATGTACTTTACAAAAATTTACTGTTTTGATTTTTTTGTTTTAGTAAATAGACTCTTCACCCAACCGCCTTCCAACACAAATGGTTTGTTCACGACAGCAATCACCACGGAAATATTATCCTTGCCGCCGTGCTCATTGGCAGTACGCACCAGACGCGTGGCGGCAAGCTCTATATCGCCATTTGCGTCAATCAGTATCTGGCTGATCATATCGTCTTCTACCAAGTCCGTTAGGCCATCGGAGCATAACAAATAAACATCATCCACTTCTACCGCGAACTCCTGCACTTCTAAATCCACTTCTTCATCAATGCCCAGGGCGCGCGTGACCAGGTTTTTATTCAAAGACACTTTTGCTTGCTGCGGAGTAATTAAGCCAGCGTTTAATTGCTCTTGCAATAGCGAGTGGTCTTCGGTGAGTTGCGTAAATGATAGATTGCGCAAACGGTACATGCGTGAATCACCAATATGCCCTACCACCAACTTATTATCCGTAAAAATACCCACAACCAAGGTGGTGCCCATGCCAGCACACTGCGGCTGCTCTTGCGATATTTGGTAAATAGTCGCATTTGCACGCTCCACGGCGTGTATCAGCATTTGCGCCTCTGGCAGCAAGCCAGGCAAAAACCGCGGTGCAGTCTTGCGCCGCATGGCATCGGTGATTTCTGCGGTTAAGGTAAGTACCGCAATTTCACTGGCCACCTCGCCTGCCTTGTAGCCACCCATACCATCTGCAAGCACCAGCAAGCCTATGGATAAATCACTGGCGACTGCATCTTCATTATGATCGCGATGCAAGCCCACGTCTGTTAACCGGGCCACACTAATCGCCTCTTCTACGTTCATGCTTTAACAACCTTGATAAGACATTTCCTTAAATCCTCTGCCACTTGCCTGCCCGTTTGATAACGATTTTCCATATTTTTTTCCAGCAATTTATTGACCAGCATCGCCAAATCTTCTGTTAAAGCCGGGTTGATTTGCCGAATATCCGCATGCGGTTCATTGGCGATTTTATACATCAGCGCCGCCATTGAATCGGCCGCAAAAGGCAGCTCACCCGTTAATAAAGAATACAGCGTAACACCCAATGAAAACAAATCAGACCTACCGTCGATTTTTTTACCCGACAATTGCTCTGGCGACATATAGCTGGGGGTGCCTAACACTATGCCGGTCTTGGTTTTAGAGGCATCCGTAATACGTGCGATGCCAAAATCGGTTACTTTTACCGCGCCGCTATCTAATTCAACCATGATATTAGCAGGCTTGATATCGCGATGCACCACATGGCTGGCATGGGCGTAATCTAGTGCATCGGCCACTTTGATCATGATTTCTAGCACTTGCGAAACCGGCAGCAAATGATCGGCTTTGGTGTGCGGCATTAAATCTTCGCCTTTTAAAAACTCCATCGCAATATAGGCCAGGTCGTGCTCTTCGCCCGCATCGTAAATGGTCACGATATTGGGGTGATTCAGGCGGCCCGCCGTTTCCGCCTCCCGAAAGAAGCGCGCTTTTACATCGGCTAGCTCATCCGCATCAAAGGCATTCGAAAGCGCCATGGTTTTAATGGCCACTATGCGGCTAATCTTAGGGTCGCGCCCCAAGTACACCACACCCATCGCGCCTTTACCCAGCTCCTTTTCAACGCGATAACGGCCTAACATGGGCTTTTCGATCGCTTCATTACCCAGCACCAAGGTGCTTTCATTGCTGCGCCCGCTACTGCTGCCAAATATCACGGTTTCTGCCATTTGCTTGGAACGTGAGATTCGTTGTGCCAGGTCTTTGTAATCGGGTTCAAAGCTGGCCATATAATTAAACACCGCCTCTGCCTTATTAAATTGGCGTTTGCGCTCAAAATCCAGGCCCAAACTATATAAGCCATCCATCACAGCGCCATCCACCGGGCATTTTCTGAATCGGTCAAACGCCATATCCAGCTGGCCCTGGCTTTGAAACATCAGCGCTAAATTACGATTGCTTTCGGCAGAATCCGCATCTGATTTTTCCTTACCTTTTTCTGTCATCAAGTAGCGCTTGGTGGTTAATGCCGCATGGCCAATCAGCAGCAGCGCCGATGGCATCATCAATTGTAACCACCAGCCTTTTTGCGTCATCAGCACATAATGCGTGGCAAGCAAAACCAGTAGCAAGCCCAATGTAAGCAAACCCGCATGGCTCGCTTTTAAGCGCGGAAACAGCAATATCAAATAGGCGGCAACCAGCAACCAGATGGCTAATTCCACCCAAATGGCCCAGCTGGGTGAGATGTAAAAGTCCTCATTCAAAATACTGGCAACAGAATGAGCCAGCGTCTCAATCGGCTTCATATCAGCGGATATGGGCGTCACGAAACTATCGCCGACGCCATTGGCTGTTGCACCGATTAATACAATCTTGCCTGCATATTTTTCGGCAGAAATCTTGCCTGTGAGAACGTCATAGAATGAATCAATGCTAAACGCCGGTTGATTGGCCTGGCCGGCGTAAAAGTAGGTATTCATCTGCAAAGCGCGATTGGTTGCGATTTTCAACCTGCCTAGGGTCACGCCCGAATGACCATTATCATCCAGTTGCAAGGCGATATCGCTAGTCGATAGATTTAAATATTTAGCCGCAACCTGCAAAGCCACTGATGGGTAGTATTGGCGGTAATAATTTAATACCAGCGGCTCTGCACGTATCGCGCCATCGATATCCGGGCTGGCATTTAAATGCCCAATGGATAGTGCAGATTCGGCAATGACAGGTATGGGCAAAAACGCAGCATTGGCAGGGATAAGCGGCATGCCATCCTGCGCATCACCAGCAATATGGCTTAATTGATTGTTGGCAATATAGGCTGGAAAAGGCGCATCTGGGTTGCCAAGCGGCTCACCAATCACAAACGGCATAGCCAACACTACATTATTTGCGGCTTTAATGCTGGCCGCTAAAGTCGCATCGGTATTTAGCTGCGTTTGTGCTTCCAGTATCAAGGCATTGAGCTGCGGTGCTGAATTGCTAATATTAGAGTTGGCTACAAAATCGGCGATTTTATTGATATAACCTAGGCCAGGGTCGATTTGAGGCTCTAAAAAAAAAATGGTATTGCCGATGACTTTTGGCTTGGCTGCTGCCAATGTATCCAGCATTTTGGCTTGAATATCGCGCGACCATGGCCAGCGGCCAATATTCGCGATACTTTCATCATCTATCGCGATAATCGCGATTTTATCGCCAGCATCGCGCGTTGAGGCATTGACACCGAAATCATAGGCTTTGCGCTCCAGGCTTTGCAGAACGCTACCACCGCTTGCTAATAAAAAGGCAAGTGATAGTGTACTGGCTAAAAGCCAGTCTGATTTCCAGTGCAATTTCTGCAAACGTTAACCTTTCGGCAATGATGAAAAGCTGTCTGATAATGAACAACTTTAAAACTGCTTTAATTTTTTGTGCAATTAAATTTAATGCAAACAAAGAAAGGCTAAATAAGATCCCTTACGGAGAGGTTTCTAAAAACATGTTGGCCAGCAAGCTAAACAGAATATATTAACGCCTGAATTCCTGTGGCCTAACCGCTGCTGCCACTTTGTCCAACACACCGTTAATGTATTTATGTCCGTCTGCGCCACCATAAAGCTTAGCTAGCTCAACGCCTTCATTAATCGCAACGCGATAAGGAATCGTCATATCAAACATCAATTCAAACGAAGAAATACGTAAAATGGCATGTTCTACCGGGCTTAATTCTTCTATTTTTCGATCAATGAATGCGGCAACCTGGCTATCTAGCTCACTAATTTTAGAACTTACACCTTCTAGCAAATGCTTAAAATAGGCCTCATCCGCTTTTGCATATTCCGGGTCTTCTTTAGCATCTGCAATGATTTGCTTTAGTTCAGAAGCATTAATCATGCCACGGTAAACGGCCTTCAGTACCAGCTCGCGCGATTTGCGGCGGTTCTGGCTGGTTTTCACTTTTTTAGCAGGCTTAACCGGCGCCTCTGTTTTCGTAGCGTCTATTGCGTCGGCTTTTGGAATAATCCCGTTTGGAATAATCATAGCGCGCGCACCAAATTAGCCATTTCAATAGCGACTTGTGCTGCTTCTGCACCCTTGATATGCATACGCGCCAAGGCCTGATCGTCATCTTCGGTGGTTAAAACAGCGTTTGCAACAGGGATACCAGTGTTTAGCTGAACCTCTGAAATGCCGCGTGCTGACTCGTTTGCAACCACTTCAAAGTGATAGGTTTCACCACGGATAATGGCACCCAACGCAATCAGCGCATCATAACGCTCGCTTAATGCCATATGCTGCAAAATCAGTGGTGTTTCTAATGCACCCGCTACGGTAGCGATGCGGATATCTGCTGCCGCCACACCTAATTTTAAAAGCTCCGCATAGCAAGCGTCTAATAAACCATCGCCGATATTGCTGTTAAAACGCGACAATACGATGCCCACTTTTTTGCCAGCGCCGTCTAAATTGATTTGAATTTTGTCCAATTGAATCTCTATATATGCCTAAAACGTCTATTTTACCTTAAGTTGAGTGACACAAATCGTCAGTGTTCTGATGAATTCACTTTCGCACGTTAAACCAAATGCAATCACGAAAACAAAGCCCAGGCTTTTTGCACTGTGCTCCAAACACCGTAGCTAATTGGAATCAACACCGCCGCCCATGCCAGCTTTACCAGCAAAGGATGTTGTTGGTGATTATTCTCAGCTGCCGTTTTAACCACACCATTTTGCAGGGATTTCTCATGCGCCATTTTGCGTTCTGCTTCTAATTCGGCATCGGTCATAAAATAATGAGCCGCTACTGGCCTGACTAATAGGTTGGCAATAAACCCGACAACCAGCAAACCTGCCAACACCACAAAAATAGGCGCGTAGATCTGGTCAAATGGCACGCCCGCCTCCAGGCGCGTATCGTGCATGTAGTTCACCACCACTGGCCCTAGAATACCTGCTGTAGACCAAGCCGTAAGTAAACGCCCATGAATCGCACCTACGAACTGCGTACCGAACATATCGGCCAGATAAGCCGGAATCGTGGCAAACCCACCGCCATACATCGATGCAATCACACAAAAGCTGGCGACAAACAAGGCCAATGATTTTAAGCCAGCCAGATAGGTGGCACTGCAATACAAAATGGCCCCCAGCGTAAAAAATATAAAATAGGTACGCTTGCGGCCTAACTTATCCGAAGAGCTTGCCCAGCCAATCCGGCCAAAGATATTAAATAATGAGATCAGGC
>JAZKEN010000038.1:28491-34079 GCA_040387035.1 Pseudomonadota bacterium | reverse complement strand
TCCGAAGAGCTTGCCCAGCCAATCCGGCCAAAGATATTAAATAATGAGATCAGGCCTACAAAGCCTGCGCCTACGGCAGCAGCAGCCGCTGTCATGGCCTCATCTTTTTTAATGTCAGCAAAGCCCACACCCGGCTGATTAATCAGCGCACCGCCAAATGTCTCTTGCAGCATTGGGGCTGCGGCACCGATGATGCCAATCCCTGCCGAAACATTCATGCACAGCACAATCCACAATAGCCAGAATTGAGGGGTTTTATGGGCTTTATTCAAATGCACATGGCGGCTGGCGATCATGGTGTTATTCTGCGTGGCGGGCGGCGTCCAGTTTGCTGGCTTCCAGCCTGTTGGCGGCACGCGGTAACCCAGGCTGCCGCACAACATAAACACGGTATAAATCGCGGCTAGCACCACAAAAGTTTGCCATACGCCCACACTGCCTGCGCTGGCAAAATAGGCCATCAATTTGGTGGCTAAGGGCGACCCGATCATGGCGCCACCGCCAAAACCCATAATCGCCATACCGGTAGCCATGCCGCGCCTGTCGGGAAACCATTTAATCAAGGTAGAAACGGGTGAGATATAGCCCAAGCCCAAACCAATGCCGCCAATGACGCCGCTACCCAGCCACATTAACCATAATTGATGCGTATAAACCCCATAAGCCGAAATCAGCAAGCCGCCGCACCAGCATAACGTGGATACCAGACCCGCCTTGCGTGGGCCTGCACGCTCTAACCAGCCACCCCACAGTGCCGCAGAGCAACCCAATAGTACAAAAAACAAGGTATACATCCAGCCCAAGTCAAACTGCGTCCAATTGCAATCGGTGGCAAACAGGGCTTTTGCGGTGCCAGCCAGCTTTTCACTGAAATTGGCAGCACCTGCGGCACAAGTGGCTAAAGGCTTGCCGTCTTCGCCCATCAGCGCATTACCTAGCGGCTTCCAGAACACACTGAACCCGTAAGCCATTCCAATCGACAGATGTACAGCCAGCGCGGCCGGCGGCACCAACCAGCGGTTAAAGTTTGCGTTTGCGGTAATGTGTTCTTTTGATAAAAAATCTGCCATGCTGACCCCAGAAAAAATGCGCAAAAAAATAGCCGGCTGTACACTAGCCAAACTCAAACTGACTTAGCTACCATCATGTTACAAAATTGTAAAAATGGCAATTATTGCTGAGCCTAAAAGCATTAGCCAAGCTAACTGCCGTCAAAAAAACATTTAAAATTTGTCATTAATATGTCATATTAAAGTCACAAAATAGCGTCGTTATTGAAATACCTGTGATTAACATCATTAATTCATCAAGTGTGATTGGAACTAACGAATGCCAGCAAATATTTTAGTGATAGAAGACGAACCAGCGATACAAGAACTGCTGGCATTGAACATTACCCAAGCTGGGCACAATGCGCTGCGCGCTTTATCTGTTGAGCATGCACAAGAATTACTTCGCGAAACCATGCCAGACTTAATTTTGTTGGACTGGATGTTGCCTGGTATGAGTGGTATTGAATACGCGCGCCGCTTAAAGTCAGACAATCTGACAAAAGCCATCCCGATTATCATGCTTACCGCAAGGGGCGATGAATACGATAAAGTGCGTGGCCTGGAAGTGGGCGCAGACGATTACGTCACCAAGCCATTTAGCCCACGTGAGCTCAATGCCCGCATCAAGGCCGTACTACGCCGCCGCGCACCGCAGATGACCGACGACCCGATTGAGATTCAAGGCTTGTTGCTAGACCCTACCACGCACCGCGTGACAGGCAACTCTGCCAATATTGATTTAGGCCCAACCGAATTCAGGCTGCTGCATTATTTTATGAGCAACGCTGAGCGCGTGCACACCCGTAGCCAGCTGCTGGATAAAGTATGGGGTGACCGCGTATTTGTAGAAGACCGCACAGTGGATGTGCATATCCGCCGGTTGCGTAACGCCCTGGCGGTTTCAGGCCACCAGGATTTAATTCAAACCGTGCGCGGCTCAGGCTATCGCTTATCGGCGCAATTGAATTAAGCCATCCTTCGTACATAACAGCCGCCAAAATTGTTTAATTATTTGGCGGGGTTATGCGCAAAAGCCATAATAAAGCTCGCTATAATAGCGACAGTAAATAGATAGTGAGCAACTGTGCAAGATATTCGCTGGAATGCATTTTGGTTAATTTTATCGTTAAGCTTGCTCTGCTTAGTGATATGGGCGTCTGCCGATGCAGTGACTGCGCTGATGGTTTTAAGCGCGGGTTTATTTTTGTACCTTATTGGCCATTTATATTGGCTGCATCAATTACATAGCTGGTTAAAAAAACCGGTACTCAACCATATGCCAAACGGCTCCGGCATTTGGGAACACATCTTCGCCTCACTCTATCAACAGCACCGTCAAAGTTCACGCAGCCAAACCCAGTTAAGCTCAACCCTTGAGCGTTTCAGGCACGCGGCCAGCGCATTGCCTGATGGCGTAGTGGTGCTCAATAGCGACAATGAAATCGAGTGGTGTAATCCACCTGCCGAAAACCAGCTGGGTTTGGATTTAAAACATGATGAAAACCAGCCTATTAGCTACCTGGTTCGGCATAGTGATTTTGTGGTTTATCTGCAAGCACAAGAATATGGCGAGCCAGTCAAACTGGACCCCATCAAATTGAAATCCTGGCGCAACCCGGAAATTACACTTGAGATCCAGCTGATTCCTTTTGGCTCAAAACAAAAACTGCTGATCTGCCGCGATGTCACCGCTTTAGAAAAAACCGAAACCATGCGCCGCGATTTTATTGCCAATGTATCGCACGAGTTACGCACACCGCTCACTGTGGTGGGCGGCTTTTTGGAAACACTGGGCGATATGGATGGCGCCGTGCCGGAAAGCTCAAAAAGCTATTTCGACATGATGCTGGACCAAACCAGCCGTATGCGCCGCATTATTGAAGATTTACTCACCCTGTCTGCAATTGAAAGCAATACGCAAAGCCCGGATGACAATGAAATTGATATCCCCAAACTACTGAAACAGATTCAAAACGACGCCATCAACCTAAGCAAAAGCTTAAATAAAACACCGCACAACGTTTCTTTAGAAGTAGACAACAAGCTGAATGTCAAAGGTGCACAAGAAGAACTGTATAGCGCATTAAATAACCTGGCCAGCAACGCGGTACGCTATACACCCGAAGGTGGTGATATTAAAATCGGCTGGCGTTTGCGCGATAATCAGGCCGTATTCAGCGTGCGTGATACAGGCATTGGTATTGAGCAACAACATATTGATAGGCTGACAGAGCGTTTTTACCGCGTAGACCGCAGCCGTAGCCGCGAAACGGGTGGCACCGGTTTGGGCCTCGCCATTGTTAAGCATATTTTAAGCCGCCATCAGGCTAAACTAGAAATCGAAAGTGAATTGGGTGTGGGCAGCACTTTTAGTATCGCCTTCCCCGAGGCGCGCGTTGTGCAAAAAACAGCAAGGCTTACCGTGTGAAATTTATCTCTTGGCTCATTGTATGTGGATTGTTGAGTGCCTGTGTGGCCAATCCATCTACTTTAGACAAGCAGATTCCGCAACGCAGTGACAGAAGCTCTGCCAACCAATTGGTTAAAAACGATTTTGACCGTATGGCCGATGTTGAATTAGCCGAGAATACGCAAAGTTTGCGCGTTTTGATGACTAAACTTTATAAACGTAATCCGCAGCAGCTCGCCAAAAGTACCTCTGACCCTGCCGAAAAAATGGTGGATTGGGTATTTGAAGGCGAGTCACAGCACCAGTTTCAATTTAAAGAAATCGATAATAAACAAGGCACTGATGCCATTTTTTTAGCATTTGACGCCAATTACCAGGGCGACCGCGTACTGCCTTTTATAGTTGGATTGCAAACCATGTTACTCAAAGCGCATGGTAATAAAAAATATTTTTACCTCACCGATACCATTAATCCGCAGAGTATTTATAACGTGGCGCGTAATATCGAGATTGCTGCGTGGAAGCTGTCTACCAGTCGCGATAGCTATGGCAATTTGTACTTGGTGACCAATGAATTAAGTGGGGCTGATCGCAATCTAAGTTTTGAACGGGAATTTGGTAAGATGATAGGACGTACTGATTTGTATGCGATTAGTCTAGCGGAAAAATCTCAACGCCTTATTTCGCGCATTATGCAAAGTATTGCAACTGCGGCGTTCCTACCTTTTTAAAACGTTAACTAAAAATTAATTTCGCAAAAGTGCAAGGTGTGCACTCTTGCGAAATTAAACACAAGCAACATTAAGCCTAAGCTTATTTGTTCTTATCTGCGGCGTCTTCGATTTTCTCGCCACCTTTTTGAATATCTTTACCTGCGCCAGCAAAAGTGTTGCAAGCACTCAATGAAACCGCAAAAGCCAAGATTAAAAATGTGCTAAGTATTTTCATTTTATTTCCCTTTTAATTAGATTAAGTAAAAATTCTGTTTGAACACCTGTTTGTTCATCACGCAATTGCATTCTAATTCTCAGCAACCACAATCCATATAAGCAAAAACTGAAAGTCGTGTCAGACGATTCTTACACGACTTTACATGATGCATTATGCAAAAAACTTTTTCATCCTACAGCCAACTTGCAAATGCGGCCTTGCATTGACAACTTTCAGGCAATAAAAAAGGGCATAAAGCCCTTTTTTATTAAAATCTTAATCAATGACAAGTAAATGCCTGATTATTGTGCCGCAGCCACTGGTGCCGGCTCTGCCACAAAAATCTCAACACGGCGGTTTTTTGCCTTGTTTGCAGCCGTATCATTGGCCACGATTGGTTCACGTGAACCGCGACCATCAATTGCAACACGGCTTGAAGCCACACCGCGTGCTGATAAATAATCACGCACACTAGCCGCACGGTTTAACGATAATGGATTATTGATCGCATCTGAACCGGTACTATCAGTATGGCCGATAATGGTCACATTGCTGTTAGGCGTTGTAGAAAGGCTGGTCGCAAATGTATCCAGGATTGGCCTGAAATTTGATTGGATATCAGCACGATTTACCGCAAAGGAAATATCGCTTGGAATATCCAGCTTCAAACGGTTATCCGATGTTTGCGAAACGCCAACGCCTGTACCGGCTGTCGCCTCTTCCATTTTGCGTTTTTGCTCTTCCTGACGCTTAGTCCAAACATTACCGGCCACAGCACCAACACCAGCACCCACTGCCGCACCAATTGCAGCGCCCCTGCCTTTACCGGCAATCGCACCTACAACCGCACCAGCACCAGCACCGATAGCAGCGCCCTTAGCCGTACCTTTTTGCGTCTCTGTCATATTAGCGCAACCGCCCAACACAAACGCCACCAACACAGAACTAATGATTATTTTATTACGCATATTATTTACCTTCTATTTGAAATACATGGGTTTAGAAAAAACCAACTACATAAACTAGATTTTCTATTGCATTATAGATGAATAAAAAATCTACCTCTGTTAACTAACGTACATAGGCGCAAAGAGTTTACCTGCGTTTTCCGGTTGAGGTTGTTAACAAGAAGTAAAGCATAGTAAAGAAAAGTAAATCCCAGGGGTCACGCACTGCAAATGGGGATTCATACAGAC
>JAZKEN010000038.1:17262-28391 GCA_040387035.1 Pseudomonadota bacterium | reverse complement strand
TTGTGTGGCTTGTTAGGGCGAGTTCCGCAGCGCCCAACTTTTTACAGCAGCATAGGAAACAAGCGGTAGGGGGTAGCCTTTTCTTTGGTTTCTTTCTTTTGGCTAAGCAAAAGAAAGAAACTCGCCAGTCGCGCGAAAGCGACCACGATTGCACTTCTAATTGCTACTAGTTAAGATACACAGATAGTGCTTAAGATAAACATCTAATATATTCTTAATCAAACTAATTATTTAAATACAAATATCTATATTTATCTAAATTACAGCAATCGTGAATAAACCTGAAAAAAGCAAATCTCTCTGCCGTTCGTCTGTAGTGCCGATTGAAAGTTACGCCTTAAACGCATTAAGGGCAGCGGATTTCCATTTCAAAAAAATCAACTCTATCATCAATGAGTGCGAAAGCAAATGGAATAAGGCTTCTGATAAAGAGAAAGAACAAGTATTGCAAAATCCTATGCTACAACTAGAGATAGGTTGGTATATGCGTGCATTTTTTTGGGAGTTGTATTCAGTTTTTGACTTAATAAATCACTGGGCAAATGAACGATTTGCGCTTGAACTTTCTGGCAAGAATATAAGATGGGAAACGGTTAGCGAACGCAAAAAAAAATGCAATGACCCAATTAACTGGAGTCTTGCTAAAGAAGCAATCAAACAAAAACGTGATCAGCAACTTTTTATTGAAATAAAGAATTACAGAAATTTTGCGCATGAGGGGGCTCCTACAATACAGATAATTACTGATTCAACGGCTGGTACTTGGCGTGTGTTCATTCCAGTAGCTATTGAAGGTCAAACCCAATATGTTGATATCCGTGAACAACTCCCAAAGTACATTGCGTTCACTGAGGAATCTGGGCGCGATATATTCCTGCATAAATAAATTGCAATCACATCAAAGCCAACCAAAGTCAGCCTTTATGTGACCGTCTATCCCAATTCCACCTGCACCAAATTATCCGAAAACGTAGTCGAATGCCCCATATCCCCAAACTCCGCCGAACTAATACAATTCACCGTGCCCTTATTCAGCTGGCGCCAATAGCCCAGCGTTGCAACCACAATCCCGGGATTCACATCTTTAGTAATGCGCGCATCACCTTCAAAGGCGCCCCTATCATTAAACACTCGCACTTTTGAGCCTTCTTTAATACCGCGCATATCCGCATCGGCGGCATTGATCATCACAAACTGCTCACCCTGTCCTTTAATTTTTTCTACCACATTGGCATAACAGGAGTTTAAAAAACCATGGCTTTTCGGCGAAATGATGCTTAATGGGAATTTAGCGGCCAGTTCCGGATTGCTATCCGCAGATTCGCGCGAGGCGACGTAATCCGGCAATGAATCCAAATCTTCACCCGGTTGAAAGCCTTCATACATTTGGCGGAATGGCCCTGCCACAAAGTTTTTGGCGCCTTCTACCAGGAACATGCATTTGCCGGTTGGTGTAGGGAAGTTGCCTTCTTTATGCGGTGCGCGGTTATCTTTGGTGCCCACATTCAGCCTTGCAAAACCATGCTCACGTAAATAGGCTAAATCAATACCGTCACAGGCTGGTGAATCCCAAGCCACATAATTCTCTAAACATTCCGAATCTGACCATTTAAAATTGTCCTCTTCAAAGCCCAAACGTTTGGCCAAGCGGCGGAAAATCTCGTTATTGGAAATCGCCTCACCCGGTGCCTCTACGCACTTGGCGTTATAGGTCAGGTACAAATGCCCCCAGGAGAGAATCATATCTTCCATCTCCGCACCCATTGTCGCCGGCAACACGATATCGGCATAGGCGGCGGTATCGGTAATAAAGTGGTCCGCTACAATGGTGAATAAATCTTCGCGCTCTAGGCCTTTAATAATCTTGTCGGTTTCGGGCGATTGCGTTACCGGGTTGGTATTCCACACCATGATGGATTGAATCGGGGTATCTAACTCAATTTCACCGGTCAGCACACGGCCAAGTTGCAGGATATTCACCACCGGCGTGCCTTCCGGAATCAAGTCAGGGCGTGAAATCACATCGAATCTGTATGGGTGCTCCCACACCGGGAATTGGAGCGCACCACCGCCCACATGACGCCAGGCGCCAATCAGCGCAGGCAAACAAGTCACGGCGCGAATGGCCTGGCTACCGCCATAACTTCTCTCCAATGCAACACCCAAGCGAATCGCCGCTGGTGGCGTAGTGGCGTATTCCCTGGCGAATCTGCGGATATCTTCTGCAGGTATACCGGTGATCTTTTCAGCCCATTCAGGGGTGCGGGTTTTGGCACGTTCGGCTAATTCAGCGTAGCCGACGGTGTAATTATCCACATAATCCTGGTCTACCAGGCCTTCTTCAATAATCACGTTCATCATGGCCATTGCCAGCGCGCCATCGGTACCTGGTTTGGGCGCAATATGCCAATCGGCTTCTTTGGCGGTCTTAGAGGCGTAAGAATCCACCACCACCACTTTAGTGCCTTTTTTCTGTGCCTCGTGGATGATATGCCAGTGGTGCAAATTGGTAGAAACCGAATTGCAGGCCCAGATAATGATGTATTTAGAATGGATAAAGCTTTCTGGGCACACACCTGCCGTTGGCCCAACCGTGAGTAACCATGCGGTGCATGAGCCTTCACCACAGAAAGTACGCTCGGTCACCGTGGCACCCATGCGGTTAAAAAACGCATCGCCGCCGTTTAAGCCATGAACCAAGCCCTGGTTGCCCAGGTAGCTGGCCGGCATAATCGCACGTGGGCCGCTTTGCTTGATAATACCTTGCCACTTACTGACGATGGTATCCAGCGCTTCATCCCAGGTGATTCTTTCAAATTGCTTACTGCCTTTAGGGCCGGTACGCTTCATTGGGTACAGCAGGCGGTCCGGGTGGTAGTGGCGTTTTTCGTAATCCTTGAGTTTGACGCACAAGCCGCCGCGCGTCATGGGATGATCAGGATTGCCTTTAACCGAGATGAGCTTTTCATTTTGCACCGAATAAACCATGCTGCAGGTGTCCGGGCAATCATGCGGGCAGCCGCCATGAAAAGTCTTAATTGTGTTATCGGTATTTTTTAAATCGGCAGGTGCATTCATGTCATCACTCCTCAAACAATCATCAATATAGCTAAATTATTTTTTACTATTTCATGCGAATTTTGTGGCTAATTTTTAGGCATGCAAATGAAAAACTTTGTTCATCACTTTCCATTCGCCGTCTACTTTTAACAGGTTAAAAAAATCGGTAAATCGATGGCCTGTCCAGTTGTCCGATTCCAGGCGCACGCTGGCCACTGTGCCCACCAGATCAATATTGGCAATGCGTGAAACGATGCCGGTTGCAGGGCCGTTTGCGTCATTCCAGTCATATAGGCCTTGTATGGGGCCGGCAAACAAATCTGGCCCGACATAACCGAATATGGTTGCATCGTTATGAAAAGCGGGCTTCATCAGCGCGCCCTTGCCCGATCTTGCACCATCGATATAGTGCTGGATCACTTTAGAAATCGCGTCGTAATCGTTAAGATCAGTTGCTGTCGCCATATTGTGCCCCAGTTGAATATGAACTATTTAACCGTCAATATATACCAAGTTGTATACCTCCGCAATTGATGATTTTTTATCATCCCAGATTCATGGGTTATCATATCGCCAATACCTATTAAGCTTAAAGATAATGCCCAGTCATCAAGCAACTCCTCTTTTAAATGGACTAACCCCAGCGGAATTTTTAGCCGAATATTGGCAGAAAAAGCCTTTGCTGATCAAAAACGCCATTCCTGGCTTTACTGGCTTATTAAGCCCAGAAGAGCTGGCTGGATTAGCCTGCGAAGATGATGTACAAGCCCGGATCGTGCAGAAAAAAGGCAGCAAATGGCAGGTTAAAAACGGCCCTTTTGATGATGCCGACTTTACCAAATTGCCTGGCAAGGATTGGACGCTGCTGGTGCAAAGCGTTAATCACTACTTGCCTGAAGCGACTGAATTATTAAACCAATTTGACTTTATACCAAAGGCGCGCCTGGATGACTTGATGGTGAGCTATGCGCCGGATGGCGGCGGTGTGGGCGCACATGTAGACAGTTATGATGTTTTTTTATTGCAAGGCAGCGGTCGTAGAAACTGGAAGATCAGCACTCAAACCGACTTAAGCCTGATAGAAGATGCACCCTTGAAAATACTGAAAAATTTTGTAGCGGAACAGGAGTGGCAACTGGAAGCCGGTGACATGCTGTACTTACCACCGCAAATTGCGCATTGGGGAGTGTCGGTGGGGGACAATTGCATGACCTATTCGATTGGATTCCGGGCACCCAAAACTGACGAACTGGTTCATGAGTTTTTAAGCTACCTGCAAGACAGCCTGGCCGCTAATACAGGCACTAGCCATGCAGAGAATCCGCTCTACAGTGACCCGGATTTACCATTGCAAGAGCATCCGGCCGCCATCAGTGATGCGATGGTCAACAAAGTCAGCACTATGCTGCAAAAAATTAATTGGGATAACAATCATATTGCCGATTTTTTAGGGAAATACCTGACCGAACCCAAGCCGGATGTGTACTTTGAGCCGGCTAAGAAACTCAATTTACAAAAATTCACCGCCCAATTGCAACATAAATCATTGATGCTGGATTTGAAATCGCAGATGCTGTTTAGCAATGATGCCTTTTATTTAAATGGCGAAAAGCTGATTGTTTCAAAAAAATTAATGCCTTGTATGCAAGAGTTGGCCAACCAACGTTACTTAAACTTAGACACTCAAAGCAGCGAGTTGCAGGCGCAGCTGGCTGAGGTTTTATATGAAAGCTATTTGGCGGGTTTTATTGGCCTTGAATAAGCGGCGAATAAGAAGGGGTAAATCAAGATGGATGATGCAGAGCTCAAACCCGATAGCGTATTAGTGGGTGAGCGCAATTATGCGCTGGCACTAGATACGGTGATTGCGCAAGCCAGCAATGATTTGTGTATTTTTGACCAGGATTTTGGCAAAGGCGACTACGCCAGCGTGAAGCGCTACGATTTAATCCATGCTTTTTTGCAAAAAGGTGAGCAGGTAAAACTCACCATTATTTTGCAGGATACGCATTTTTTTCATGCCAATTGCCCGCGTTTAATGGATTTGCTGCGTATTTACGGCCATAGAATGACCATTTATGAAACCAATCATTTCGCCAAAATCGCTAAAGATTGTTTTGTGATTGCGGATAAGCGGCATTATTGCCGCCGCTTTCATATCGACCAAGCGCGTTTTAAATACGCGCTGGACGATATCGATACCAGCGCCAGCTTGCTATTGCGTTTTGATGAGTTGTTGGCGGAAACCACTGAAACGCTTTCAATCACCAAGTTGGGGCTGTAAATCATGCTGCAAATCCTCAGTCGACTTTTCCTAAGCTTGGGCCTTGCGCTAATATGTTCGCCGGTTTTTGCAGAATCCGAATTTAAAATCATTACCTTGCAGCACCGCTTTGCGAATGACTTGTTGCCGACTATTTCACCGATGGTTGGGGTGGATGGTACTGCTACCGGCATAGACAATCAACTTATCTTGCGCGCTTCGCCTGAGCGCATGCGCGAAATCGAAGCCATCGTGGAAAAACTGGATGCAGCCAGGGTAAATCGCAGGATTACCGTGAGCAATAGCATGCAGCAAAGCGGCCAATCGGCACGAACAGAAGCGAGCGGCACCGTCAGCGCTGGCAATGTAAGCATATCCAACAGCAGGCGCACGCAAACCAATGGCGGGCGCATCATCGTTGAACGTAACAGCAGCAGCACGCGCCAAAGTGGCAACCAGTTTATAAGTGTATTAGACGGTGAACGCGCTTATATCAGTAGCGGCCAAATAATACCTTTTACTCAAGAATGGGTCAGTATAACGCGGCGTTATATTCAAATTGAGCGTGTAAGCGACTGGCACGAAGTCACTACCGGCTTTGCCGTGCGGCCACGCACCATCGGCAATCAGGTAGAGTTAGAAATCACACCGCGTATTTCGAGCTTAAACCAGCAAGGTTTTATTGATTTTGAAACACTCAGCACTGTGGTCAGGTTAAATATCGGCGAGTGGCTGGATATTGGTGGCACTATGCAAAATAAGGATGAAATCAGTCGCAAAATCCTAGGCTCACAATCCGCCTCCAGTACGCTAAACAGTAGTCTATTTATCAAAGTGGACTAAATATTTAAGGTTTTAATGAGGTTCATGCGATAAATTGTTGCAAATCAACGGCTTTTTACTAAAAAAAGTTTCGTATAATCAAAAATATACTGGAATTTTCTATAATTACTGGTAAAATTCAGTCCATTCGGTTGGGCTAAAAGTGGTCCACCGTAATTGGTTTCAACTTTTAGTCTACTCTCTGTTTAAGGAATATAAAAATGACACGTTCTGCTCTATTAGCTGCATTATTAGCACTTGCATTAACTGCTTGTGGCGAAAAACCTGCTGAAGAAGCTGCTGAAGCGGCTGCTACTGCAACTGAAGCTGCTGGCGAAGCTGCTGCTGCTGCTGGCGAAGCTGCTGTTGCAACTGAAGCTAACCCAGCTGCTGAAGCCGCTACTGAAGCTGCTGCTGCAGCAACTGATGCTGCTGCTGCTGCTACGGACGCTGCTGCTGCTGCGACTGACGCTGCTGCTACTGAAGCGGCTGCTGCTGCAACTCCAGCAAACTAATCATCAATTTTTAATTGATTTAGTTGCAATATTAAAAGCCGACAAATGTCGGCTTTTTTTTTGGCTTTTTTAAAAAATACTGGTAGAATTTTTTTATTCGGTATAGCTAAATAGCAAAACTTTTAGGCGCTATCGAAAAGTTGTTTATTTTAGTTAAACTTATTAAGGAATATAAAATGACACGTTATGCCCTATTAGCTGCATTATTAGCCCTTGCATTAACTGCTTGTGGCGAAAAACCTGCTGAAGATACTACAATGCCTGAAACTCCAGCTGTTGAAACTCCAGTTGAAACTGCACCACCAGCTGAAGCAGCTCCTGCTCCTGCTGAAGCGGCTCCGACACCTGCAGCTGAAGTTGCACCTGAAAACACCCCTGCACCTGAAACCCCGGCTGCAGAAACTAAATAACAGATTTTGGTTATTACCTTTAAAAAAGCCGGCTTAAGCCGGCTTTTTTATTGATGGGGAACGATTGCCAGATGCGCTTAGCTATCCACAATAGTTAACTATCGGCAGCCTGTTTTAATCAAGTGTACGCCAATCAAATCCAGCGCCTTGTTCAGCAATGCCTATCCAATCCGGCGCGCAGTTAAGCGCTGCGCTGAGCGATGCTTTTGCTAAATCCGGTGTATTATTTTTTGCGCTTAAATGGGCGGCGATAATATGTTTCAGTTTTGAGTTATCCAGACTCGCCAGCAATCGCGCTGCACTGGCATTATCCAAATGGCCAAGCCGGCTGCCTACGCGCTTTTTAAGCGTCCATGCATAGGGGCCATTTTCCAGCATGTTCAAATCGTGGTTACATTCCAGCACCAGCGCATCGCATTGCGTTAAAACCTGTTCGATATAAGGCGTAGAAGAACCGGCGTCGGTTAAAACACCCAGTTTATTCTGGCCATCATAAAAGCTGAATTGCGTGGGCTCACGCGCGTCATGCGGCACCGGATAGGGTGTGATCTGTAAATCCTGAATCTCAAAGCTGGTATGGCTATCAATAATATTGAGCTGGATTTGCACATTTTCTGGCAGGTAGCGCTCACACATTTTAAGCGTGCCATGCGATAACCAAATAGGGATATTGTATTTTGCAGCGAGTCTAAAAGCACCTTTGGCATGGTCGTCATGCTCATGCGTTATCAAGATGCCGCTGATTTGTTCCGGCGTTAAGTCCAGTTTGTGCAGGCGAGTGACCACTTCTTTCAGGCTAAAACCGCAATCGAGCAACAACCGCGTCGATTGTTGCTCGATAACAGTGCAATTGCCTGCGCTACCACTACCTATTGAAGCAAACCTCATCCCGCATCAATCCCGTCCATCAATAATAAGAATTGATGGATCAGGAATTGTTATTTTAGCTGTTCGTAGAGTAAGGAAATAATGCGATTGGCGGTTGAGCTGCGATTGCGCTTGTTTTCGCTATCCACAACGTTCACGCGCGTACCGCCGTTTTCCAACTCGACCACTTTAATGCGGTATTGTTTGGCTGAATCGGTTTTGTCATCGGTACCTTTCCAAAATTGTATTTTATCTACAATGGTTTTTTCCTCTTTCGGTTTGGATTTATTTTCCGGCTCAGGATCATCTTTCCAGAACGCCAAAGTATCTAACAAGCCCTTTTTCTTTTTAGGCGCATCATCAATATCCACATCCGAGTAGCGCACAAAGAACGTACCGTTTGAGCGGTCTTTGTCTTCAATCACAAAACCAATTCTATCCAGCGCCAATCCCACACGGCGCCAGCCACGGTCAAATGGATCATTCAGGTTCAAGGTTACACTGCTGTCGGCTTCCTTAAATACTTCTGCGCGTTTTTCCGAAACCGGATTGGCCACGATTTGTTGTGCACGTTTTTCTTCAACACCCAGTTTTACCATCAAACGACGCATTAATTCCGCGTCCAAATCGCCATCTTTTTCTTCTACTGTATTTTTAGAAGCGTCTGCGCGGTAACCGGTTTCAATTTCACCCAGTTGGGTTTGAATTCTGGTTTTACCATCATCAGGCGCGCTGCTGACCGTGCGATGCGTCATGTAAATTTCCGTGGTTCCTTCTTTTTCGCCACGCTCTAAACGGGTACGGAATTTACGTCTATCGGCCAAGCCTGATAATTTATCCAACCATTTATCAAACTTTTCACCCATATTTCTTTTTTCATCTTGCGCTTTAATCGCATCCGCTTCAATCCACTCGGTTTCCATGACGCCTGTTTCCGGGTTTTCCACACGCACCGCAAAACCTTGATCAATCCAGAATTCGCGAACGGCAGGCCAGATTTTTTCGGCTGGCGCATTGACCACCAACCAGCGCTGCGCACCGGCTTTTTCCATGCGCACGCCGTCGGTATTAGGCAAAATCACCTCAGTACCAGCTTCCTGGCCTTCTTGCTCCTGGTTGTAAGTGCTATAGCTGGTGCTTCCGCCAGGTACGTTGTAGGCATCGCTGGTTTTAACACTGGTTAAATCAGGCGGCACTTCTAAAGGCTTAGCACGGCCTGCGCCTTTGTAATCCGATGTCGTGTCAATAAACGGAATTGAATCGCATGCCGCGACCAATGTGCTTAGTAATACTAAAGCCGTTAATTTCGTTACCAATTTTGTTTCAAATTTCATTTTAATTACCACCATTTATACATTGCTATTAATACCTTGCCACTTATACGTTGATAAGCGCAATTGATTTAGCTAAAAATTTCAGCACGGCTCATGGCGTGCCTAAGCACGTCATGATACTGCGCAGACAAATTGACCATCGGTAAGCGAATACCTGTTTTTATTAACCCCATTTGCTGCAATACCCATTTAGCTGGAATTGGGTTTGCCTCTACAAATAGTTTTTGATGCAATGCAAATAGTTTAGCGTTAATTTCACACGCTGTTTTTACATCGCCAGCCATGGCTGCCACACACATTTGACGCATCAGCGCGGGTGCCACGTTTGCCGTGACCGATATCACCCCATATGCACCCAGCAACATCAGCGCCATTCCTGTCGCGTCGTCACCACTGTAAACCGCAAAGCCTTCAGGTACGCGCAACAATAAATCGGTACCACGCTCAATACCGCCCGTTGCATCTTTAATCCCCACTATATTACTAATTGCTGACAAACGTATGACAGTATCGTTGCTGATATCGCAGCCGGTGCGGCCTGGTACATTATATAAAATCTGCGGAATATCAACCGCAGCGGCCACCGCGGCATAGTGTTGATATAAACCCTCTTGCGTTGGCTTGTTGTAATACGGCGCTACCAGAAGGCAAGCGTTCGCGCCCAAGTCTTTGGCATTTTGGGTAAGCTCAATGGCTTCGCGCGTGGAATTCGCACCCGTACCGGCAATCACCGCAACACGCCCGGCCACTTGCTCAACGGTGGTTTTAATCAGCAAACAATGTTCACCTATATCGACGGTTGGCGATTCACCCGTTGTGCCCACAATCACAATGCCGTCTGTACCCGCGTCTATGTGCCAGTCAATCAACTTGCGCAATGCGTCTAAATCTAAACTGCCATCGTCAAACATGGGCGTAACGATTGCAACCAAACTACCTTGCAACATAGAAAACCTTGCTAAATAAAAATTATTCCTATTTTAACCGAAACTCACTACTTAATGCGAATCGCTCACCGATTGATGCGGTTTAAACCTTGTAAATAAGCAATAAAAATATTGATATATTAAAATATTATTCTTAAGTATCGATAATATGTTGTGGATTGCCCACACAAGCTTTTATGCTGTAACGCCGCATGCTCTGTTTTGGTTGAATTTCAGCTTGTTTTAGCTGACTAAATCTAGATAGCATCGCGCTATAAAGTTGTATAATTGCTTACGGTTTAGACTCAGTGATTCAAGGCTAAATAAATGATTTCAGAAAGTTACATTTTAATTTTAATCAGTACGGTTTTGGTCAACAACATCGTACTGGTTAAAATCCTGGGCTTGTGTCCATTTATGGGCGTTTCTAAAAAACTAGAAGCGTCTATTGGCATGGCCGCAGCGACCGCGTTTGTGCTGACCATTGGCTCTATGACCAGCTGGGCCATCAATTTTTACCTGTTAGAACCCAATGACTTGCAATACTTGCGCACACTCTCGTTTATCGTCGTGATTGCAGGCGTGGTGCAATTCACCGAGATGGTGATGGAAAAAAGCTTTCCCCTTTTGTACCAAATGCTCGGCATTTTCTTACCACTGATCACCACCAACTGCGCGGTGCTCGGCATCCCGCTTTTAAATGCGCAAGCAAGCAAGGGCTTTATTGAATCCGGCTTGTATGGCTTTGGCGGCGCGCTGGGTTTTTCCTTGGTGCTGATACTGTTTGCATCGATGCGTGAACGCATGGAAGCGGCCGATGTGCCGGTGGTGTTTAAAGGATCAGCCATCGCCATGGTCACTGCCGCACTGATGAGCCTGGCGTTTATGGGTTTTGCCGGTCTAGATAAATATTAAGTTTCTATAAATATTAA
>JAZKEN010000038.1:0-17162 GCA_040387035.1 Pseudomonadota bacterium | reverse complement strand
TGGCGTTTATGGGTTTTGCCGGTCTAGATAAATATTAAGTTTCTATAAATATTAAAAAATTAATTTTTTTCACACCTATTAACCACATCTATCCATGTTAACTGCATTAACTATTATGATCGGCTTGGCACTTGGCTTGGGTGCGCTGCTGGGCTATGCGGCGCTTAAGTTCAAAGTGGAAGGCGACCCTTTAATTGCGCGCATTGATGCGATTTTGCCGCAGACACAGTGCGGCCAGTGCGGATACCCGGGCTGCAAGCCTTATGCAACCGCTATTGCCAATGGTGAAGCAGATATCAACCAATGCCCGCCCGGCGGCGATGCGGGGGTGCGGGCTTTAGCCGATTTGATGGGCGTGGAATATAAGCCGCTCAATGCAGAAAATGGGGTAGAAAAACCAAAGTCAGTGGCTTTTATCGACGAAAAGATCTGCATAGGTTGTACTTTGTGCATTCAAGCCTGCCCGGTCGACGCGATTCTGGGCGCGGCAAAACACATGCACACCATCATTGCCAGCGAATGCACGGGCTGCGAATTATGTTTGGCACCGTGCCCTGTGGATTGCATTAGTATGCAGCCGATCGGTGTAACGCCGGATAACTGGAAGTGGAAACACCCTGTTATTCCCATCAAAAGCCTTCCCGTTAAGCCTGCGCAGATTGCTTAAGATATTAAATGATGAACGCAATCGTTAATTTAGCCAGCTTGTTCAAATCCGCCAAGGATATTTTTCCATTCCACGGCGGCGTGCATCCGCCTGAAAACAAGGCGCAATCGACCCAGCTGCCGATCGGCCAGTTGCCGATCCCGCAAAAAATCGTGCTGCCCTTACGCCAGCATGTCGGCAATATTCCAAAGATTAAAGTGCAAGTGGGCGATTATGTACTCAAGGGTCAACTAATCGCCGAGGCAGAAGGCACGGTTTCGGCAGCGATTCATGCCAGCACTTCCGGCACCGTCAGCGCGATTGAAGACGCCATTATCCCGCACCCGTCCGGTTTGCCGGATCGCTGCATCACCATTACGCCTGACGGCAAAGACCAGTGGATTGAAAAAGCACCGCAGGACTGGCGCAATGCAGAGCGTAAAACGCTGGTTGCCAGCCTGCGATTATCAGGCATAGTTGGGCTGGGCGGCGCCACCTTCCCTACGCATATCAAGCTGCGTGCAGATGGAAAATCCGGCGTACACACCTTGGTGATCAACGCGGCAGAGTGCGAACCGTATATCACCTGTGACGATATGCTGATGCGCGAACGCGCAGATGAAATCGTCAAAGGCATTAGCATCGCCCAATATTTGCTGGGTGCAGAAAAAGTTATCATTGGTATTGAAGACAATAAGCCAGAAGCGGCAAAGGCCATGGAGGCCGCCGTCAATAAAGTGGACATGGGCACCAACATGCAAGTGAAAATCGTGCCCACGCTTTACCCAAGCGGCGATGCAAGGCGCCTGGTGCATTTGGTGCTTGGCACAGAAATCCCCTATGACAAACGCTCAACCGAGGTCGGTTTGCAAGTGTTCAATGTGGCCACTGTCGTTGCGCTTTACCGCTATTTTGAACTGGGTGAACCATCGATCAACCGCATTGTGTCGATGACGGGTAACGTACAAGCGCCGCAAAATTTTGAAGTATTATTTGGCACGCCGATGTTGCACCTGGTGCAAGCGGCAGGTGGCGAAAAAGCCAATACCACGCATTTTATTATGGGTGGCCCCATGATGGGCTTTGATTTGCCCAGTGCCGATGTGCCCATCACCAAAGCCGCCAATTGTATTATTGCGGCATCACCCACTTTATTTGCCCCGCCACCGCCTGCCATGCCTTGCATACGCTGCGCGCGTTGCGCGGATGCCTGCCCGGTTAATTTACAGCCGCAGGAATTGTACTGGTTTGCCAAATCGGATAATTTTGAAAAAGCTAACGACTACAAACTATTCGATTGCATAGAATGCGGTGCATGCAGCTACGTGTGCCCTAGCGATATTCCGCTGGTGCAATATTACCGCTATGCCAAAAGTGAGATTATTGCGCAGGATAAAGCCAAGGAAGCGGCTGATTTGGCGCGCGAACGCAATGATTTCAGATTAGCCCGGATTGAACGCGAAAAACAAGAGCGCGCACAAAAACATGCTGAACGTGCGCAAGCCGCGAAAAATGACACAGCAACACAAAGCCCCGCAGCAACTACGGACGAAGCTAAAAAAGCCGCGATTGCGGCCGCCATTGAGCGTGCAAAAGCACTAAAAGCCGCAACGCAAGATGCAGCGCAAACCGAGCCAGCAGTTAAACCGGCACAAACTGACGATGCGGCCAAAAAAGCCCTGATTGCTGCCGCCATTGAAAGAGCAAAAGCCCAAAAGGCTGCCGCACTGGCCGCTGGTAACGCGCCAAAAAATGTGGCCGATGCACCAGAGCCAGTCAAAAAAGAGATTGCTGAAATTGAAGCGCGCCGCCAGGCCGTTGGCTTAAGCGAAGCAACTGAATCAGTAACGGCCAATAACACAAGCAATGCAGATGCGGATAAACAGGCCTTAATTGCGGCGGCGATTGCCCGCGCAAAAGCACAAAAAGCCGCTGCCGAAGCGGCAAAACAAGCGTCATCAGAGACTGAGAAAGATTAACTTGAACCGCTCACCCTATATTTCAAATGCACCAAGCGTTGGCAGTATCATGTTCAAAGTGCTGCTGGCGCTGGTGCCTGGCATAGCGGCTTATGTATGGGTATATGGCGGCGGCATATTGGTCACATTAATCCTGGCCACTCTCACCGCACTGGCTGCAGAAGCGGCCATGCTCAAACTGCGTCAGCGCCCTATTCAACCTTTCCTGATGGATTATAGCGCGGTAGTGACCGCCTGGCTTCTGGCCTTGGCTATTCCGCCCATCGCACCCTGGTGGCTGATCGTAGTGGGTACTTTTTTCGCGATCGTTATTGCCAAACAATTGTATGGCGGCCTGGGTTACAACCCGTTCAACCCTGCCATGATTGGCTATGCGGTGTTGCTGATTTCATTTCCTGTGTTGATGACCAAATGGCCAGCCGCACTGCAACTCGCGCAAACGCAATTAAGCTTTAGCGACCAGCTACACCTGATTTTCAGCGGTGTTTTACCGCAGGGTGTACAGATGGATGCCATCACATCCGCTACTCCGCTGGATTATTTAAAGACGCAATTGATGCTCAAACATGAAGTCAGCAGCATTACGCAAGCGCCCGTATTTGGTGTGCTGGGCGGCAAAGGCAATGAATGGATTACCGGTGCTTACCTGCTGGGCGGCTTGTATCTATGGCAGCAAAAAATCATTTCATGGCATCTGCCGACTGCGTTTTTAGCCGCACTGGCATTGATTTCCGGCGTATTCTGGCTGGTGAATCCCGAACACTTCACATCGCCCTTGTTCCACCTGTTTAGCGGCGCCAGCATGCTGTGTGCTTTTTTTATCATCACCGACCCCGTCAGCGGCCCAACCACACCTAAAGGCAAATTATATTTTGCCGCTGGCGTAGCGACAGTCGCCTATTTGATTCGCGTTTATGGCGGCTATCCGGATGGTATCGCCTTTGCGGTAATCTTTATGAATATTTGTGTGCCGCTCATAGACGCGCATACGCAACCGCGCGTGTTCGGGCATGAAAAATGAAGCTAACTTGTCACTTCAGCGTTGCCAGTTTTATTTTTGGATTTAAGCATGTCTGAAACCATACTGAAACATGCCACTAAAACCGCCGTCACGCTGATTGCATTTGCGGTGGTGTTTACGGCGCTGCTGGCCTTTGTTTTCCAAATCACCAAGGTGCCGATTGAAAAAAGTGAAGCGGCAGCGCGCTTAAGCCTGTTTCGCCAGATCGTGCCGCAAAGCATGCACAATAACGATTTGCTGAAAGATACATTGACGATTGCACCCAACGATTTGCTTGGCAATAAACAAATCACAATCGCTAACCGTGCACGTATCAACAACCAGCCGGCTGCAGTGATTATTGAAGCGATCGCGCATGACGGTTACAGTGGCGATATCAAGCTGCTGATTGCGATCAAGGCCGATGGCAGTATCAGCGGTGTGCGCGTACTGTCGCACAAAGAAACGCCTGGTTTGGGCGATTATATTGATATTGCCAAAGACGACTGGATTAAACTTTTTGATAACGAATCGCTCTTAAAAACAAGAGACCAACAATGGAAAGTGAAAAAGGATGGTGGTACATTTGACTACATGGCGGGTGCTACCATTACGCCGCGCGCCATTGTGAAAGCGGTGCATAAGGCCCTGCAATATTTTGAAGCCAACAAGCAGGCATTGTTCGCGTAAATACTGGATGGAATGTCTCAAGAGGTAAAAATGAATCAATTTAAAGAAATCGCCTATAACGGGCTCTGGAAGCAAAACTCCGGCGTTGTACAGTTGCTGGGTCTATGCCCTACTTTGGCGGTGACCACATCAGCCGTAAACGGCCTGAGCTTGGGCTTTGCCACTGCCCTGGTGATGGCGGCATCAAATGGCGCGGTTTCGCCGGTCAGGCGCTTTGTGCCATCTGAAATCCGTGTGCCGGTATTTATTCTGGTGATTGCGGCTTTAGTAACCGTTATCGATTTAGCGATTCATGGCTTTGCCGAACCGCTGCACAAGGTGCTGGGTATTTTTATTCCTCTAATCGTGGTGAATTGTATTGTGCTGGCACGCGTAGAATCTTTTGCGGCCAAAAACCCGCCTGCACCTGCGATGTGGGATGGCTTTATGATGGGCATAGGCTTAACCTTGGTATTGGGCTTATTGGGTGGTATTCGCGAATTAGTAGGCAAAGGCACTTTATTCTCCGGCCTGGATCTGGCATTTGGCGCCAGTTTTAAACCGTATGTGCTGACTATCGTTCCTGATTACCAGGGCTTTTTATTAGCCATTTTGCCGCCCGGGGCTTTTTTGGGCCTGGCTTGCTTGATTGCTGCACGCAATTGGGCAGAGTTGCGTAAAACGTCTACGCCCGGCTTGCCTGCCGATGCCTCTACCGGCGCGCTTAAACCGGCAAGTTAAAAGCTTGATCGTTTTATGAATGCCGAAAAACGCGCGGAGATTTTCAGGCGCCTGAGTGTTGCGATTCCAAAACCAGCCACCGAGTTGGAATACAGCAGTACTTTTGAGCTGTTAATCGCGGTGATTTTATCGGCGCAGGCGACTGATAAAGGTGTCAACATCGCTACGCGTAAATTGTTTGCAGTAGCCAATACACCGCAAGCCATCTTTGACCTAGGCATTGAAGGGCTGGAGTTTTATATTAAAACCATCGGCCTGTATCACGCCAAAGCCAAAAATGTGATTGCCTGTTGCGATAGGCTCATTCAATTGCACCAATCACAAGTACCAAACAGCCGCCAAGCGCTGGAAGCCTTGCCCGGAGTAGGCCGCAAAACGGCCAATGTGATATTGAACACGGCGTTTGGCGAGCCTACCATTGCGGTTGATACCCACTTGTTCCGGCTAGGTAACCGCACCAAGCTGGCCACTGGTAAAAATGTACTGGCCGTTGAGCAAAAATACCTGAAGACTATCCCCAAAAACTTTCTGCATGATGCACATCATTTGCTGATACTGCATGGCCGCTACACCTGTACGGCGCGCAGCCCCAAATGCGGTGAATGCTGCATCGTCGATTTATGCGAATATAGGCATAAAATAATCCCTACACCGCATCTGATGGCAGGCCAAACCAATGAAAATCCGTTAAAGGCAAGCAGTTGAAAGTCGCGACAGGTATAGCAATAGGCAGTAAAGCTGGCCCCGAACTTGCCACCCAGGCGGTACTGAACGCCATGAGTAAGGCGGAGCTGGACTCTCCCGCCTGCGTGCTGCTATTTTTAAGTTCGGAATTCGCCGCTAACCCGCAGCCTGCCATCAAAGCCGCCGCGAAGGCAGCCAGATGCACACAGGTGATTGGCTGCTCGGCCATTGGCATCTTTACCGAAGAGGATTGGGTGATCGATAGCCCTGCCGCGGCTGTGATGGTGTTTTCACATAATATCTGGTTAAAGCCTGACCCAGAGCCACATGATTCCTCAAGCAATGCACTATTACTTACATTAGCCGCACCCAATGCGATTAACAGTTCATGGCTGAATGCCAAGCAGCAACGCATTGGCGGTGTTTCGGGCGATGCGATTGGGCATGGCGCTTTTTCGGTATGGGAAAATGCCAAAGGCATTACCCAAGGTTATTGTGAAATGCGTTTAAATCATGCGCAATACGCCGTAGGCGCAACGCATGGCTTAAAACTGTTAACCAGCCCGCGCAGGATTACTGCCTGCAACCAGCTCGATCTGCAATCCATTGCCAACCTGTCTGCATTTGATTCATTAAAATCGGCCTGTAAAAAAGAGGCTTTGTTCGATACAGGTGAAGAGATTCCCTACCATCACCTGATGGCGGTGTATGCCAGTCGCGCATCGCATATTGAACGCGGCGACTACTACTTAGCCTCTATTATTACCGGCGACGACTCCAGCGGTACCGTGACTTTGGCCAAGCCACTACAAGTGGGTGACTGGATGAGCTGGGCGGTTCGCGATATGGATGCCGCACAGATTGATTTGGTAAAAACCGCCAGCACATTAAGGCGCGAATTGGCGGCAGAAACGCACAGCGCAGCACCACGCTTTGCGCTGTTATTCTCTTGTCTTGGTCGCGGGCCATATCTATACGATGGCGTTGACCAGGATCTGGCATTGATTAAAACCTTGTTTCCCGGCCTACCCTTGATAGGCTTTTACGGCAATGGCGAAATCGCGTCCATTAGAGGTCGCAATGAATTGCTGCAATATTCAGCGGTTTTAGGATTGTTTGGTCAAAAATCATGAGCTTGTTTAATCCATCACGTGATGAGGTACGCGAATTCTTTTTTGGCACCTGGGCGAAAGCCAAACACAATGCCAAGCTAAGCGATTTGGAAAAGCTGGGACTGCAGATTATGCACATGCACCCCGAATATCACCCGATCCTAGACGCGCCGCAACAGTTTAAGCACCAGGCCTATTTTCCGGAAATGGGTGAGACCAACCCGTTTTTGCACATGAGTTTGCATCTCTCGGTTCTGGAACAAATCAGCATCAACCAGCCCATTGGTATTGCGTCAATCTATCAAAAATTATTATTCAAGCATCAAAACGAACATGATGCGCTGCATGATATTTTAGAATGCCTGGGCGAAACCATCTGGCTGGCGCAGCGTAACCAAACCGGTTTGGATAGCGAGCACTATTTGGCCTTACTCAAACAAAAGGCGGGCATTGTTGCTTAATCAGCGCCGGCATGATTGAATATGACCGATGACAACATCTCACAATATGCACGATTGGCTCAATGAACACGGGGATTTTCTATACCGATTCGCGCTAGCGCGCTTGCGTGATCCGCACCTGGCAGAGGATGTGGTGCAGGAAACATTTTTAGCCGCGATTAAAAGCCAGTCTTTTGCAGGCGATTCTGCGCCGCGTACTTGGCTAACGGGTATATTGAAGCATAAAATTATCGATGTGATGCGCAAGAACGTACGCGAAATCGCAGCAACGGACTTGATGTCTGAAGAGGACGCCAATATGGATGAGTTCTTTGATGAAACGGGTCATTGGACCGAAAAGCCCCAAGCCTGGGATATGCCGGAAAACGCATTAGAGCAAAAACAGTTTTTAGGCGTGTTGCAAAACTGTATGGACAGATTACCCACCAAACTGGCCACGCTGTTCATGATGCGCGATGTACATGAAACCGATAATGAAGAAATTTGTAAGGAACTCAATATCAGCACGACCAATGCTTGGGTGATGTTGTACAGGGCCCGCATGGGTATTAGAAAATGTCTGGAAATGAATTGGCTGGGCGTTTAAAGGCTTAAAACTTTAATCCAGTTGCGTAAGGGGTTGGTGATGATAGATTGCAAGCAAGCAAGTCAACTTATTTCAAAGTCGTTGAATCGCCAATTATCATGGCGTGAGCGCCTGGAGGTACGTTTTCACCTGTTTATCTGCAAATATTGCAAACGCTTTAGCCAGCAGCTGATTACGGTACGAAAAGCGCTTAATCGCTTCGCGGATTCCATTGAAAATAACCAGGATATTCGTTTACCTTCTGAAGCTAAAGGCCGAATTGCTAGCTCAATTGAATCCGGTACAGATTAAATGGCGTATAAATAGCAAGTACTGCATCAAACACCTTGTCACCAAACCACTATTTACTTATTTTTAAAAAGGAAATAAATCATGAAAATATCCAACAAATCAATGGCTTTAGCATTATCTGGCGCATTTGCTTTATCAATCGCTGCAACAACGATTAACGCGGCAGAAAACCCATTTGCGATCAAATCCTTATCTAGCGGCTATCAAGTGGCCGATCACCACGAAAAAGGCGCTGATGGTAAATGTGGCGAAGGCAAATGCAGCGCCGAAATGAAAAAAGAAATGGGCGAAAAAGCCAAAGACGGTAAATGCGGCGAAGGCAAATGCAGCGCCGAAATGAAAAAAGAAATGGGTGCAAAAGCCAAAGATGGTAAATGTGGCGAAGGCAAATGTGGCGCCGACAAGAAATAATTGTCCAGCCGTCAAAATTACTAAAGTCAGGCATTTGGCACTGTGTCATCTTTAGTGGATATCAAGGGCGTGGGTTTGGGGTTAAAGCGTGAGCTCATACCTCAAATCCAGGCACTGTACCAAGATCCAGCTATCGCCAATATCAATTTTGTCGAAATCGCGCCTGAAAACTGGATTGGCGCAGGCGGAAAAGCGCAAGCCGATTTAGCCTGGTTTGTTGAGCGATACCCCATTGCCTGTCATGGCCTGTGTTTATCATTAGGCGGCATAGACCCGCTGAATACCGCGTTTTTAAAGCAGGTGAAGTCTTTTCTAAACACCAATGCGATTCCGCTTTATACAGAACACCTCAGCTATTGCAGCGATTTTTATCATGGCAAAACGGGCTATCTATACGATTTATTGCCAATCCCCTTTACAGAAGAAGCGGTTCACCACGTTGCTGCCAGAATAAGGCAAACGCAGGATATCCTTGAACAAAAAATAGCCATTGAAAACGCCTCGTTTTATGCAGCAGCACCCATTTCCACTTTAAGTGAAATTGATTTTCTAAACGCGGTGCTGCAAGAAGCCGATTGCTGGCTGCACCTTGATATCAATAATATCTACGTCAATAGCGTGAATTTTGCAGAGTCGAACCAAAGCCCCGTGCAACTTGCATCCAACTTTTTGCGGCAAGTTCCTAAAGAGCGCATCGTATACAGCCATGTAGCAGGGCATTATCAAGAGTCGCCCAATTTATTGATAGATACCCACGCTAGAGATGTCGCAGACCCGGTATGGGATTTACTGGCAGAGGCGTATCAATTGTTTGGCGTTTTCCCAACGTTGCTGGAACGCGATAGCAATATTCCGCCACTGCCAACCTTGATGCATGAAATCGACAAAATTGCGGCGTACCAGGACGATTACTGGCATAAAGCCACTGAGAAAACGCTGGCAGTATGCTAGAAAAACAGCCTTTAGACTTTAAGCAATACCAGGCTCAGTTCACCGCGCATATTCGCAACCCTGCACAAAACAAAAAGCCCCCCAAAGTCAGTGCCAGCCGTTTAGCCGTGTATAAAAAATCGGTTTTTAACAATATCGCCGCTTTTGTTTCGGTTTGTTTTCCTGTGTGCCAGGCTGTCATCGGCCAGCGTGCCTGGCAAAAGCTAATGCGCGAGTTTGTCGCAACATATGCGGCAGGCAGCCCACTATTCAGGGAAATCCCGCAACAGTTTTTATTATTTTTAGAGCCGGTTCAAACTGTACCTGCTTACTTCAAGCAGCTGGCGCATTATGAGTGGGTAGAGCTGGCGATTGGCATGCAGCAATCCGAGCCTGCTGCAATTAGTGAAGTAATGGATTTATTGCAAGAAAAGCCGGTACTGGCGGCGGCACATATGTTGTTACAGTACGATTACCCCGTGCATCAACTATCCGCCAGGTTTAAGCCCAGGCAGCCTGAAAGTACCAGTTTACTGGTATTTAGGAATGCGGATTTCCAAGTAAAATTTATCGAGTTGAGTGCCGTGACTTATCGCTTGCTAAAACTGATACAGCAACAGGATATGACGGGTGAACAAGCATTAACGCAACTGGCTACAGAAATTGACCATCCTGATGTTGCCATCATTATTCAGTTCGGCTTGGGAGTTCTGACTGACTTGGCCACTCAACAGGCAATTATCGGCAGCCAGAAGCGCTGACTGTTAATTTAACAATATTAATCAAATAGCTGGGCTTCACGCTCAGTTGCTTTGTGGATAATTGCGTTTTTTTGGTGAGAATCAAGATCCCACCATTGCTGAATTTCATCCAGTGTGCGGTAGCAGCCTTGGCACAGGCCACTTAAATCATCCATGCTACACACACCAATACAAGGAGACTGAATGTCTAAATCGGACATTGAATGCTTTCTTTCAATTTCAAGTTTATTTTAAAGTTTTAACTTAAAACGCCGTGGCATTGTTTATATTTCTTACCCGACCCACATGGGCATGGGTCATTACGGCCGACTTTTACGCCTTCGCGCATCACCGCTTCACCGTTTGCCATTTGTGCCTGCTGTTCATCCGTAAATTCATCTGCCGGATTGGCCAGCGCTTCATCAAAATCCGCGTGCTGGTATTGCACATTGGCAACATCGGCCGGTTTCTCAACCGCTTCAACATCGTCCTGTGTTTTTACTTGCACCAGCATGGTGATTTTGGTGACTTCACTTTTTACCGTGTTCAATAGACTTTCAAACAGTTCAAACGCCTCGCGCTTGTATTCCTGCTTGGGATTTTTTTGCGCATAAGAACGTAAATGAATACCCTGGCGTAAATGATCGAGTGCTGCCAAATGCTCACGCCAATGGCTATCAATGCTTTGCAACATCACGGCACGCTCGAACTGGCGCATGGTATCATTGCTGGCCAACTCTTCTTTAGACTTATAAGAAGCATCTGCCGCTTCAAACACGCGTTCACGCAGGGTTTCTTCATGCAGGTCGGGATTATCTTCCAGCATTTTTTGCAGTGGCAGGTCCAGGCCCGTTTCAGCGATCAGGTTCTTCTCTAAACTTGGAATATCCCATTGTTCTTCTACACTGCCTGGCGGAATATGTGCGCTGAAAATATCCGCAATCACGTCGTTACGCATGGCGCTAATCGTTTCGCCGATATCGGTGGCTTCTAACAATTCATTGCGCTGCTCGTAAATCACTTTGCGCTGGTCGTTTGATACGTCATCAAACTCCAGTAATTGTTTACGAATATCAAAGTTGCGGCCTTCTACCTTGCGTTGTGCATTTTCAATCGCGCGTGAAACCATGGCATGCTCAATCGCTTCGCCCTCTGGCATTTTCAAGCGCTCCATAATCGCTGCAACACGGTCACCTGAGAATATACGCAGCAATTGGTCATCCAGTGCCAGGTAGAAACGGCTTGAGCCCGGGTCACCTTGACGGCCTGAACGACCGCGCAATTGGTTATCGACACGGCGTGATTCATGACGCTCTGTACCGATAATGTGCAAGCCACCTGACGCTAATACCGCATCATGGCGTTGTTGCCATTCCGCTTTTAATTGGGCGGCTTTGGCTTCTTTATCGGCATCACTTAAGCTGGCATCGGATTTAACGGCATGTATGCTCGCCTCTGGATTACCACCCAAGACAATATCCGTACCACGGCCCGCCATATTGGTGGCAATGGTAATCGCCCCCGGCTGGCCTGCTTCCGCCACAATGTGCGCTTCGCGCTCATGTTGCTTGGCGTTTAACACTTCATGCTTTAAGCCTGCCTTAGTAAGCAGGCGTGAAATGATCTCTGAATTTTCGATTGAAGTCGTACCCACCAATACCGGCTGGCCAATGGCCTGGCATTGCTTGATATCTTCAATAACGGCATTGTATTTTTCAGCAGAGGTGCGATACACCTTATCCATCGCATCTTTACGCAGCATGCCACGGTGGGTTGGAATCACGACCGTTTCCAAGCCGTAAATCTGGTTGAATTCGTAAGCTTCCGTGTCCGCCGTACCGGTCATACCGCTCAATTTTTCATACATGCGGAAGTAGTTCTGGAAGGTGATCGATGCCAGCGTCTGGTTTTCTTTCTGGATTGCCACTCCTTCTTTGGCTTCAACGGCTTGATGCAAACCATCTGACCAGCGACGGCCTGGCATCATGCGGCCAGAGAATTCATCGACTATGATGATTTCACCATCGCGCACCACATAATGCTGGTCCAGGTTGAATAAATTCTGTGCGCGTAGGGAGGCATATAAATGATGCACCAAGGTGATATTGGCAGGTTCATACAGGCTTGAGTTTTCAGCCATCAGGCCAGAGTCAGCTAGGATAGCTTCTGCGCGTTCATGACCGGCTTCACTCATGGTCACCGTTTGCGCTTTTTCGTCTACCCAGAAATCGCCTTCACCGTCTTCAACCGTTTGCTTGGTCAGCTGTTTAGCCACCGCATTGATCTGGTTGTAGAGATCGACGCTATTTTCAGCTTGGCCGGAAATAATCAATGGCGTACGCGCTTCATCGATCAGGATCGAATCCACCTCATCGACCAGCGCGTAGCTTAACGTACGTTGCACGCGCTCATCTTTGGTAAACACCATATTGTCGCGCAGGTAATCGAAACCAAATTCGTTATTGGTACCGTAGGTAATATCTGCCGCATAGGCCAGCTGCTTGGCATCGTGCTGCATCTGCGATAAGTTAATACCAACAGATAAGCCTAAAAAGTTGTATAGCTTACCCATCCATTCCGCATCACGCTTGGCCAGGTAATCGTTCACAGTTACCACATGCACGCCTTTACCTGTGATGGCGTTTAAATAAACCGGCAATGTAGCAACCAGCGTTTTACCTTCACCGGTACGCATTTCAGCGATTTTGCCTGCATTGAGCACCATGCCGCCGATCAATTGCACATCGAAATGGCGCATACCCAAAGCGCGCACGCTACCCTCACGCACCACAGCAAACGCTTCTGGCAGCAGTTTTTCCAGGCTTTCACCTTGCTGGAAACGTTGTTTAAAACTTTCGGTCTTTGCCCGCAAATCGCCATCTGACAAGGCTTGCATCGCAGGCTCTAAGGCATTGATTTCTTTAACAGTCTGGCCATATTGCTTCACAAGCCTATCGTTACGACTACCGAAAAATTTTCTAAACAACGTGGATAACATGAAGGGACACCGCTTTTCCGAAAATTCGGAAACCTATTAAATGAGATTGGACGAAAAAATTGATTATATTGTAAGGATATTGGGTAGTTAATGTTTATTTCAATACAAAACCATGCAAATACTGTTGTTTTAGTTGAATTACCTATCTAAATATTTACGTGGGTCCAAAGCATTGCCGTTTAAGCGGATTTCGTAATGCAAATGAGGCCCTGTAGAGCGGCCTGTACTGCCTACCTGCGCCACTATCTGGCCTTTCATTACACGCTCACCCGGCTTAACCAATAGTTTGGAAGCATGCGCATAACGCGTTTCCAAACCAGACCCATGGTCAATTTTGACTATATTACCATAATCGGGGGTTCGTTCTGCGGTAGACACGATACCATCTGCAGCGGCGCGGATAGAGGTGCCTGAATTAGCGGTAAAGTCCAAGCCTTCATGAAACGCCTTGCTGCCATTAAACGGGTCAATGCGCCAGCCATAGCTGGACGAGTTGAATGCCGCATCCACAGGGCTGCTATTGGGCAGCATATCCTTGAGCACACTTTTCTGTAAAATTTTGGCTTCAATCGTACTCATGTATTCATCACGCGCATCCACGGCTTCTGTCAGTTCCAAGATGGCTGCTTTCAATTCAGCCTCTGACATCGCATGCGATTTAACCAAGGGGCCACCACGGCCAGCCTGCTGCAAACCGCCCAAAGGTTTTAGGTTGGGATTATTGACGATTTTTTGCTCATTTTCACCAGCCAGTTTAGCCAGGCGCACGTTTTGCGCATCCAGGCGCATCATGCGCGCTTGCAACTCGCCCAGCTCTTTAGCATAAGCATCCAGATGCACTTGGGAAGAGATGATGGAACTCCTGATCTGGGGCGGCAGTAAGGCCTTCATGCCCTTTTCTTTAATATTGCTCGGCGGCGTGATAAATAATAGCGTAAGCATCACTGGCACCAACACAAGGGCGGCCAGCAGCGAACCTGCCTGCAATGCAGACAAGCTCTTGGCTTTTGCCATATTGTTAGAAATTAAGATAATGTTCATTAAATGATTGTCTTTAATCCATATTCGTTAGGTGACTGTATAGATTGAGCCATGTAGCTGCGATGATTTTTGATTTTAGCGATACACTTTGCAGTAAAATCTAACCATGCGCAAAATTGACACATTACTGAATCAAAATAGTCAGCATCAACATAGTCAACTGGGGGCATTAACGCAACAACTGCAATCACACCAGTTACTACAACGATTTTGGGCGGCTGTTTGCCCGGAATTACTCAGCCAGTTAAGCACGGTTGGCAGCTTGACGAATGGTCAATTAACCATTTTTGCCCACAGCGCGATTGTTGCCAATAAAATTAAATTGAGCCAGGCTAACTTTTTAAGCCAATTACAGCAATTACAACGCACTAACCATGCATTTAGGGATTGTAAAGTTACTGCAATTAGTGTGAAAGTGCAAGTGAAATCTCAGCCCAAGCTTGTAGTGCCAATACCGCGAAAACTCTCCAAACAAGCGGCAATTAGCTTAAAAAAACTGGCGCACGATTTGGGCGAGTCGCCGCTTGCGGCAAAACTCAACTCGCTTGCTGACAAAACTTAATAGCGATTCTTTCGCCTTCAAAATCCCAAACACATCAATGTATGCGGCCTTGCGCGCGGTTTTGTGATGCAATCTAGGTGCAAAAAAATTAAGCGTTAATCCACGCTACTATCGATTTATATTATTTAGAACTGATTGTTTTATTTAAGTTTTTAAGTGCAGCCAAGTGTGTTGTCCTTGGCCATGTTTAATGCCATAATGCCTTGGGTTGTTACAAAGCAATTACATTATTTACAACTTGTTAGCATCATTCTATTCGTAATTTTAATTAATTTGCACGTCGATGTCGTTTCAGATTTATTCAATAATAGATAGGGAGAAGTCATGTCAGTCGCATTAATAATCACCATTGCAGCAGCCGTTTTAGCCGTACTCTATGGCGTTGTAATGAGTAAATGGATTACCAATTTGCCAGCAGGCAACGCGCGAATGCAAGAAATTGCCGGTGCGATTCAACAAGGTGCAGCAGCTTATTTAGCCAGGCAATATAAAACCATCGCCATTGTGGGTGTGGTTTTGGCAGCACTAGTCGCTTACTTTTTAGGCACTACTACGGCAATTGGTTTTGTTGTGGGTGCAGCACTATCAGGCGCTTGTGGTTTTATCGGCATGAACGTGTCTGTAAAAGCCAATGTACGCACCGCCCAGGCTGCAACAAACGGCATTGTGCCAGCTTTTGATGTGGCGTTTAAAGGTGGTGCTGTGACAGGCATGCTGGTAGTAGGCCTTGGCCTGCTAGGCGTGGCAGGTTTTTACTGGTTTTTGGGCGCAGAAAATGCAACCAACCTGGATCCATTGATTGGCTTGGCTTTTGGCTCTTCCCTTATCTCAATCTTTGCGCGTTTAGGCGGCGGTATCTTTACCAAAGGTGCGGATGTCGGCGCCGATCTAGTCGGTAAAGTAGAAGCAGGTATTCCGGAAGATGATCCACGCAACCCGGCGGTGATTGCGGATAACGTCGGCGATAACGTAGGCGACTGTGCCGGTATGGCAGCCGATTTGTTTGAAACTTACGCGGTGACTTTGATCGCCACCATGGTATTAGGCGGCTTGCTGATTACCGATGCAGGCGCTAACGGCATTATCTACCCGTTGATGCTGGGTGCGGTTTCTATCGTTGCTTCCATTATTGGCTGCTTCTTTGTTAAAGCATCACCGACCATGAAAAACGTGATGCCAGCCTTGTATAAAGGCTTGGCCGTAGCAGGTGTTTTATCGCTGATTGCTTTCTACTTCGTGACGCAGCATTTATTCCCGCAAGGCTTAACAGCGGGCGACTTAACCATTTCTGCCAACCAATTATTCGGTTCATGCGCAGTGGGTTTGGTATTAACCGCTGCTTTGGTTTGGATCACCGAATACTACACCGGTACCGACTACGCGCCGGTACGCCATGTAGCGCAAGCGTCTACTACAGGACACGCCACTAATATCATTGCGGGTATCGGTATTTCCATGAAATCAACGGCCTGGCCTGTGCTTTCAGTTTGTTTAGCGATTTGGACTTCATACCATTTAGGCGGCTTGTACGGTATTGCGATTGCGGCGACCTCTATGTTGAGCATGGCAGGTATTGTGGTGGCACTGGATGCATATGGCCCCATCACCGATAACGCAGGTGGTATCGCAGAAATGGCTGGTTTGCCGGCAGAAGTACGTGATGTGACCGACCCGTTAGATGCGGTTGGCAACACCACCAAAGCGGTAACCAAAGGCTATGCGATTGGCTCTGCAGGGTTGGCTGCATTGGTATTATTTGCCGATTACACACACAAATTAGAAGGTGCGGGCATTGATGTGAAGTTTGATTTAAGCGACCCGATGGTGATTATCGGCTTGTTTATCGGCGGTTTGATCCCTTTCCTGTTCGCTGCGATGGCGATGGAAGCGGTAGGCCGTGCGGCTGGTGCGGTAGTAGAAGAAGTGCGCCGCCAGTTCCGCGATATCAAAGGCATTATGGAAGGCACTGCCAAGCCGGAATACGGCAAAGCGGTCGATATGCTGACGACTGCGGCTATTAAAGAAATGATGGTGCCGTCATTGCTACCTGTAGCCGTGCCAATTGCAGTAGGCTTGCTGTTAGGCCCGGTGGCATTAGGTGGCTTGCTGATGGGTACGATTGTGACTGGTTTATTCGTGGCGATCTCCATGTGTACCGGTGGCGGCGCCTGGGACAACGCCAAGAAATACATTGAAGATGGCAACCATGGCGGCAAAGGCTCAGATGCACATAAAGCGGCTGTGACAGGCGACACTGTGGGTGACCCATACAAAGATACGGCAGGCCCTGCAGTGAATCCATTGATCAAGA
>JAZKEN010000037.1:0-4500 GCA_040387035.1 Pseudomonadota bacterium | reverse complement strand
GTTGATTGGCAATAATAAAGTTGAGCGCACCATCGCCCAAAAATTCCAGGCGCTCATTGTTATTGGCAGAAAAACTACGGTGTGTAAGCGCCTGGGCTAGCAAGCCAAGGTTTTTAAATGAATAACCGAGACGGCTAGCGATGCGCTCTTTAGTAGGGTTATCAGGCGTCACGTATGATCACGACCTGGCATATTTATTTGGCCGAAGTAGCATTAAAATCCAGCAACACGCTAGCATTGGCCATTATGGGTACTACAACTTGGTATTGTGTAGAAATGATGTTGCCCGTACTCGTTTTTTCGACAACCAAATCGTTACCTTTAACAACAGTAATATTATCAACTTCCGCAAAACGATTAAACGAATCTGCGATTTCCTTTTTGTTCATACTGTCAAAATTTTCATTATTGGAGATTTTTTTTACCGCACTTTTAACACTCATATACTCCAAATAAGCGGGAATAACCTTTAAGCCTATCATGCCCAAAAAGACAATTGCTGCAACAACAATCAGCATACCGAGAACTGAACCGCCTTTTTGCTTAGTGATTGGATTTTTATTATGCATATAACTCTCCCGAAAAATATTTAAATGTGATACCCGAAAGACTATTGAATCTTGGTACCAATTCTGCCAAATTGATCAAAATTAAACCAGATAAAGAACGCCTTGCCGACTAAATTATGCTCTGGCACAAAGCCCCAAACGCGGCTATCTGCGCTGTTATCGCGGTTATCGCCCATTGCAAAGTAATGCCCTGCCGGCACAGTGACCGTTTCACCATTTTGCAACTTTTCGCCTAATGAGCCAGACGGATATTGATTAGGAATATCATGCACTAAAATATCGTGATTGACATCCACTAATTGCTCTGTCGATTGCTGTGCGGTCATGCTGTTTTCTTGATTGCTACCATCAATATCTTTAAAAGACATCTTATAATTATAATCACTTATAAACGTAACTTGTAATTTTTTACCGTTTACAATCAACTGTTTATCCTGATACTGAATGCTGTCACCCGGCACGCCAACCACGCGCTTAATGTAATCAATTGTCGGCTCTGGCGGGTAGTGGAACACGAACACGTCGCCACGTTTCGGCTGATTCATCTCAATAAAGGTATTATTCAATACTGGCACCCGCAGGCCATAGGTAAACTTATTGACCAGAATATAATCGCCAGCAAGCAAAGTCGGCATCATTGAGCCCGATGGGATTTTAAACGGCTCTACCAGGAATGAGCGTAATACGAACACCAGCAGAATAACCGGGAAAAAGCTTTTGCTGTATTCCACATACCAAGGCTCGGCTTGATTGCCCCTGTTTTTTCGTAGTACCCAAATATCCAGTAGCCAGACGATGCCTGTCACTACCAATATCGCAATCATAAACAAAGCAAAATACATGCGCTAAACCCTTTTTTTATTAACTTCTATTTATCTTCAACTCTTAATATGGCCAAGAATGCTTCTTGTGGAATTTCCACATTCCCCACTTGCTTCATGCGTTTTTTGCCTTCTTTTTGCTTATCCAGCAATTTACGTTTACGCGAGACATCGCCACCATAACATTTTGCAATCACGTTTTTACGCATGGCTTTTACCGTTTCGCGCGCAATAATAGTAGCACCGATTGAGGCTTGAATCGCCACATCAAACATTTGACGCGGAATCAATTCGCGCATCTTTTCTGCCACTTGGCCGCCTCTGTATCGGCTATTAGCGCGGTGCACAATCAAGCTTAGTGCGTCTACACGCTCACCGTTCACCATGATATCCAATTTCACCAAATCAGCCGCACGGAATTCCAGGAATTCGTAATCCATTGAAGCATAGCCACGTGACACGGATTTTAATTTATCAAAAAAATCCAAAACCACTTCATTCAGCGGCATTTCGTAACTCAACATTACTTGCCTGCCCATATATTGCATATTTTTCTGAATACCACGCTTATTATTGCAAAGCGTCATCACCGGACCAACGTAATCCTGCGGCATCAGCAAATTGACATTAATCACAGGCTCACGAATTTCTTCAATACGCGACATATCGGGTAAACGTGAAGGATTCTCAATCTGTTGCACTGTGCCATCTTTTAGCATCAGCTCATACACCACGGTTGGCGCGGTGGTAATCAAATCCATATCGTATTCGCGTTCTAGACGCTCTTGTACGATCTCCATATGCAGCAAGCCCAAAAAGCCGCACCTGAAGCCAAAACCTAAGGCGGTTGAATTTTCAGGCTCAAATAGCAAGCTGGCATCATTGAGACTCAATTTTTCCAGCGCAGTACGTAATGCTTCAAACTGATTGGATTCTACCGGGTACAAGCCTGCAAACACCTGCGGCTTTACTTCTTTAAAGCCGGCTAATGGTTCTGCCGCAGGCCTGGTTGCCAAGGTAACCGTATCGCCCACTTTAGCACTGGCCAGCTCCTTGATACCGGCAATGATAAAGCCTACTTCACCGGCTGAAAGCGCGGTTTTTTGTAAGGATTTTGGCGTAAACACGCCGACTTGTTCACACAAGAATTCGGTATGCGTGGCCATTAAGCGGATCTTGTCTTTGGGCTTGAGCACGCCATCAATCACGCGTACCAGCATGACCACGCCCACATAGTTATCAAACCAGGCATCAATCACCAGCGCTTTAAGCGGCTTGGTCACATCGCCCACAGGTGGCGGCACTTTAGCGATCACGGCTTCCAGCACATCACGCACGCCCAAACCGGTTTTGGCTGAACAGAGAACCGCATCCGAAGCATCTACGCCAATCACATCTTCAATCTCCTGCTTGACGCGCTCAGGGTCTGCGGAAGGCAGGTCGATTTTATTCAGGACTGCTGTCACTTCCACACCTAAATCCAGCGCGGTATAACAGTTGGCCACACTTTGTGCTTCAACGCCTTGGCTGGCATCTACAACTAGTAGCGCGCCTTCGCAGGCAGAAAGTGAGCGTGACACTTCATAGCTGAAATCCACATGGCCTGGGGTATCGATCAGATTCAGTTGGTAAACCTCGCCATCATCGGCTTTGTATTGCAGGGCAGCAGTTTGCGCTTTGATGGTAATGCCGCGTTCACGCTCAATATCCATGCTATCCAGCACTTGTGCTTCCATTTCGCGGTCAGCCAGGCCACCACATAAATGAATAATACGGTCAGCAAGTGTTGATTTGCCATGATCAATATGGGCAATAATTGAGAAATTACGGATGTTTTTCATGTTAACTTTTTAGACTTTACAAACAAATAAAGCGCATTAAGCGCCTTTTTTCAATAGATGTGATTTTACAACAAATGGTTGATTAATTTGTAATTAATTAATCAAGGCGCTTGAAAATTCAATAAAAAAGCCCGCTTTACGCGGGCTTAAAATTGCAAGGATTAGATTACTTAGTCACTTTAATCGGTACGTATAAAGTATTTTCACCACGCAGCACCAACACTGCAACGGTTTTACCCGCCGCTACCGCGTTAATCTGTTTATTGAATTGCTCTACACTTTGGCTTTCTGAGTTGTTCAGGCCCAAAATCACATCGCCACGGCGAATGCCTGCTTGTGCCGCCGCGCCAACACTATCCACCACTAGTAAGCCATTTTTACCATTCAGCTTTTTCTTTTGCTGTGGTGTTAGCTCTTTTAGAGTTAAGCCAATTTTATTGGCTTCTGCCTTAGTTGGCGATTTGCTTGGTGCTGCCGCTTCGCTAGGGTCCGTTGGCATTTCACCCACACCAACGTTTAAGTTTTTAACGGCGCCTTTGCGTAAAATCTCAACGGCAACTACTTTGCCCGGTTTGCTAGCACCCACGGCACGCGGCAAATCGCTGGATGAAACAATGGCTTTGTTATCAAACTTGGTGATCACATCGCCGGCTTCCAAGCCACCTTTGTCTGCCGGGCCATTTTTTTCAACGCCAGCAATCAGCGCACCGTTGGTATTTTTCATGCCAAATGAATCGGCAAGCTCTTTGGTCAATTCTTGTATGGCAACGCCCAACCAGCCACGCGTAATCTTGCCGCTGGCTTTCAATTGATTTGAAATATCAATCGCCACATCAATTGGGATAGAGAATGACAGGCCAACCGAACCACCGCTGCGACTGTAGATTTGCGAGTTGATACCCACCACTTCACCAGCCAGGTTAAATAGCGGACCGCCAGAGTTACCCGGGTTAATCGCGACGTCTGTTTGAATAAACGGCACAAAATTCTCTTGTGGTAAAGCACGGCCTTTGGCGCTGACAATACCCGCTGTCATTGTGTTTTCCAAGCCAAAAGGTGAGCCAATCGCGGCAACCCACTGCCCAACTTTCAATGCACCCGGGTCGCCGATGGTGACTTTTGGTAGGTTAGTGGCTTCAATCTTGATTAGCGCTACGTCGGTGCGCCTGTCAAAACCAATGGTTTTGGCTTTAAATTCACGCTTGTCTGATAGCTTAACCAATACCTCATCCGCCTCACTCACCACATGCGCATTGGTTAAAATGTAAC
>JAZKEN010000036.1:13220-37609 GCA_040387035.1 Pseudomonadota bacterium | reverse complement strand
AAGGAAGGCTATTACGGCAAATTCTAAATTTAACTGATTAAAACGACTGCGCTCACGATTGCGTTGTTAAAAAATAGTTTTAAATCCTCATGTACTACTTGTACATTCCGGTTCAAAACCATTTTTCGCCTAGCACTCGCATCGCTCGTAGCGTTTTAATACCGCTAAATTAATGTGAAGAAATTGTGAGGCAAACCCTCAAAAGGAGAACAAAATGGCAGTGAAAATTGAAAAGAAAATTACAGGCTACGCCCTTGTAAATGAACAAGACAAAATCGATGCAGCGGCAAAAGCCACTGAATTAAAAGACTTAAATGCAAAAATCGTACAAATCGGCGAGCCGCTAGACCGCCCTGAAAAAATTACCGGCAGCACCTATAAAGTTAAAACGCCAGTGACCGAGCATGCGCTTTACATCACCATCAACGACGTCGTGATGAACGAAGGCACACCGCAAGAGCATCGCCGCCCGTTTGAGATTTTCATCAACTCCAAAAACATGGATCACTTTCAATGGATAGTCGCCCTCACCCGCGTGATGTCTGCCGTGTTCCGCAAAGGTGGTGATGTCACGTTTTTGGTGGAAGAGCTTAAAAGTGTATTTGAGCCAAGTGGCGGTTACTTTAAAAAGGGCGGCAAATTTGTACCAAGCTTAGTGGCTGAGATCGGTGAAGTGGTTGAGCAACACCTGCAAGAAATCGGCATGCTTAAAAAACCAGGCTTGGATGAGCATCAACAAAAATTGGTGGATGAGAAAAAAGCCGAGTACTTGGAAAAAAGCGCAGCCGCTGGCGGTGAAATGAACGCAGAAGGTTTTCCAAAAAACGCATCACTTTGTAAAAAGTGTAATGTGAAGGCCAGCATTATTATGGATGGTTGTTTGACTTGTTTGAATTGTGGTGAGAGTAAATGTGGATAAATTAAACTGGCGAAAGCCAGTTTTTTTGGTTTTATATTTTAACCAAATATGGTTGAAATATAAAAATATTAGTTGAATTTATTAGCCTTAAGTATTATCATTAAATTGCTCGAAAACAAATTAGGAGAATTAAATGGCGCTTACTGACTTTGGCAAGGCTGTCAGAAAGGCTAGATTAGACACTGATAAAACACTTTCTACGATGGCTAGCGATTTAAATGTTTCCCCAGCATTTCTAAGTGCAATGGAAACTGGTAGAAAAAACATATCTGAAGAATGGATTGAAAAAATTTTAGAATATTTCTTAATTAAAGGGATCAAGGTTGAGAGATTGGCAGAGTATGCTGATATTTCAAACCAAAGTGTTTCTATTGCTGGCTGCAATCCACAACAGCAGATGTTAATAGCAGGTTTTGCTAGGTCTAGTTTCGACGCTGAGACATTAACAAAGCTAGCAAAACTGCTGAAAATGGATAGGGAATAAACGCTATGAGTTACGCATCTAGTTATCAGCTGCGTGGGTATGTAGTTAACCCTTTAAGCGTAAGAGTAATTAGGGATAAAGCTTCATACGTGCGTAGTGCGCTGGGGCTAACTAAAGAGCCGATTGACCTGGAAATTTTTTTGGAAAGATTATCGGAATTTGGAATAACCGTGGATGTTGTAAATGATGAGGATATGCCAGGTTTCTCTTACCATAGTGAGGCATGTTGCATCCCCGAAACAGCAACAATTTATCTCACAGAAGGGACATACCGTAAAGCCTGCTTAAACGATGCAAGGACAAGATTTACTATTTTTCACGAATTAGGTCATTTAATACTTGGACACAGTCGAGAACTACACAGAGCTAACATGACAACTAATGTGAAACCTTTCCAAGACTCCGAATGGCAGGCAGATAGATTTGCAGGAGAAATTACCATGCCGTTAGAAATTATTTACGACTACGAGCTTTTCAGCGTAGGCCAGATTAAAAACCAGTTTGGTGTATCTGAGCAAGCAGCGACAACAAGATATAATCAGCTCCTTAAAGAAGGAGTTATAAAAAATTAAAGCCAATAGCGTTGGCGCGCTATTGGCTTTTTGACATGGTGGTGAGAGCACCCCTCTGTCACTTACAACTTGTCCTAAACAGACCACATTAGCATACTCTAATTAAGAGTTGTAAGCAATATATTGCTCTCCTTTCCTTGAGATAAAGGAGACTAAAATGTTTACATTTTTACGGCCTAAAGTCGTCAAAGTGCGCAAATATGTTCGTCGTCGCTTCGGCAAGATTGAGCATGTTTGTCAGCATTTGCGTAGTTTACCTAGCTAACTAGGTATAGGCAGAGCTTGTTTTAGCTCTGCCTAGGTTAAGCACTTTTAATTATTTGTAGCGCTAATAGGAGAATTTAGTATGGGTAAGAACCAGCATGTTGTACCACATAAAGAACAATGGGCAGTAAAGGGAGAAGGTAACTCAAAAGTTACATCTACATTTTCTACTCAACGAGAAGCAATTGAGCACGCAAAATCAATTGCTCAAAACCAACGTTCTGAAATGCTAATCCATGGGGTGAACGGTCAAATCCGAGAGCGAAATAGTTACGGTAATGACCCATTTCCTCCAAAAGGTTAACTAAAAGCCAAGTAGGGTGGGTAACTTGTTTACCCACGCGTTGCACTTTTTTTATGCTCCACAAATCCTTTTCGCCTCTAGGCGAGTTACTTTATTTTGCTTGCCCAAAACAAAGTAACCAAATAAAAGGGCACCCCACTGCCGCTTGTTTCCTTCGGTCTTAGCGCCGCATCTGCGTGGTGACTGCGGAACTCGGATTTTCAATCCTCAAACAGTCCTCGTCACCGTGCACCTGCCGCTCAAGCCGAAGGCGCAGCAAAGGGGGATTGAAAGTCAAAACCATTGAATTCGGCGAATGGTTACTTTTGGCCAATCTTTCATATTTCTACAACGTCATTCCCGCGTAGGCGGGAATCCAGTTGCTTTCGACTTTTTTGGTTTACTTTCCCTTACAGCACGCTGAGTAACGCAGATAAAACAAGATGAAGGCGAGGACTGTTTGAGCTCCGCAATAAGCCATGATTTGTGTGGCTTATCAGGGCGAGTTCCGCAGCCGCTTGTTTTATCGAGTAACGCAAGGCAGCCGCAGGCCGTGATGTCGGGGTGCTGTTTTCTTTGGTTACTTTCTTTTTAAGCAGTTAAAAGAAAATAACTAGCTGTCGGGCTACCCCCGACCAGTAGGATTTAGCAGTGAATCCAGTTTTAGCTTATGGGCTAGCTTTAAAATGGATTCCCGCCTACGCGGGAATGACGGCTAAACTTTAAATGGGATTTTTTGTACCAGGTACTGGCTGAACTTCTTATCTAAAACTTAGCCATATCAATATGACAGCTAAAATTCGTATCGGCATATCCGGTTGGGTTTATCCACCTTGGCGCAAGGTTTTCTATCCCAAAGATTTAATACAAAAGCGTGAGCTGGAGTTCGCTTCGCGTGCTTTGCCATCAATTGAGTTGAATGGTTCATTCTATGCCTTGCAGCGACCTAGCAGCTATCAGCAATGGTATGCGCAAACGCCGCCTGGCTTTGTGTTCAGTATCAAGGCCACACGCTATATCACGCATATTCTCAGGTTGCAGGATATTGAAAAGGCGATGGCGAATTTCTTTGCGTCCGGTTTGCTGGCGCTGAAAGAAAAGCTGGGGCCTGTGTTATGGCAGTTTCCGCCCAGTTTTCGGTTTGATGCTGGCCTGTTTGAGGATTTTCTTAAGCTGTTACCGCATGATACCTTTGCGGCGGCCAAACTGGCGCAAGGGCGCGATGACAGTATGCATGGTCGTGAATATATTGAGGCGGATGAAAGCCGACCTTTGCGGCATGCGGTGGAGATACGTAATAAGAGTTTTGAAACGGTGGATTTCATTAACTTGCTGCGCAAATATAAGGTGGCGCTGGTGATTGCAGATAGTGCAGGCAAATGGCCTTATCTAGAAGATATCACGGCTGATTTCACTTATTTGCGCTTGCACGGTGCGGAAAAACTGTATGCCAGCGGTTATACCGATTCAGCCCTAGATAACTGGGCTGCGCGCATACAGGCGTGGAGTACGGGTGGGCAGCCGGATGATGCGCACTTGATTTCCTACCAGGCACCATCGCCACTTAAATCGCGCGATGTTTATTGCTATTTCGATAATGATATCAAAGTGAAAGCGCCGTTCGATGCGCGCAAATTGCTAAAACGGCTGGATTTGGAATCCGGTTTGGCAGAGCTTGATTGGTCGCATGCCGATGAACCGGGTGAGCTTAACCCCAGCAAAGCGCCTGATAAACCCAAGCCTTAATCGATCCTTAGGGGTTCTCAGCATTTGCTGATTATCAAGCCATGCTTATAAGCATTCAGGATTTTTTCTGTTTATACATCCAACCATCCGCCTCAGCCAGCATGCTAGTGATTGAGTCGTGTTTTAAAGGGTCATACTCGATATAGCCTGAGCTAAATTCGATGTTGTAGCCACGTGTGGCTTTTTGGTTGTATTCTGAAACACTTTTTTTCAGGCGCTCCAGTGTAATTTGGCAATCCGCAGTGGTACTTCTGGTCAGCAAAATCGCAAATTCATCCCCACCCATACGGCCCACTACATCAGAATCCCTGAAAATATCGCGCAGGATATTACTGAAAACCTGCAAGGCATGATCGCCTTCTGCATGGCCGTAGGTGTCGTTGATGTGCTTGAATTTATTCAGGTCAATGAATAACAAGGTTGCGGGAATATTCATTCTTTTACATACGGAGAGGGCATGTTTTGAAAGCGCTTCAAAACCACGCCTATTAGAAATCATCGTCAGTTCATCCAGCGTCGCCAGTTGTATCGCCACCACTTCCTGTTCTACCATGCGGGCAAGATCGCGCAGAATGGCTTTATCTTCCTCGTCAAACTGTCTAGGCGATTGATCGATAAGACATAAGGTGCCCAGCTTGCTGCCGTTAGGTACCGTGATCGGGCATCCCGCATAAAAGCGAATATTAGGCGAATCGGTCACCAGCGGGTTGTCATTGAATCTTGGGTCCAGTGCCGTATCGGACACGGTAAATATCTCATCACCCAAGATGGCATGGCCGCAGAATGAAATATCGCGCGAGGTTTCTTTGGCATCCAATCCGAAAGATGACAAGAACCACTGGCGGTCGGCATCCACCAGGCTGACCAGGGCGATAGGCACGCCAAACATTCTCTTGGCCAGCCGCGTAATGCGGTCAAAGCGTTCTTGCGGCGAGGAATCGAGTATGTTTAATGCCCTTAATGTATCGATCCTCGTTTTTTCATCAGGTGGCATGGGAGGTATTAGCATTTTGTTTCCTTAATTTGTGCGGCAGTTACGCGAATTAGCAATTTGTATGGCAGACTTTGGGTGGCCGCGGCCGGTTTGCAGGCTGCAGACGGTCTTTTCGGCAACATTCTTAGCATCACCCAGTCGATACGGTATTAGCACGCACCTGCAATTTACTGGCTGGATACTTGGGTGGGTGGTTTTATGTGCGGCAGTAGCTTACATCATATGTCATCGGCTTATAGGCATGTGTGCTGTAAGCCACATTCAAATACATAAATTTTTAAATCCGGCATGGGTGAGAAAGCAAGAGTCGATTGCGTGGTTTGCATATAGGCGCAAGTGATTTTGTCTGAAATATCGGATGGGCTTTGCGCCCTCAAGCATTAAATTTTAAACAAGCTTTGATGTATGTTTTCTATGCAGTTAGCTGAGCGTAATGAATGACGCTCAGCGAAAATGCTGAGTGCCAGGGTAAGTTGCTGATATAGGCATCTCAGCCATTCAACATGCAGGCTTAGAGCAACTCTTCCACATGCTTTTTGATATTTGCCGCAATCTTTTTAGTAGGTAAGTCATTATCATCACCGCCAAATGGGTCTTCGATTTCTTCGGCAATCAGTTCCAGGCTGGCTAATACGTAGAAAATAAACACCACGATTGGAATCACGTAATAGCCCAAACTGAATACGTAGCCAAACGGCAATGTCATGATGTAGAAGAAGATGAATTTTTTAATAAATGCACTGTAAGAATAGGGAATCGGGGTATTTTTAATGCGTTCGCAAGCGCCGCAGATATCGGTAAATGATTGCAGTTCGGCATTGATGATGTAGAACTGGTCGCCTGTGATTTTTCCTGATGTATACAGCTCATTCGCCTTTTGAAACAATATCTTAGCCACCTGGTTCGGGTGGTGTTTGTGATGGTCGATTTCTAGATCCAGGCCTTCAAACAATACCTGGCTGACTTCTTCATTCAATAAATGTTTAGATAGCACCGAAGCATACGCCGGAATCGCTTTTTTAAAGAAATGCCTGTCAGACTCAATTGGTAAGTAGGCAGAAAGTTTAAGGGCCAGGTTGCGGCTGTTATTAACCAATGCGCCCCACAGTTTCCTGCCTTCCCACCAGCGCTCGTAAGCGGTGTTGGTTCTGTAAGCCAGTAATAAAGACAAGACAAAACCGACTGTGGTATGCATCAAGGGGATGTTCTTCACATGACTCTTATCGGAAAGTTGCCAGAATTCAATTTCCAGGTAGGCAATGCCGCCTGCATACAATCCAATGAAAATCATCATCGGGATTAGTTGGCGAAAGGTGTCCGCTTCGTGGAAACGGAAGATAAAAGTAATCCAGTCTTTTGGGTTGTATTGAATCATTTTTTATGTTTTATATTTGAGGTGTCGAGATATGAGGCAAGTTTATCATGGTAGAAGCCCTTACTTGCTTGCCACTATTTTAGCGGTCACTGCCTGCCAATCAATACTTGAAAAAATAATTTTATGCGTTACGGGGTCTAGTCTATAAATAGTGAGTTGCTACTAAACACAGCAAGGATCAAAACATATTATTCTATAAGCGTGCTAGCACACATGCCTATTCTACCAAGCCCTATACACTGAAAAAATAAAGCATCCAGCTTTATAAGTAAGTAACAATAATTTCTACTTAGGGATAGCGCATGAAAACAAAACTAATATTTACTGCCGTAGCATTGGCAATTACGGCATGGGCACCAACAAGCTCAGCGCGTGAGACGGTAGCTCTTCCCTATATTTTTGGTGTTGCACCAGGGGACTCTGTAGGCCAGGCCACTGGACTTGATACGACTGGGGCAGGCCTGTTGACGGTTAATCCTAATATCAACATTAATACACTTAATGATGTAGGCGGCGGAATTACCAGCAATATTAACAATGTGGCGAGCATTTTGTTCGCAGGCAATTCTACCGTCACAGGATTTACAGGCACTAACTTAATCAGATTTATTGATATTACTGCTGGTGCAAACGCCACAACCGTCAATTTTAATGGCAATGTTTTTACAACGGCCTTCAATCTGAGTGGTACAGGAACGGCGAATTTTAATGGCAACCTTAATCAAGGTATTGTTGCGGCCAGTACTAACTTTGCGGATGATGGCTTTATCAACATTGGTACTAATGCATTATTTAACAGTGCCATCACCACTAATACTGCAAACACGGGCACCTTCACTTTCAATGGGGGCAGCAGCGTTATCGGTGCAATCGGCGGTGCCAATGGTTTAAAGCGTATTAACCTGGTGGGAGGCAACGCTTCTGTCATTGGCGCTGTGCAGGCACGTCAGTTCGATTTAGGCGCCAATACTCTGACGATAACAGGCGCATTAACCAGCAATGCAGCAGGCATAATTAATACGACATTCGCAAGCAATGCCGTGTTCGGTAAAATAATCGTCAATGGTAACTCAGCCATTGATGCTGGCGGCGTTACCGTTATCCCAACGGTGACTGGCGCATTAACCAATGGCACCACTTACAGAATTGTAGAAGCCCCTTCAGGCACTAACAATGCCCTGGTATCAGTTATTAACAATAATCCACGTTATACGTTTGCCGGTTTGCCAACGACGCTGGGCAATGTGGATATCGTACTAGCTGCCATCGCGCCATTGGCGACATTGGTCACTGCGCCGGGCGCTTTAGCCATCGCACCGATTTTGGATGTTAATGCCGCTGTCGGTACTGATTTAAGGACCATACAAGATGCTATTGCGGTTCTGCCTAATACCGTAGCCATCAACAATGCACTGACACAGCTTGCACCTGGCAATACTAATCTTGCCGCACCATGGATAGCCGGACAAGCCACACGTATGTTTGAAGACCAATGGATGGCACGCTTTGACGAAGTTCAAAATCATTGTTGCGACACCACTTGTGACCCTAGTCGCCAGCAAGATGAGCAAAACAGCCGGGAATGCGGTGACAGGAAACAAGTGAGCAATTGGTGGGGCAAGGCAAATGGAAGTATAGGCAATCAGGATAACAGACAGGGCATGAGTGGCTATGAAACCCAAGCCGCCGGCTTAATGATTGGCTACGATGTGCCGTTGAACAACCAAACCCGTCTTGGTTTGGGCGGCGGATACACCAAAACATCCATAGACGACAATCACTCCACTGCTAATACGGGAGTAGATTCTTATCAGGTAACCGGTTATTTTGAATATGCCCCGCAGCCCTGGTTTGTGCGCGCCGCTTTAACAGCCGGTGTAGACCGATATGACAGCAGTCGCAATGTCAGCTTTGCAGGCATTAATCGTGACATCAATGCAGACTACAGAGGCAAGCAGTACAACGGCCTTGTAGCGCTTGGTAAACATTTTTATTATAACGAGACCACAATAACCCCACTCGCCTCCTTACAAGCTACTCATATTAAAGTGGATAGTTTTAATGAAAAAGGCGGGGGAGACGTTGGTTTAAATGTGGATAAACAAGACTACGACTTTTTGCAATCTAGCCTGGGCGTTAAAGTTGAACGAGTGATCAAAACCTCAAACGGCGCTGTTTCACCAGAAGCGCATGTGAGATGGTTGCATGACTTTAACTCTACAACAATGGAACAAAATGCATCTTTTGCTGGTGGCGGTGCTGAATTTACTGCACAAGGTATCAAACAAGATCGTGATTTATACAATGTTGGCGCAGGATTTACGATGTTTTATTGTAATTGCGAAAAAAATGCATGGTCTGTTAAAGGTTTGTACGACTACAAATGGAACGATAGCGAATATTCTTCCCATCAAGTTTCCTTGATTGCAAATTTGAATTTCTAGTTTTATAAAATACTTTATAAGAGGCCGTTTATCGTTTCTTGATAAAAGAACGGCTTAAACTTGGGCACGAATTTCTTGCTCCGCTAGACAAAAAAACCTATTTAGAAATAAATAGGTTTTTTTGTGTCTTAAACTTGATCCGCTATTTTCAGCGTAACTGTTACTTGCGGCAAAAATTTAATCCAAAGTAATTTTATTCATATTTAAAACCAGTCGCTTTAATATAAATCACTTTGTGCATACAGGAGAATAGACTATTATGAATTTAAGCCAACGTGTTGAGTTAAAGCGATATTTCAGGCCAATAAAAACAACATGTAATGCTTTAAATTTCCAATAGGCTGATTCCTGTGAAATTCTTTATACGACTACTAGCTTTGTGTCTTTTTTCGTCTGGCTATCTGCCGTCGCTAGTTTATGCCGAAACTATTTATCCCAATACCAGCACAAGCGAGCATAAAAGTACAAACGCACAAAAGTTAAGTGAGATCCTCACGCCTGATGAGCAAGCCTGGCTCAAAAACAATCCAAGCATCAGAGTAGCCGTTAAAAGCGGATGGATGCCTGTTGAATTCAAATTGGAAAGTGGCGAACACCGTGGCGTGTCCATCGATTACCTTTCCATGCTGGCAGATCTGTTGCAGGTCAGTTTTGTGATTGTTGATTACATCGACAATATTGCGCCAACAGATGCAGATATCATTTCCGGTGTTAGTAATCGAACTCTTAAAAATACGAAATTTAATTTATTGAATATGTCGTTTGTGGATTTTCCACTGGCGATTTACCGAAACAAATACCTTGATAAGCAGCCGAAAATTTTGGCTTTGGAAGACCTGAGTGGTGCGCGCGTTGCCATTTATAAAAGTGGGTATATCGGCGAAAAAATCCATGAAAACCACCCGGACATCAAATTAGTCCATGTGGATATTGCGGATGAAGCTTTTGAGAAATTGGAAGCGGGCGCTGTTGAAGCCTATATCGGTAGCGAAATAGTTGTCGATTATCACATCGTGTTCAATCGCCTGAATTTTGCGCAAAAGGCAGGCTTAACACCATTCACCTCTTCAGTTTCAATGGCGGTCAGGGCCGATAGGACTCTGTTAGCTTCCATTTTAGAAAAAAGTTTATTAATCGTTGAGCCCAACAATAAAAAAATATTAGAGAAGTGGGTGATAAAAGATTCCAGAAGCAACCCCTTCATTACTGCTGCGTTAGTGTTTGTGGCTTTGATATTGGTATTAGGCTTATTCAGGTTTTACCGGTTAAAGCAGGCCATTAAGAAAAAAGATTCAGAGTCGCAACAAAAGATTTGGTATCAGGCCAATTTTGATTTCCTGACAAAGCTGCCCAACCGTCATCTATTACATAACCGCTTGGAAGAAGCGCTAATCAAAGCCGATGCCTCAAAACTGCTGGTTGGTTTGTTGTATATTGACCTGGATAACTTTAAAAGTGTTAACGATCAATCCGGCCATAATGTCGGTGATAAATTATTGATAGAAGCAGCGCAGCGTATCAGCTTATGTGTCAATCCATCGGACACAACCGCAAGGATTGGCGGGGATGAGTTTATGGTGGTGATGGAAGAGCTAAAAGACTTCCGGAGCTTAGAAGAAGCCTGCCAAAAAATACTGATTGAACTTGAGAAGCCGTTTCTTATTGACGCCAACGTGTTCTATATCTCGTCAAGTATCGGCGTGACCGTTTACCCCGAAGATAGTAATAACACCAAAGAGCTGCTGGTTTATGCCGACCAGGCGATGTATGAGGCCAAAAAGCTGGGCCGCAATCGCTACCAGTTTTTCACACAATCGATGCAGACTTTGTCATCCTACAAGCTCTCTATTGCGCAAGACCTGAGAGCGGCCATCAATACAGATCAGTTCATCATGCATTACCAGCCAATACTCAATTTTAATGATTCAAGCATCACTAAAGCTGAAGCCCTGATCAGGTGGAACCATCCAAAAAAAGGCATCATCAATCCGGCTGATTTTATCCCCATTGCAGAAGAATGTGGCTTGATCGACGTATTAGGTCAATGGGCTTTCAACCAGGCTTTAAAAGACTTACTCATTATTCGTCAACGCCTGGGTGCTGATTTTCAGTTGAGTATCAATGTCTCGCCCTACCAGTTTCATTACCCAGAAAGGCTATTAAACTGGATTCAAGACATCAATTCACTAGGTGTTCCGGGAAGCTGTATTTGTATTGAAATTACAGAAGGATTGTTGCTTGATGCTTCAAATATTGTTTTAAATACTTTGTCAGCATTGCAAAACGTGGGGATTGAACTATCCATTGATGACTTTGGCACCGGTTACTCGGCGCTGGCCTACCTGAAAAAATTCGATGTGAATTATGTGAAAATCGACAAATCGTTTATTCAAAATCTTGCACCGCAAAATTACGATGCGGTACTTTGTGAAGCCATCATTCAAATGGCCCAGAAATTGGGCATTAAAATCATAGCCGAGGGTATTGAAACGGATGTACAGAACAGTTTATTAAACCAATTCAAATGCGATTATGGACAAGGGTTTCTATTTGCCAAACCAACCACCCTGGATCTACTTTTAGAATTGCTGGACGAACCTAAAAAACTATTCGTTTAGCTTCTCAACATTTTAGCCGGGCGATAAACGTGCCGTTTCATTGGCAATAATCTGGTAGCACGCACAAGCCCTGCCTTGTAAAAAACTTCGATTTAAAACGATCACTTTTCCCTGTTTCAAATCAATCACTCCCAAGCGATGCAATTTATCCAAGTGAAAGCTAATGTCTTCGTGGAGCACATTTAATTTGGCTGAAAGGGTTTGGATTGAAATGGCCATATTGCTATTAGGATTGCTATCATGCGAATTATCTAAAATATTCAATAGAACCCGACATAATTGCTGCTCAATAGGGTGTTCACGGCTACAGATCGCCATCTGTGCCATTTTAGAGGTTCGCAGTTGCAGGTAATTCAATAAAATCTCTATAAATGCATCCGAGCGCTGAATGGATTCTTGTAATAAATCCGTTTCAATCCTGTAGCAATAACCTGCGCTTTGCACGTCTGCACGCGTGGTTAAATAATCATCCCGTAACAAAGGTACACCAAACACCCCTTCATTACTGATAGTAGCTGATTCTACTTCGCTCATTCCATATGGCGCTACTATCAAAGAAATAATAGCCGAGGTAGGGAAATAAGCATAAGAAAGCTTCTGCCCGGATTTAAATAAAATTTCACCTTTGGGCAGATATACATATTGCATCTGTGAAATTAACGCTTTTTCATCTGCTGCCTCTAATAGTTTGAGCAATCGATTATTCAGTTTTTGCGTTAGATCGGGCATACAATTTTTAGTATTTGATGAAGATACTAAATTTTATAAAATATTGAAGATAAACAGAAATAAGCAATTTCCTGAATATTTTGTCAGATTAGGATGACAGTGGCACCAGCCAATAAGGCATTGCATGCCAGGCCTGGCTTAGATCAAAATCAGCGGTAAAGCTAACTAAATTAGGGGGTGTTATACCAAGCTATGTTGGAGGTAAGTTTGTTGATTGATGGCTCAAAGGCGCCAGTTTTTTAGATTCCGGTAGGGAATGCAGCTATCCTAAACATGTGCGCTAGAGTGCAAAACTTTTATTGCTTTTACTATTTTGGGTGGGCTTGAATTTCACTTAAGGTTTGCATGATTTGCGATCTTAATTTTTCATCATTTTTTGCTAGGGCCAGGCCTTGTTCTGCAATCGCTTTTGCACGCACAGGATTTTTTTGCGCCAGTAACACATGGGCTAAATTATTATATGCGGCGGCATGTGCAGGATTCGCTTCAATCGCTTGCTGGAATGCGTTGGCTGCTGCTGCCAGGTCATTCTCTGCATAGGCACTGTTTCCCAAGCCCATCAACAGCACAAAATTATCCGGCCACCGCTTTACTGCCGTTTGATAGGCCATTTTTTTTTGCTTGGGCGAGGCATTTTTCTCATAGGCCAGCAACGCATTTACAACATGATCAACGCTTGCGGTCGCCGGCAGTTTTTCCGGAGGCAGTGCGGTAAACGCCCAGTATCCACTGCGTGCCCAGGTTCGCTGAAACGCGCTCAAAGTCATTTCAAAACGTTTGAATGTCCCCGAACGAAGCCAGATCAACTCTCGATCTAAATCATAGCCAACAACAACCGCGTAATGCCATGATGGTGCCCAGGAAAGCCCTAAATTTTGCATGACGACTACCACATTGCCTGCTGCAATCTCTTGCAATAAAGGCTGTAATTTTGGTGGCGTTTGAACCGCCACCGCACCATGGCGCCTTGCTGCAGCAAGCATTTCAATTTGTAAGCTGCCATTACGGCTGGGAATATAGACTTCCGGGGTGAGTTGCTCTGGGCTAACTTGAATATTCACTGCATTCAGTGCTGTCGCTAAGGCCGCAGGCCCACATTGGTATAACTCTTGGGGAAAAAATGGTGTATCCGAGAGTTCCACTCGCTTCGGCAATTGGGCATTCAGCGTCACTTCTCGAACATCTTTGGCGGCACAGCCGCTGAGCAAATACAAAAAAGCCAGCATGCATAATTTAAACAGGCTGGCTTTCATTGTTTTACCCTATGGAATTGAGCGCTATTTACAATAAATGGCGTCAATTAAACAGGCATTAACGTACTGAACGTGTGAATGGGAAGATTTTGGTAAACCCAAGGATATCGGTCAACACTAGCACGAAGAATACCAATAGGATCGCACCAATAATACCACCGGCAGGTGCTTTGTCTAATTGCGCGGCTAAAGAGCTTGCCTCATCATCCGTCAATGCGGCAACGCGGGATTTTGCTTCAGTCGGATCAATGCCACGCATGACTAATTGTGACTGCACATCATCACGGGAAAGCATACTGACAATTTTCTCTCTGTCTTGTGTGCTCTGTGCGGTTGATGCGGAATTGCTCACCTGTTCGGTACTGATCATGGCTGCTTGCAATGATTGAATCGAGCCAGTGAACAAAATGGATACGGCTAGAAATGCACCTAGAAAACGTTTAACTATCATCATGATTAATTCCTTTATGTAATAAAGTGGGGTAAATCTGGAAAATTAATAAACAGGGAGATTTATTAATAGAGTTCTGAGCAAGTCTATGAATACAAATTAACATATAACATGCGCCATGTATACCTTTAACGCCTTATTTATCCGCCTTAGCAATAACGTTTGCAACAATCAGTTTTGCGCATTATGCGCTTGAAGTTAAAGCGGTATGTTTATTCAAAGCCTGTTTGCTTTTTACCAGCGAGTCAGTTTGATTAATAAGGTGTTGCGCAAGAGCGCTTACACCCAGCCTTGCTGCCAAATGCTGGTATCGTTTAGCTGTTTCCAAGGTAATCGCTGTACGCGTTTGGAGTAGATTGCCTCTAATTCAACGTATTCAATGGCCTGATCAGGCGGGTCGGGCATAATCAGTTTAATCACCACAAAGTGTTTTTCTTTGAGTGTCGGTTTCACTGCGCTCCATTTACTGTTTAACAGTTTTTTTGGATGAGTGACGCGCTTTAATGTTGGGTGCATACTGGTCGAATCTCTTGATTAAATAATGGCGTTAAAAAGGGCTGTTTTGTTTGGCCAACAGTCAGGCAATAAGTTGCTACAACCAGGGCTAGACCCTTATAAAACAATTTAATCAAGCCTATGTTCGTTAACTAACATGCTAAGTTATGCCGACTGTGAGTTAATATCTTTACATCGCAAAAGATTCATTCTACATTTGGATGTAACCAGAAAGGTTGTTATGGCTATAGGTTGGCTGGCACTATTAAAAGCAGTACCTTGGGCAGAAGTGGTGAGAAAAGCGCCGGAAATTGCTGAAAGCGCAAAGAAATTATGGGGCACGGTTGCACGAAAATCGCCGCATCAAGAATCAGAAGTGCGCACCGTATTTACCTCAAAAGACCAAGAGCTAAATTGGCTAAAAGATAGGCTGGATTCAGTTGAAACGGCTAATAGCGAACTGCATAATCAAATGCTGACAACATCCGAGTTGATTAAAGCACTGGCTGATCAAAATGCCCAGTTAATTAAAAGTGTTGAATTAAACCGCATCCGTATCATCAGGCTTAGCATTATCACCAGCGTGATCGGGGTTATTGCCTTGTATTGTGTGGCTACCATATTATTTAAGATAATCTGAAATTTCGATCAACGAATATTGAATGGTTTTAAAGCATCATGCATCGCTACTCGCTACCGTTGTTTCCGCTCAATGTGGTTGTTTGCCCCGGTGGCTTACTGCCACTGCAAATATTTGAAGCCAGGTATCTGGATATGGTTACAAACTGCCTCAAAAACCAGTCATCGTTCGCAGTCGTAACAGTTTTGCCGGAGCAGGAAGCCAAGCTGGAAGGCCATTTTCCATTTGCCAGTATTGGCACATTGGTAAATATTACTGATGCTGATGTCACCACGGTTGGCCTGATGACGATCCGCTGTGTCGGACAGCACAGAGTGAAGGTTAGCTCGTTTACACAGCAAGCAGATGGATTGGTGATTGGTGACGTGAGTGATATCGCGAATGATATCGAGTTGCCGGTTCCTGAGGACTTAAAAATCATCAGCACCAGCTTGCAGCGATTGCTGGAGTCTTTGCCCAGCCAGGGCGTGTTGCCACCCGATATCCCGATTATTGAGCCGTATCGATTTAATGACGCTGCCTGGGTGGCCAACCGTTGGCTTGAACTGTTAGATTTGCCTTTGCTGCAGAAACAGCGCCTGATGCAGCTAGATAGTCCCATTGTGAGGTTAGAGCTCATCTACGACCTGTTGGGTGTGGATTTGGGTAAATAGGTTTACGATCCAAGATGCAGATTCAGAATAGTTTTGAGCTTGAATTTATTGCCTATCTATCCATGCATTTGGAAAATATGTATTGTAAGCAGGTAGGAACTGAGCATACTAAACAGCGTGATCGCTACTTACAGCTGATTGCCTTTATTCAAGAGTCTTCGTTTGAAGAGGCTTATGAAAAATATAAACAAATCTCTTTGGCTGATACGGCTATAGAGAATTTTAGCGAATCCACTATAAAAATGGCCCAGCGCCTGGCAAGGATGGATATGGGTTTGCCTTTGGTTACTGACTGAACCCAATTGTGATGAGAAAAGCTTTCGCGATGATAGGAAACTGAAATGGATTGGCAAAATGAATTAATGCTGGCCTTGCGAATCATCTATTCCGCTTTGCTGGGGGGGATGATTGGCTGGGAACGCGAAAACAATGACCAAGATGCAGGACTTAGGACCTATATGGCGGTTGCAGTAGGGTCATGTGCTTTTAGCATCATATCGCAGCAGACTTTGGGTGACCCTACAAGAATTGCTGCACAAGTGGTGACAGGTATCGGTTTTATTGGTGCGGGCGTTATTTTGCAAGTGCGCGGCCGTGTGCAAGGATTAACCACAGCGGCTACCTTGTGGGCAACGGCCGCGGTTGGCATGGCCAGTGCATTCGGCATGTATATATTGGCCGGTCTTTGCGCCATATTGATAGTTGGCATGCTGAGCTTGAATAACCTGCCGGGATGGCATCGTTTTACCAAGAAAAAAGTAGCGAATTCTAAACATAAACCCTAAGATAAAGCCTTAGTAATAGAATATAAGTAATAAAAACCTAGCCCGCACGCGATCGATTTGTTATTAATTTAGCGTTTCGGTGACACCGTGATGAAGATTTGCAGGCATCAAAAGCATTAACAACAGGAGGTTACACATGAAGTGGACGGGTATGTTTCTGGTCGGTTACTTTATCTTAGTCGGTGGTATTCTTGCTGCACTTTGGAAGCTGGGCGTACTTGCCGATGTCGGCACGACATGGACTTTAATTGGCGTGGTCATTGCCGTTGGCATCGGCATTATGCTCGCTGTTTCTAACAGCGGTAGTAAAGAAGGCAGTTAAATTTAAGTAATTTCATTAGTGATTATTGCGCGATGCGCATAGTGTGAAATTCTGCACCTTGCGTATCATGTGAAACATGCAAGGCGAACTTGTAACACTCAATCAAACTTACTAATTAACTTAAAGGATCACTATCATGTGGACAACACCAGCAGCTACAGAAATGCGTTTTGGCTTTGAAGTAACGATGTACGTAATGAATAAGTAAGTCGAACAAGTCATTCGCAGTACCGAATTAAAAAGCCCGCTCAGTAATGAGTGGGCTTTTTTTATGGTTACATTTACTTTGTCCGCAGCATTTGATTCATCTTGGACTGGCTCATCTTGGACTGAAATCTTTGCGCGTTCAATTCTGGCAAACTACTTAAACCAATTAATTTAAAACCCCACTATTTGTAGGGCGCATAACAAATTTTTACTATGTTAGTTAAAGCACAGAGTTAATCTTCAATATTATAAATACTATTCTAAACGTTGAAATATAGATTGGGGAGTAACGTGTTTGCTCGAGTTGATAAAAATTCCGAAAATCTAGTCAGGGTTGGTATAAAACTTGTGTCAAATAAGGAGTTTCAGCTAGCAAGGCGGATGCTGACAAAAGCCGGCATCTCTCCCAAAGTCATCCACCGAGTGTTGTATGAGCCGAATAATATTCGCAAAACGGACTACCCCGAATAGCGGACATTGAACCAGTTATTAATAGAAAGTCATTGTGAAAAAAAGAACAAACGTGCTGTTTGCACACGTAGTAAACAAAGGTTTAATCATGAGCAGGTTTAGGGGGCAAGATGAAGCAAAACGCATGATGACGAAAGCAGGCTTGCCAGCCAATGTGATTAGCAGGGTTTTATTGCAAGAGAAAAATATAAAAAAAGACGTCAGAAGGTCCGACTGGCACTAATTGCTTAAGTGCTTTCAATCAAGTCAATGTAAATACTTGATCGATACCTGACTTGGAATATCGTCTTAGTAGCGCTTGAAACTTCACCACCAATTTCAGTTTACCTTTAATAAACGATAAATCACTTACGGAATACCGATTACCTTCAGGTACTCTTCAAGCGTAAGCGTTAACCGCTGCAAAGAATTATTCACTTCATCCAGATGCGTATTGGAATCAAGATGCAATTTTTCTAGCAACTGTTTATGCTTTTCAACCGCATCTACATGCTCTTCAAACTTAATCTTTTTTAATTCGGGCTCAGCCATGGCAGTCACTCCTTGTAATGAATTTATATTATAGCGGCTTTGTATCGCCACAACTTGCGCTAATCCATTTGCCGCTGATATCAGCCTGTTCGTTCACAACATTGCCTTGTGCGGAACCATTGAATCTGGTTTTTCCGGTGAAACTTTCTGCGCTAACAATGGATCCTTCTGCAGATCCTGTGCCCTTTAGATCTGCGCTTTCGCATACAAAATCCATTTGGTAGTTATTGCCGGTGCGTGTTGAGTTTTTGGTGACGCAACCTAATTGATTCTGGGCAAAAATGGGTGGCGATTTTTGGCTGGCCATTTCTGGTGTGATGCAGGCTTTGGATATGGCAGCGCCATTTTCAATCGGCGGCACTTCAAAACCATATTCAGTCGCCAGGTCTTTAATGCTTTGCATTTGCTCTGCTGGGATGTGCGGAACCAGCAATAACAAATCCGATGTGGTTGCGATTTCCCATAAACCCGGGCGCATATTTGTTTCTGCCGACTGGGCAGATGTGGCAATAGTTAAAAAAGCTAAAGCGATGATTTTATGCATAAACAGCCTCAAAAAAAAGGGTGGATATTTTATTATCCACCCTTAACGCTTCAATAGTAATTATTTTGTAACCGGCGCTGCAGTTTCAGGCTCTGTAGGTTGGACCTTATTGCCTTTTGTCGTGCCATGGTTTTCTTCTTTAGTTTTCAAAACCTTGTTCTTTTGAGCATTACGGGCTTTCACGTCTTGAGCAGGACCTTTATCCGTACGGTCTTGCTGTTGTTTCACCTGGGGCGATTCTGAATTACCAAGATTGCTAGAGTCATCTGATGGCGCATTTTGATAAACATCATTGGGGCCTTTATCAGTGCGGTTTTGCTGTTGTTGCACTTGTGGCGATTCAGAAGTGCCTAAAGTGCTGGCATCATCTTTATTATCCGGGCTGGTAGCGGCAAATGCAGATGCCGAACCGATTGTTAACGCCGTTGCAAACAATGTAGAAATTAATTTGTTCATGTGAGTCTTCTTTCATTAATAAAATGTGAAGACCCATTTAATAGTTGATTGATCATCAACAACATAGGTTTAATCTGAAATTAAGGTAGGAATGCACCCACTTTAAATTGGCTATGAGTGCTTATTTTTTTGCCTGGAATTTATTATTAGACTGGAATTTATTATTAGAATTGTGCCGCTTTTTTTAATTGCTGGCATGCAACATGGCGTTGAGCTGGTCAATCACTTCTGCCCAGTCGGCATCATTGATGATTTCTTCACATAAAAAGGCGGCCTGCGCGGGTGTCCAGAATGGCGCTTGTGACAGCGACTGCTTGCCTGCTAGTGGGCGGTGGCTTTTGATAAAACTTTCTATCGCTGCATCATCCGCAGGCAGGCCCAGTTGCGAAAACAGGTTATTGATTGTATGCATTGTTGGTTCCATCGCTATCTCCATTGTGTGCCTTGATGGCCAATTGTAAACCCTAAAATGCAAATGCTGGTGCATGCTCAAATCTATCGCTTAAAAAACATTAGCGCACATGAGACAATAGGGTACGATTGAATATCAAACCATGGAACCACAGTAATGAAAGACTCAACACAACCCTTCGAACCCGTGCTTACAGAAGCCGATAATGCTGTTTATAAAACCTTATTGGAGTCGACCAAAGCGATTCCGTGGAAACTGGACTGGGCTACCATGAAGTTTGAATACATAGGGCCGCAAATTGAAAAAGTGTTGGGATGGCCGCAAGCAAGCTGGGCCAGCTCGCAGGACTGGGTGGACAGGATGCATCCCGAAGACAAGGCCTGGGTGGTGGACTATTGCATTGCAAAATCCATAGAAGGTGAAGATCATGAGGCGGATTACCGCGCCATGACTAAAGATGGTGATTATGTGTGGATTCGCGATGTGGTGCATGTGGTGCGCAACGCAGATGGCACGGCAAATGCGCTGATCGGCTTTATGTTTGATATCAGCGAGCGTAAAAAAACCGAAGAAAAATTAATCACGCTGCAAAAAAAACTGGAAGAGCTATCGTTCAAGGACGGGTTGACAGGTGTTGCCAACCGCCGCATGTTCGATTCTGTGCTGGAAGTAGAGTGGCTGAACTCGCGCCGCAATAGCCAGCCGCTTTCCTTGATTATGGTGGATATCGATTACTTTAAACAATACAACGACCACTACGGGCATATTCAGGGTGATGATTGCCTGAAACGAGTGGCGCAGATACTGAACAGCGCTGCGACCCGCTCGCGCGATTTCTGTGTGCGTTTCGGCGGTGAGGAGTTTGTGCTGGTACTACCGGAAACCGATGCCGCTGCGGCGAATAAGGTGGCTGAACGCTGTCATCAAATGATTTTTAATGAACAGATTTTGCATGCAAATTCTCAAGTCAGCCCGGTATTAACCATTAGCCTGGGTGTGGGTACGATTATCCCAACGGTAGAGGACGAAGCCTTGGCCTTTATTCACGAAGTAGACAGTCGGCTGTATCTTGCCAAGCAAACAGGCAGGAACCGAATCGTAAACGGGTAGACAGTTTAAGTGGCTGCTTAGTTTTTAAGCCAGTAATCCGGGCGGTTCGCCACTGGCGTAAATACCTGCATATCTGCCCTGCTCAGGCTGGTCAGAGCTTCGCTGGCGGAAGTTTTATTCTTGGCGGCCTGATCGGCTGCGATAGGCTGCGCGTATTGCAGCCAGGCAGGGTTTTGCTTATAACCGTTATCCGTCATGCACCTTTCAACCACATTGGTTTTCTTGGCCAGGCGCACCAGCATTTGAAACTCAATAATCGGCACATCATTGGCAACCGCCCTTTCACCAAAGTCCAGGCATTTATCGCCCATCCTGGCTAACTGCTCTTGTGCCGGGCTTAAGCTAGCTGTTGGTATTAAGCCGGGTTTTGCATAGAAAAAATAAATAATCGCCGCCACTATTAGCAATAAAACCATGCCAATTTTAAGCTTAAGTTTAGACACGTTTTTCACCTTTGCAGATTGCTCAATTGAGTTGCAGAGTAAAGACACACTAGTTAAGACTTAATTCTTAAAAAATCCGGTTTGCCCAGCTCAACACCGTTGTGGCGCAAGATATTGTAAGCGGTGGTGACATGAAAATAAACGTTTGGCATCACCCATTTCAGCAAGTAATCCTGCCCGCTAAATTTCAGCTCGATTTTGCGCACGGCAATCGTCACTTCGCGGGTTGCGGCATCCGTTAATTGCGCAGGCGTGATGGTCTCAATAAACGCAATGGTTTTGGCAATGCGCGCCTGTAATTGTTCAAATGTGGTCTCATCGTCTTCAAATTTGGGTACTTCAACGCCGGCAAGCCTTGCCGCAGCGCCCTTGCTCATATCGGTGGCGATTTGCACCTGCCTGATCAGTGGGTACATATCGGGGAATAGGCGTGCATTCAGTAAAACAGCATGCTCAATCTTTTTAGCGTCAGCATATTCTTCGCCCTTTTTTAAAATATGGCTTAAACTTTTTAAGGTATGAAGCAGTGGCAAAATGACGGCATCAAACATGGCTAGCATGGCAGTTTTCCTTCAATTAAAAATAGATTCAAGCTATTGTAGAGCGAAATATTGCTAATTCAACCGATTTGTCATTCATATTAAATTAAACTGCTATATGCTGTTTAAAACGCATTTACCGGCGTAAAAATGGTCATTATTAAATCGTTAATTTATTGGATTAGTATTGCAATCTTTTCATCAAATTTTAAAACAACGCCTGCCTAATGTAAGGCTAACCCAACTTTTAATAGCCATCAATGTGATTGTTTTTGCCGCCATGCTAGTGGGCGGCGCCGGTTTTTGGCATTCGCCCAATGGCATTCAGCTGACTTGGGGTGCTAACTTTGGCCCAGCCACGCAAGATGGAGAATGGTGGCGATTAGGTAGCGCCATGTTTTTGCATTTTGGTGCCATGCACTTGGCGCTTAATTGTTTTGCGCTGTGGGATTCCGGTCAACTGGCCGAACGTATGTACGGCCACGCGCGCTTCCTGGCGATTTACTTATTAAGTGGTCTGGGTGGCAATTTGCTATCGCTGGTGGTGCAGGGCAATTCAGCCGTTTCTGGTGGTGCATCAGGCGCGATTTTTGGGGTATATGCCGCGGTGCTGGTTTTTTTGTGGCGTGAACGCGCCGCCATTCATGCCTATGAATTCCGTTGGCTATTCGGTGGTGGTTGCGCATTTGCGCTACTCACCGTTGTGCTGGGCTTTGTGATTCCGGGCATTGATAATGCAGCGCATATTGGTGGATTTATCACTGGGCTGTTAGCGAGTATTATTTTTTCGCAGACCATCACTGCCCGTAGCATGCCCTTGAAATACAGTGCGGGAGCGGCTCTAACCACTATATTAGCCAGCGTTTTATTGTTTAAAAACATTCCGCCCCCCACTTACCGCTGGAGTGATGAGCTGTTACTGCGCAGCCAGATCAGCGCCTTTCTGTATCAAGATCAAGCCATCAATCGCTCCTGGCTGGAAATTATGCATGAAGGCAAACAGGGCAAAGTGAGCTTTGATGAGTTGGCAGGCAAGATTGACTACTCCATCAGCGAGCCATATGAACAAAGCTTTGAGCGATTATCGCAGTTACCCACTGACCCCAAGTTACCATCTGCCGCGCAGCTGGAAAACATTTTGCGCTATGCCGAACAGCGTAAAGAGGCTTCTAAAGCGCTTGCCGAGAGGCTAAGAGAGCAGGCGCCTTTACGCAAAATGAATTGAAAATAATCCACCTATATTGTGCCATCAGCCTATGATGAAGCGATTATTATTCAAGTAGGAGAAACATCATGGCAAAAGGTCAGATTAAAAGTAACAAAGAAAGCAAAAAGCCCAAAAAAAGCAAAGACGTCGTCGTGCCTTCCAGTTCGGTGATTCCAATGAAGCCGGCTACCAAAAAGTAACAGGCTCATTTAAGTAAAATTTAAGGCTGGTTTTCAACGATTAGGTTTAATAGCCTATTCACCATAGGCGCAATGATTAAGATGGCGATAAACACGATCGGCCATGCTGTTGTAAACGCACCAAGCCACTGTGCGATAAAGTGTGCATGTGACTTGGTGTGCGTGTAGATGATGATGCCAGAGACGATCATGGCCGTGCTGGCCGACATAATAAGGGCAAACAGCACGGTACGATAGCGATAAGCGATTTTGTTTGACATAACTTTTAACGCTCCCAGTTAGTGAGTGGCCAATACAAGTTCGGCCAATTTGCGTGGGTTATCCACAAATGCAAAATGCCCAGTATTCGCTACAGTGTTTATCTGTAGCCCACCTAGTTCTTTTGCCGTGCGTTTGCGTTCATCCAAGGTAGACCAATCATGCTCGCCGTATATAAGGTTGACTGGCGCCTTTACCCCCGCATACATCGCTCGCGCCTTGCCCCATGAGCGCCAGTTGGCGAAAACATTGCGTTCTACATAGCGAAAGCCTTTGCGATATCCGGCGCGATTGAGTTCAGTGAGTAATGGGTTAGGCATCCAGCGCCTTATATGCAATCCGCCTCGCATGATTAGGCCCAGCAGCGGCTTATTTTCCACCGCCGCACACACCGCACCGATGAATGGGATGGCAAACTGACCAAGGATAAAGTTGGCAATAAAATTGCCACGGCGCACGCCATCTGCATAGCGCGTGTCGTAATCGTAAGTGTTGGATGAAACTACAGCCTTTATGCGCTCAGGCAATGCGCTGGCAACGGTAAGTGCTAACACTGCACCAATAGATTCGCCTACCAAGGTTACATCCCGCAAATCAAGCTTCTCTATAAAAGCAATGACAGCGCTACGTAAATAGGGCTCATCGTAATTGGCCTTGGTATCGATTGATGAATAGCCATGCCCAGGTAGATCAACTGCATATACCGTGTAATGCTGCGCAAGCAGGGGAATTACCTCTTCAAAATAATCCAGTTGCGTGCGAATGGTATGCAGCAAAATCAACGGACTACCCGTGCCTGCTTTTAAAAAACGCAGCGTCCTGCCTTGATCAATCTGAATATCGGATACATGGCCAATTTTGGATAAGTCTTGCATTTACATGTCCTTTTTTAATTACTTTCTGTGGATGTTGAATTTATGATGCGTCTTGGCAACGTTAGATTTACCAAGGCAAAGCCGCGCCTTCATGGAAGAATCCGCCATT